>JBEGTL010000153.1:0-15022 GCA_041179425.1 Pseudomonadota bacterium | reverse complement strand
CCGTGGTCGCGCCGGGCGCCTCCGATCTGAGGGTGTGGGCGCCCGAAGCCTTACTGCGCGCGTTCCTCGACGCGGTGGTCGACGCCCTGCTGCGCTCCACCAAGGGTGCGCCCACGCTGCGTGCAAAGCCTGCCAACCTTCGCTCTCGCGCCCAAGATCGCGCTTCGACGCAGGCTGCACCGGACGAGCGTTGGGAGCAGCGATTCAGCGCGGCGCTGACCGGTGCAGACGACAGCTTTTCGGTCAGCGGCTTTGGCGAGCGCTCGGTGGTCGACGAACTCGCGCGCTGGAGCGAGCCGGCGGTGGGCTCGCGCGACCGGCTGCGGGCGTACTTTCGTCTCGAGCTACCCGAGCACGATCACGACTCGTTCGTGCTGCGCTTCTTACTGCAGTCGCCCGACGACCCCAGCCTGCACGTGCCGGCCGCGGACGTCTGGAGCGGCAACGCGCAAACCTCACACTGCTCGGGCGCGCGTTCGGAGACCCAGCAGAGTCGTTGCTGCTCGCACTCGGTCGCGCGGCCCGGCTGTATCCGCCCATCGAACAAGCGCTGCGCGAACGCGAGCCGGCGCTGATCAGGCTCGACCCGAGCGAGGCCTTTCGGTTTCTCGACGAGGGGGCCCCGCGGCTCGCAGAGGCAGGCTTTGGCATCATGGTGCCGGCCGAGCTCACCGCGAGCGGACAGCGGCGCCTGCGCTTGCGTATGCGCGTCGGCGGCGGTGCACACGTGGCCGGCGTGGTGGCGGGCAAGTCCCCACTCAGCATGGAGCAGCTGCTCGAGGTCGACTGGCAGGCCGCCATCGGCGATCACGCGCTGACCAAACGCGAGCTCGCGGCCTTGGCAGCCCAGAAGGCGCCCCTCGTGCGCTTTCGCGGGGAGTGGGTGGCCATCGACGCACGCGAGCTCGCGGCGATCCAGCGACAGCTCGCACTGGGTCCGTCTCAGATCACCATGCGCGAGGCCGTGCAGGCCGCGCTGTCGGGCGAGACACAACAGGGCACGCTGCCTGCCACGGTCACTGCGACGGGCGCGTTCTCGACGCTGCTCGAACAAGTTCGCGACGCCGCCCAGGGCGAGCGCACCGCGCCTGCCACGCTGCAGGCGACACTCAGACCTTACCAACAGCGTGGATTGTCGTGGCTGTCGACCATGGGCTCGCTCGGCCTAGGCGCTTGCCTCGCCGACGACATGGGGCTCGGCAAGACGGTGCAGACGTTGTCGTTCTTACTGTGGCGTGCCGAGGCTGTGCCGAGCGACACGCGACCCACCTTACTGATCGCGCCCACGTCTGTCGTGGGCAACTGGGAGCGCGAGGCCGCGCGGTTCGCGCCGAGCCTGCGCGTCGTGCCGCACTTTGGTGCCGAGCGAGCACAGCGCCCAGCGGACCTTGCACGCGAGCCACGCGCCCTGGTGATGACGACGTACGGTCTCTTGCGCCGCGACGCCGCCCTGCTCGCCACGGTAGACTGGGCCGTGGTGGTGCTCGACGAGGCGCAAAACATCAAGAACGCCGCTTCTTCCACGGCCCGCGCGGCACGTGCGCTCTGTGCGACACAGCGCTTTGCGCTGACCGGTACCCCGGTCGAAAACAGACTCGCCGAGCTGTGGTCCATCCTCGAGTTCCTCAACCCGGGTCTGCTGGGCGCGCTCAGTACTTTCCGCCGCGACTTCGCGGTGCCGGTCGAGCGCTACAACGACGAAGCCGCCTCCCAACGGCTGCGTCGCCTGGTCGGGCCCTTCTTGTTGCGCCGCCTCAAGAGCGACCCGGCCGTGATCCAAGATCTGCCTGCCAAGAACGAAGCCAAGGTCTTCTGCACACTGACGCGGGAGCAGGCCACTCTGTACCAGGCCGTGGTCGACGAAGAGCTGCGGCGTATCGGCGAGTCCGAAGGTATCGAGCGTCGCGGTCGTGTGCTCGCGCTGCTCACCTACCTCAAACAGATCTGTAACCACCCGGCGCACTACCTCGCCGATCAAAGTCCGCTCGGCGGACGTTCGGGCAAGCTTTCGCGCATCACCGAGATGCTCGAAGAGGCGATGGCGGCGGGCGACAAGGCGCTCGTCTTTACGCAGTACCGAGAGATGGGCGAACGGCTGCGCGCGCACCTGAGCGAGCAGCTGGGTGTGGTGGTCGCGTTCCTGCACGGCGGCACCCGCAAACGAGAGCGCGACGAGGTGGTGCAACGTTTTCAAGAAGACCCGCGCGGCCCGCGCATCTTTGTGTTGTCGCTCAAGGCGGGCGGCACTGGACTCAACCTGACGGCGGCCAGCCACGTGTTTCACTTCGACAGGTGGTGGAACCCCGCGGTCGAAGACCAAGCCACCGACCGCGCCTACCGCATCGGGCAAAAACGGGCCGTGCAGGTGCACAAGCTCATTTGCTCGGGCACGGTGGAGGACAAGGTCGATCATCTGCTGGAGCAAAAGCGTCAGCTCGCGTCCCAAGTCGTCGGCAGCGGCGAGCAATGGATCACCGAGCTCGGCACCGACGACTTACGCGATCTGTTCGCGCTCTCCGGCCACGCCGTGCTCGACACGGACGGCAGCGACGAGGTGTCCGCATGAACCCCAGAGGTGGTTGGGACGGCTTTTCTTCCAAGCCCAAGAAGCCGCCGCCCGCGCAGGGCATCAAGATCAAGAAGGCGGGCACCACCTGGTGGGGCCAGCGCTGGATCTCTGCGCTGGAGGTCGTGCTGCGCGGTGACGCCGGTCGTCTCTCACGGGGCCGCACCTACGCGCGCGCGGGCCGCACGCACGACCTGACGATCGAGAATGGGAAGGTGAGTGCCAAGGTCACCGGCTCTGCAGCGAAGCCGTACACCATCACCATCCGCCTGGACCCGCTGAGCGACGGAGCGTGGACCGATGCCATCACGGCGATGGCCGAGCGGGCACAGTTCAGCGCCGAGCTGCTCGCACCGCGCAGCCAGGGCGCGGTCTTACGTCAGCTGGGGACTCCGGCCACGTGGCACGAGAAGAGCTTACCCGCAGACCTGCTGGGCCCCCTCATCGCAGCGGCGGCCAGCCGCGCGCGCGAGATAGCCTTGCGCGATCCAGAGCCCTCCAGCACCAAGGCCGACGAGTCCGCAGACAGTAAGGTCGAAGCGCGCCCTCGGACGCGCGAACGAAAAAAGCCGGACGAGCCGAAGCCCGTCACTCGCCGAGCGAGATCTCCGGCAAAGCGGCGCCCATCGTCCCGGGACTAGCCCCGCGCGTGAGCAGGTCGCCCTGGCCAAGCTCGCCAGACGCGTTGGTGCCCCAGCACTTGACCGCACCGGTATCGAGCACGGCGCAGCTGTGCACGCCGACGTCGATGGCCGTCGCGGTGCGACCGGCCCCGAGATCGACCGCGGGCAAGGCCGCGAGCTCGCCCGGCTGATCGCCGATGGTGGT
Organism: Pseudomonadota bacterium; assembly: GCA_041179425.1. Taxonomy (GTDB): domain Bacteria; phylum Myxococcota_A; class Polyangia; order Polyangiales; family DASUME01; genus DASUME01. The sequence goes on along the minus strand of JBEGTL010000153.1, from coordinate 11,628 downwards.
GTTGTTGCCCTGGCCCAGCTGCCCGGCATCGTTGAAGCCCCAGCACTTGACGGCGCCGCTGGTGAGCAGCGCGCAGGTGTGGCTCGCGCCAGCGGCGATGGCGCGCGCCGGCCCTCCGAGTGCGACCGCGGGCAGCGCGTCGCCCATGTCCGCAGGAGCGGCGCCACGTGCGAACACGTCGCCCACACCCAGCTGGCCTCGGTCGTTGGCGCCCCAACACTTCACCGCGCCGTTGTCGAGCAACGCGCAGCTGTGTGTATCGCCCAGTGCGAGCGCAGTGGTCGTGCGACCAGCGCCCAGCGAGACGACTGGATAGCTCGTTGGGGGCACGCTCGGACTGTACGCCCAGCCGTACTGCCCCATGTCTTGCGCAAGCTGGCCGCCCGGCCAGCAGCGCACGCTACCGGCCTCGAACAACGCACACACGTGATAGCTGTCGTAGCGCGGGCTGCGGTCGAACGACCTGACTCTCTCGCCCGCCGGCACGACGTACTGTGTGAACGACGTGCCCCAGTGGCCGAACGAGCCGTCGTCGAGCACCGCAAAGCCGTTGCCAGAGCCGGCACCCACAGCAACGGCCGTGCGACCTGCAGGGACGGGCGCGACCGCGGATGTGATGCCGAACGAGTTGAGATCGCTACCGCCCACCGCGCCGTAGCCGTTGTAACCCCAGCACTTGACTGCGCCGTTGTCGAGCACGCTGCACGTGAGGTCGCTGCCCGCGGCAATGGCGCGCGCGCTGCGCCCTGCCCCGAGGTTGACGTAGGGCAGGGCATCTCCCATCTGGCCGGCTGCTCCGCCGCGTGGACTCTCGGTGCTGCCACCGAGCCCGAGCTTGCCAAACGAGTCGTTGCCCCAGCACTTGACGCGACCCTCGCTCAGCACGGCGCACGTGCTGCGCGTGCCTGCAGCCACGCTGACTGCCTTGCGCGCGCAACCCTGGGCGCCCGTTCCGGTGCCGAAGTGCGTAGCCGGGCATGCACAACGAAAGCTGCCCGGCTGGTTGATGCACGCGAGCGGGCTGGTGTCGCAGGTGTGCGCGCTCGGGCTCGCGCACTCGTCGATGTCGGTGCACGCATTGGTGCCCGAGCCGGCGTAGCCAGCGGGACAAGTGCACGTGTACGTGCGCGCTCCGTCGGCGCAGGTGCCCACGCCGCACGCGGTCACGCCAGCGCAGTCGTCGTGGCGCACGCACGCACCCGCCACCAGGTCGAAGTCGGGATCGCTGCAGCGCACCGCGCAGCTGCCCATCGTGCAGCTGGAGACCGCCCCCGTGGGCGCGAGGGCGTTGCACGCCATGTCGGCGGAGCGGCCGTCGATCGCGCCGTCGCAGTCGTTGTCCTTGCCGTCGCAGCTGTCGGCGAGGCCAGGGTGCACGGTGGCGTCGCCGTCGTTGCAGTCGTCGCCACCGCAGCTTGCCGACTCGTGACCATCTTTGTCGTCGTCGTCGAGCTCGGTGTCGCTGCACGTGGAACACATGTTGCGCTGCTCGCTGCACATCTGACCGGCGGTGCAGACGACCAGCGGGCCTGCCACGCACCCGCGCACATCGGCGCGCGCGTCACTGGGACTGCACAGCTCCACGCCGTTGCAGAAGACTCCGTCGTCGCACGCGATGCCTGCGTCGGGCGTCAAACAGCTGGGTGGCGGAGGAGCCGCGTCGACCGCCGGCGTGGGAACCGCGGCTGTGGCATCGAGGCTCACCTGCGCGTCTGGTTGTGCCACGGCTGTCGCAGCGTCCGGCCCGAGGCTGGACGTGACGCTCGCGCCTGCATCGGCCAGGCCGCCATCGGCGGCGGTGGTGGGGTTGCGGTCGATCGCGGTGGCCGGAGGCGACTCGCGCTCTCCGCCGCACGCGACAACGCACACGATCACGCACGGGAAGCCGTACGAGAGCGCTGTCGAAGCGCGCCCCCCGGCACACGAGCGCAGAAACAACGAGAACAAGGAAGAGTGAAGTTTCCCGCCCAGCATGACACTCCGCAAGCAGCGTAAGGCCGGCCCTGCTGCCGGCGCACGCAACGCTGCATCAATGCGTGAGCTACGTGCAAGAACGTGCGTTTCTTCCGCGCGGCAGCGAAGCGGCCCCTGAGGCGCAGAAGCCAGCGTTGGCGTGCGCAATCAACGCAGGCTAGCGCCGTGTTCGGGCACCGGGTGCCCCGCCGGAAGGGGCCGCCCGGCAGAGCGCCAGCCTCGGCCGTACTCGGTGAGCACCACTGCCTTTTGCTCCAGCGTGAAGTCGGGCAGCACCTTGCCCCACAGCTTTTCTTCGAGGCTGTGTTGCCACGCCGCTTCTGCCTCAGCGTCCGCGACGCCGAACTCGAAGGCGATCTTTCGAAGCTGCACAGGTAGCGCGCGATCGTTCACGGGTGACTCCTTTTCAGCAGTACGTTGCAGAACCCGTGCCGGCTTCACGCAGCACAAAAAAGCCGCCTCACCCGTCAGGATGAAGCGGCTCGGCTCGCGCTGGGCGAGGACGGTCAGCAGTGGCGCTCAGCCCTGCGGGGCCGCGGGCGCGCCGCCGGCCTGAGGCTGCACGACGATCTCGACGCGACGGTTGTTCGCGCGCCCTTCGGCCGTCTTGTTGTCGGCGATGGGACGCGAGAACCCGAGGCCCTCGGCGCGGATGCGGTCGGGCGCCACGCCGTGCGAAGCGAGGTAGTCACGCACTGCCTGCGCGCGGCGCGTCGACAGGTCGAGGTTGAACGTCTGGCTGCCCTGCGCGTCGGTGTGACCCTCGACCACGATCGTGGCGTCGGGGTTTTGTTGCGTGAGCGCGTTGGCGACCTCGGTCAGCTTGGCCTGTGCCGCAGGCAGCAGCTCACTCTTGCCGCTGGTGAACAGCACCTCGCCAGAGAGCGTGATGACCATACCGCGCGACTCCTGCTTCACGCTCGCGATACGCGCGAGGTCGGCAGCGGCCTGCTCGGCGCGTCGCTCGGCCTCCTTGCGTGCCGTCTCTGCGGCGGCGAGCTGGCTCTGCTGCGTCTTGTAGTCACCGCGCAGCTTGGCGAGCTCCGCCGCCTGCGCCTGGCTCATGTTCTTCTCGAGGTCCTCGAGCCGCTTTTCGTTCTGCGAGACGCGGCCCTGGACCTCGGCCAGCTGCGCCTTGCGCATGGCGACGTACGAACGATCGCGGGTTCGGTCGTTGTCACCCTCGTCGCTGAACGTCTGCTCGGCGAGCTTGAGTGAGTTTTCGGCGGTGTGCAGCTGCGCAGGCGTCTCTTGCTGCGCGACGCTGGACGCGGCCTGCTTGTAGGCAGCACGCGCGTCGAGCAGCTCTTTGGGCGGATTGTGGGCACAGCCCATCGCCGTGAGCAGAGACAGTGCACCGAGTGACGTGGTCAAATTGATCTTGGTCATGGACGAGCTCCTCGAGTCAGCCAACCGGCGTTGTTTCAATGAGCGCCCGACGTGGGTGCGGTAGAGGTGTTGGGAGTGCCGGCAGGCGGCTGTTCGCCGCCCGCGCTGCGGTTGGCCTGTGCGAACTGGTCGAGCTTCTTTTTGGCGGCGTCTTCACGCGCGATGGCCAATGCCAGCTCGGCGTCCTGAAACGCGCGTGCCGCGAGATCTTCGGCGCGCATGTTCTCGTCGTCCTTCATCAGCTTCTGCGCCTGCTCGATCTGCTCTTGCGCCAGCTTCACGTGGAGCGCCGCCTCGGGCACGCTCATCGCTCCCGCCTCTTCGGCACCGCGCACCGACGCAAGCGAGCTTGCGACCTGCTCGTTGGGTGCCGGATAGCTCGCACAGCCGACGGCACACAGTCCGATGACTCCGAGTAAGGTCTTCCTCATGTTCCCGCTCCCTCTTGGTTCCCCGCCTAGGTTCCCCATTTGTTTGCGTGAGTAGAGAGCGAGGAGTGTGCCAAGGCCTGTGGAGCCTTCGCACAACGTATTTGTACCGTTTAGCCCCATTTTGTGGGGCGATCGTGCGCCACCCACACGCGCGTGCCTCGCCACTATGCGCATCGGCCACAGCCAGCCCTGTGTCATTTTCCTTCACAGCGCGTCTTCTCGATCAGACTTTCCTCGCGGCGCTCGGGGCGCTCGATGTTGGCTTCCTCGTACGTGCGCACTTCGCTCATGAGCGCGCATGCGGCACGCACCAGGCTCACGGCGAGGGCGGCTCCCGAGCCCTCCCCCAGCGACAGCCCGAGCTCGAGCAGCGGCGTGAGACCGAGCGCCGACAACAGCGCGGCGTGCACCGGCTCCGCGCCTCGATGCGACGCGACCAGGTACGACCCGAGCGCTGGCTTTCGACGCACGGCAACCAGCGCCGCCGCGGTGGTGATCAGGCCGTCGACCAAGATCAGCGCCCGGCGCTCGGCGGCCTGCTCGATGGCCCCGACCAACGCAGCCAGCTCGTAGCCACCCAGCCGTCGCAGCAGCTCGTCGGGGTCGAGCGCCGTGTCGGGCAGCACGTGCAGCGCCAGCGCGCGTGCGATGACGCCCTGCTTGCGCGCCAGCCCCTCGGCGTCGACTCCGGTGCCACGACCGGTCACCGCGCTAGCCGGCAGACCGAGCAACGCTCCCGCCAGGGCCGCGGCACTCGTGCTGTTGCCGATGCCCACCTCGCCCAGCGCGAGTACCTGCAGCTCCGGCAGCGCGCGCACCACGTCGCGTCCCGCCTCCACGGCTTGCGCGCACTCTTGGTGCGTCATCGCCGCTTCTACCGCGAGGTTGCGCGTGCCGCGGCGCACCTTCTTGTGGATCAGCCCGTGTGCCCGGCCAAAGTCGTGATCGACGCCCACGTCCACGATGTGCAGCGCGACCTGGTTTTGCCGCGCAAACGCGTTCACGACGCCGGCACCGGCGAGATAGCCGTACACCAGCTTGAGCGTCGTATCGGCCTTGTAGGCGCTCACGCGCTCCTCGGTCACGCCGTGGTCCGCCGCGAACAACGTCAGGTGCACGTGCTCGCAGCGAGGGTACGCAGTCTGTTGGAGAGCACTCAGGTGCAGCGCGAGCTGCTCGATGCGGCCGAGACTACCGGCAGGTTTGGTGAGCGCGAGATTGCGCGCCAAAGCTTCGGGGGGCACCACTGGCTTCCCGATCTCGTCGCCGTCGCCGTCAACGTCAACGCCCACGTCAACGTCAACGCCCACGTCGACGGCCGCAACGGTCTCGCCCCTCCCCTTCCCCTTTGCGTAGCCGTGGGCGTCCTCGTGGCCGCCGTCGACGAGTACGGACGCTGCCGCCAGCATGTTCACACGCGGCGCCTGCCCCCATCGGTCCTCGTAGATCAGCTCCGCTAGCGGCGCGCGATCCCTCCATCCCACCTGCGAGAGCAGCGGCTTCTCCGCAAACTCGATGGGGAACCCCAGCGTGAGATAGGCAACCGGCGTGACCTCCGCAGGCAACTCCAACAGCGCCGCGATGTGCGCGTTCTCCATCAGGCTCATCCAGCCCACGCCCACCCCTTCGGCGCGCGCCGCGAGCCACAGGTTTTGTACGGCGAGGCAGGTGCTGTAGAGGTCGGTGTCGCGAATGGTGAAGCGCCCCAGCACCTGCTCGCCCGCGCGCTCGTGATGACAGGTGACCAGCACGTTGAGCGGCGCATCCAAGATTCCCTGCAGTTTGAGCGCCTGATACGCGCGCTTGCGATCGTCGGCCCACACCTCGGCCGCACGCGCGTTGACGTCGGCGAAGTGCTCGTAGACGCGCTGGCGCAGCGCACGGTCGCGCAGGACGATGAAGTTCCAGGGCTGCATGAAGCCCACCGACGGCGCGTGGTGCGCGGCATCGAGGATGCGCAGCAGGGTCGCCTCCGGCACGGGGTCCGGGCGATAGTTGCGCACGTCGCGGCGCTCGTAGATCGCGCGGTACACGGCACGCCGCTCTGCCGCGTCGAAGTCCATTGCTCCCGTGGTCGCGTCGCCGTCGCCGCCCCCGCTCAAGCCGTCACTCATGGGCGAGCGGTTGATCCATTCGCGCCGCTCGTGCAACCAGCGGGACCGCGAAGCTGCACGCGAGACGCACCCCAAGCCCTCCGACCCTACCGCGACATAACGTCGCAGCCGCCGGATCTGGGGTGGTACTGGGCTACGTTGTAGGCCCGAAGAAAGGTACGAAAACCCGCATGCACGTCAGGACTTTGCTCGTGATCTCGATGGGTCTGGCCGCACTCACGGCGTGCGGAGACGACCCCAAGCCCAGCGCCGCGCTGGGCGACTGTGCCGCGAACCAGACCTTCGCCAAGGTGGCCGAGCCGTTCCTCGATAAGTACTGCATCACCTGTCACGGTGAGAAGACGGCGGCCAAGCTGGGCGACAATCACATCTTCGCGAGCCAGGACGAGGTCGTCGAGCACGGGCACGAGATGGTGGAGAACCTCAGCGGCACCGGCACACCCATGCCGCCCGAGGGTTTCCCTCAGCCCACCGCGGCCGAGAAACAGAAGATGCTCGACTGGCTCGACTGCTCCGGTGCTGCCGAACACACCGAAGGTCACGAGCACTGAACCCGAGCCAGGCGTCGGCGCTTCAAAAGCTCGCGCCTAGCTGCAAGACCAGCCTGTAGTCGAACGGGTCGCCCGCGACGGGCTTCTGCCCCTCCAGCGTGACGTCGAACGCAGCCATGCTCGCGGTCGCCCCCGCCGCCAAGATCTCGCGTACCACGCCGTGGTCGTCGGCGACGGGCACTGCGCCAAACCAGCGCGCGTGCACGCTCATCGTGCGTGAGAGGCCGAGCCCCAGCGTGAGCCCGTGCTCGAACTCCGAGCGGTTCATCGGGTTGACGATGGGATGACGCATGGGCGCGGCACTGGCCTCGTGATGGTGGTGCTCTTCGGCGGCCTTCTCCGTGCCGATCATGTGCCCGTAGCCCGCCTGCATGCGCACGGTGAAGGGCGCGCGCACGAACGCGAACCACAACCCGGGCATCGGCATCACCCGGCCCATCCCCAGCTCGCGCTGCGCGTCGCCTGTGGGGAACATCACAGGGAGCTCCACGCCGGCGGTGATCGCGCCCTCGCGTGCACGAATGCCGGTTCCGCGCGCGGTCACGACCAGGTCTCCGAGCCCGTACTCGGTCCCCGCGCTGCGGCTGAGGTGGTACGCGGGCAGCAACACCTCGGCTCCGTACCAGTCGGCCCGGTAGCCAAACCCCGTGTACACACCCTGGTAGTCGCCAGCGTCGTCCCCGCTGCCGTAAGTGGCCGCCAGCAAGCCCACCGTGGCGCGAAAGCGCCCCTTATCGGGCTTCCGGAACTCGATGGTGTGGCAGGCCTGGGCCTCGGCTCGGTCGGAACCGGCGACTAGCAAGGCAAACACCACGGACGCGACCAGTAGACGTGCGTTCGACATCGACGTGCAGCGATCTGCGCCGCCCGGGCCAATCCCGCAATGCGACCGCTTGCCACAGGAGCGCCGCTTGCGTGTTACCGCACGAGACGCTGCCGCGGCGTCACGTCACCAGACTGAGCCCGGTGTGAAGACCATGGCGACGCAACCGATAGCCGAGGATGCGCGCCGTGGTGCCGAGCGCGCGCGCCGCTTGCGACTGGTTGCCGCCCGCGTTCTTCATCGCCTCGAGCAAGATCTCCCGCTCGTACGCCATCATCACGTCGTGCAGCGAACCATTTTTAGTGGTCCCGGACGACTTGCCCGTCTGTAAGGTGGGCGGCAGGTGGTGCTCGCGGACCACGCCGTCTTGCGTCAGCAACACGGCGCGCGCGATGCAGTTCTCGAGCTCGCGCACGTTGCCGGGCCAGTGGTACGCGGTCATCAGCTCGATGGCCGGCGTGCTCACACGTTTGACGTCACGGTTGTGCTCGCGGGCGTAGCGCTCGAGGAAGTGGTCGGCGAGCAGCGTGATGTCCGCCTTGCGGTCGCGCAGCGCCGGCAGGTAGATGGGGAACACGTTGAGCCGGTAGTACAGGTCTTCGCGGAAGCGCCCGTCTTGGATCATGCGCTCGAGATCCGCGTTGGTAGCCGCGACCACACGCACGTCGATGGGCCGCGGGCGGCTCTCGCCCACACGATCGATCTGACGGGTCTGCAGCGCGCGCAGCAGCTTGACCTGGCTGGCGAGCGACAGCTCCCCGATCTCGTCGAGGAACAGCGTGCCGCCGTTGGCCGCCTCGAAGCGCCCCGTGCGGTTCATCGCCGCGCCGGTGAACGCACCGCGCACGTGACCAAACAGCTCGCTCTCCACCAGCTGCTCCGGGATGGAGCCGCAGTTGACGGCGACGAACGGACCATCCTTGCGAGCACTGTCGGTGTGGATGGCCTGCGCGATGAGCTCCTTGCCGGTGCCGCTCTCGCCACGAATGAGCACCGTCGCTTCGGAGGGCGCCACTTGGTGCACCATCTCGATGACGGCCTGCATGGGGCTCGAGCTGCCGATCAAGCTGGTGCCGGCCCGCGCGCGCTGCTGCGCTGCGAGGCGTGCGTTCTCGCGCTTGAGGCTGTCGACCTCTTCGACCTGGTCACGCCGCTGCCGCACGGCCTGCCCGATCATCATCGCGATGATCTGCAAGAGGCGCAGGTCGTCCTCGAGGCTGACCGCCGAGCCGTACACACGATCGACGCTGAGCGTGCCCACGATCTCACCGCGGTGCGCGATGGGCGCGCACAAGAATGCGATCTTGGTACGGTCGAGGTTTTTGCGAGCACCCGTGCGATCGAGAAACAACGGCTCGTCGCCGATGGTGGGCACCAACGCCGGCTCGCCGCGCTCGAGCACCTTGCCGATGACGCCCTCACCGAGCTGATAACGACCGCGCGCTTGCTGCTCGGCCGACAGGCCGTGCGCAACGTCGACGCGGGCGAGATCCTTGGAGGGATCGAGCACCGTGATCATCCCCCGCTCCATGCCCGCCAAGGTGGCCATGTGCGTGAGGATGGACTTGAGGATGGGTGCGAGGTGCCGCTCCGAAGTGAGCAGGTCCTGCGCGACCCTGTACAAGAGCTCGATCTCGCTTCGGGTCGAGCCGGGCTGCAGGTCGGAGTGGGAAGGCAGTTCGGAGTTGGAAGGCGTGTCGGAGTCGTCCATGGGTGCTGCGTGTGAGCGCCCGGAGAAGGCTCAGGCGCTACCTACCTCGGATAGCAAAGGCGTATTTCCGGTACGTAACGTACGCGTGTTCGAATCCTGCACTTCGACAATTCCGTCGCGCAAGCGAACAGCAAAAGTGGGCACGCTCACCGCCGGATCGTCGAGGCACTCGCCGGTCTCGAGATCGAACGACTGCTTGAAGATGGGGGATGCGACCTTGGCCCGACCTGCGCGATCGCCCACGATTCCGCGGGAAAGTACGTTTGCCTTGCTGAAGGGGTCGTAGTTGCCAATAGCCAAAACGCGGTCTCCCTCACCGAGGCGAAACACCGCTACCTGTCGCTGCCCCACCAGACAACACACGCCGGTGTCCGGGACTATTTCGTCGAGTGCGCAGACCGTGGTCCAGCTCTCTTGGCTCAGCTCGCTCGCTTGCTTCATGTCACTACCCTCAAGAGGCGCCGCTCATCCTGACGCGCTGGGCGGATCTGCCCACGCTCGGCCACGAACACCACGTTGTCATCTGCCTTGTCGCTGTTGACGAAGTGCCGGAAGCGGCGCCGCTTCTCCGGGTCCTCGACCGCGACCTTCCACTCGCACAGATACGTGTCGACCAACTTCTGCATGTCGGCCTCGAGCTCGGCACCGATGCCGAGGCTGTCGGCAACCACGACCTGCTTCAGGTAGTCGAGCCCGCCCTCGAGCTGGTTGAGCCAGGTCGACGTCCGCTGCAGCCGATCGGCCGTGCGGATGTAGAACATCAAGAAGCGGTCGAGCATCGCGATCAGCGTGGGCTCGTCGAGGTCGCCGGCGAGCAGCAGCGCGTGCTGCGGCTTCATGCCGCCGTTGCCGCACACGTAGAGGTTGTAGCCCTTCTCCGTGGCGATGATGCCGAAGTCTTTGCCCTGCGCCTCGGCGCACTCGCGGGTGCAGCCCGACACGCCGCCCTTGAGCTTGTGCGGCGAGCGCAGGCCGCGGTAGCGCAGCTCGACACGCACGGCGAGCCCCACCGAGTCCTGCACGCCGTAGCGGCACCAGGTGCTGCCCACGCACGACTTCACGGTGCGCAGCGACTTGCCGTAGGCATGGCCCGACTCGAAGCCCGCCGCGATGAGCTCGCTCCAGATGTCGGGCAGCTGCTCGGCGCGCGCACCAAACAGGTCGATGCGCTGGCCGCCGGTGATCTTGGTGTAGAGGCCGTACTTCTTGCCCACCATGCCGATCGCGATCAGCCCGTCGGGCGTGATCTCGCCGCCCGGGACCCGCGGCACCACCGAGTAGGTGCCGTCTTTTTGGATGTTGGCGAGGAAGTAGTCGTTGGAGTCCTGCAGCGGTGCGTGCTTGGGCTCGAGGATGTGTTCGTTCCACGTCGACGCCAAGATGGACGCGACCGTGGGCTTGCAGATCTCGCAGCCGAGGCCCTTGCCGTGCTTGAGGATGAGCTCGTTGAAGGTCTTGATGCCGCCCACCTTCACCAGGTGGAACAGCTCCTGGCGCGTGTGGTCGAAGTGCTCGCAGAGCGCGTTGGAGACGGCCTGACCCATCGCCAACAGCTCGGCCTTGAGCACGTTGGTCACGAGCTGCACGCAGCCGCCGCAGCCGGTGCCCGCCTTGGTGCACTTCTTGAGCGCCGGCATCTCGGTGACGCCGTCGCGGATGGCCGCGCACACGGCGCCCTTGGTGACGTTGTTGCACGAGCAGAGCACCGTGCTCTCGCTCATCGCGAGCTTGGGGCGTGCGGCGCCTTCGCTGGGCGGCACGAGCAGCGAGTCGAGGGCGTCGGGCAAAGCGGACCCGTCACGGGCCAGTGCAGACAAAAAGTCGTAGTCGCTCGCGTCGCCGACCAGCATGCCGCCGAGCAGCTTTTTGCCGTCGGCGCTGAGCACGATGCGTTTGTAGACCTCGCGCACCTCGTCGACGATGTGGATGCCGCGCGCTCCCTCGGTGGTGCAGAACGCGTCGCCAAAGCTGGCGACGTCCACGCCCATGAGCTTGAGCTTGGTGGACATGTCGGCGCCCTCGAACTTGAGGAGCTCACCAAAGATCTGGCCCGCTGCGGTGCGCGCCATGGTGTAGCCCGGGCCGACCAGACCAAAGATCTTGTTCTGCCACAGCGCGCACTCGCCGATGGCGTAGATGTTGGTGTCGTTGGTGCGGCAGTGATCGTCGATCACGATGCCGCCGCGGGCGCCGATGGCGAGGCCCGACTCGCGCGCGAGCTCGTCGCGCGGGCGGATGCCGGCCGAGAACAGCACGAGCTCGGTGTCGAGCTGCGTGCCGTCGGCAAACGCGAGGCCGCGCACGCGCCGTTGATCGTCGACCACCACGCCGCTGCTGTTGGCGTCGGTGATGACCTTGACGCCGAGCGACTCGATACGACTGCGCAGCAGGCGCCCGCCCGCAGCGTCGATCTGCATGGGCATGAGGCGCGGCGCGAACTCGACCACGGTGGTCTGCAGGCCGAGCTCTTTGAGGGCGCGGGCCGCCTCGAGGCCGAGCAGACCGCCGCCGATGACGACGCCGGTCTTGACCTTCTTGGCGTACGCCTCGATCGCGAACACGTCGTCGAGCGTGCGGTACACAAAACAGCCGCGCGCATCTTGGTTGGCGATGGGCGGCACGAACGCGCGCGAGC
>JBEGTL010000152.1:0-15059 GCA_041179425.1 Pseudomonadota bacterium | reverse complement strand
ACGCGCAGCTCGTCGTGCAGACGACGCAGACGACGGCGGAGCTCTTCGCGCACGCGCTGGTCGAGCGCGCCAAAGGGTTCGTCGAGCAGCAGTACTTTGGGTTCGACCGCGAGTGCGCGCGCAAGCGCGACGCGTTGCCGCTGACCGCCCGAGAGCTGCGCGGGGAAACGATTGCTCATGCCCTCGAGCTGCACGAGCGCGAGGAGCTGGTCGACCTTGGCCTTGATGAGCGAGTCGGCCGGACGCCGATCGCGCGGCATCACGCGCAGCCCAAACGCGATGTTGTCAGCCACCGTCATGTGTTTGAACAGGGCGTAGTGTTGGAAGACGAAGCCCACGCCGCGATCGCGCACCCGCGCGTCGGTCGCGTCTTCGCCGCCAAAGTAGACCGCGCCTTTGTCCGCGGCCTCGAGTCCGGCGATGATGCGTAGCAGTGTGGTCTTGCCCGAGCCTGACGGACCGAGCAGGGCGATGAGCTCACCGGTGTCGACCGTGACGCTCACGTCGTCGAGACCGATTACATTGTTCCAGCGTTTGCTGACGTTGCGTACTTCGATGCTCACCGGTTAGCCCCCGTGGGGCGAGATCAGCCCCTTCTTCTCGATCAGCTTCTTCACGATCAGCGCCACCACGGAGATCAACGTGAGCAGCGAGGCGACCGAGAATGCTTCGACCTGATGGTAGTCGTTGTAGAGAATTTCGACGTGCAGCGGCAGCGTGTTGGTCATGCCGCGCACGTGGCCGCTGACCACGCTGACAGCACCAAACTCGCCCATCGCGCGCGCGGAGCAGACCACGACGCCGTAGACCAAGCCCCACTTGATGTTGGGCAGGGTCACGCGCCAGAAGGTCTGCCAGCCGTTGGCGCCGAGCGTGATGGCGGCCAGCTCTTCTTCGTTGCCCTGCGCTTGCATGAGCGGGATGAGCTCGCGCGCAATGAACGGGAACGTGACGAACACCGTGGCGAGGATGACGCCCGGCGTTGCGTACACGACGCGAAGATCGTGCGCGCCCAAGAACTCACCGAACAAGCCGCGTGAGCCGAACAACAGCACGAACAACAGGCCGGCGACCACCGGCGACACCGTGAACGGCAGGTCGATCAGCGACACCAAGATGGACTTGCCGAAGAAGTCGAACTTGGTGATGGCCCACGCCGCCGTGACGCCGAACACCGCGTTGAGCGGCACGGCGATCGCCGTGGTGAGCAGCGTGAGACGAATGGCCGACAACGTGTCGGAGTCTTGAATGGCGGCGAGGAACGGGGAAAACCCCTTGGCGAACGCCATGCCGAGCACGGCGACCAGCGGCACCACGACCAACACCACCAAAAAGATCACGGATAGGCCGAGCAAAAAGAGCCCGGCGCCTTGAGGACGATCGCTGCGTGTGAGCGAGGGGTTGCTCATGACGGGTCTCCTCCGAAGCGCTTCTCGACCTGTCTCTCGAGCAGCTGCACGGTGAGCAAGAGAGCGAGCGCGACGGACAGCATGGTTGCGCCGATGACCGCAGCGCCGGCGTAGTCGAACTGTTCGAGCTTGCTGACGATGAGCAGCGGCGCGATCTCGGTCTTCATCGGCATGTTGCCGGCGATGAACAAGACCGAGCCGTACTCGCCGACGGCGCGCGCAAACGACAGGGCGAAGCCCGCGCCGATGGCCGGCCCGAGCAGCGGCAAGATGACGCGGAAAAAGGTCTGCACCTTGGTGGCGCCGAGCGAGGCAGCAGCCTCTTCGAGCTGCCCGTCGAGCTCTTGCACGACCGGCTGAACGGTGCGCACCACGAACGGCATACCGACGAAGGTGAGCGCGACGACGATGCCGAGCCGCGTGAACGCGACCGGCAAGCCGATGCTCGCGAACCAGCCGCCGATCCAGCCGTGGTCGGAGTACACGTACGTGAGTGCGATGCCCGCGACCGACGTGGGGAGTGCGAACGGCAAGTCGACGAGGGCGTCGAGCAGCGCACGCCCGGGGAAGCGGTAGCGCGCGAGCACCCACGCCACCAACGTGCCGACCAGGGTGTTGAGGATGGCAGCCACGAACGAGGCGCCGAAGGACAGCCCCAACGCGGCCGCCGTGCGCGGCGCAGTGATGATGGTGTACGTCTGCGCCCAAGTCAGGCTCGAAGCTTTCATGACCAGCGCCGCGATCGGGAGCAGCACCAGCGCACTCAGGTAAAACCAGGTGAAGCCCAGTGTTGGCAACAGGCCGGGCAACACGCGCCGTTTGCCCAACAGCTTGGGCAGCGGGAGGATGGAGCTGCGTTTGGCGGTGCGCTCACGAGCCACGGCGATCTCGGTCATGGCTTGGCCGCTACTTCGTAGATTTGGTCGAAGCTTGCGCCATCGATGAAGTGCGCCTTTTGCGCCTTTTGCCAGCCCCCGAACAGCTCGTCGACCGTGAACAACGTAATGGCCGGGAAGCTGTTGGCGTAGCCAGCGGCAACCTCTTTGAGGCGCGGGCGATAGTGGTTTTTGGCCGCGATCTCCTGACCTTCGGGGCTGTACAAGTACTTGAGGTACTCGGTGGCGATCTCGGTGGTCTTGTGTTTGGTCGCGTTCTTGTCGACGACGGTCACCGGCGGCTCGGCCAAGATGCTGATCGAAGGCGAGATGATCTCGAACTTGTCGGCGCCCGACTCCTTGAGGATGAGCGCGGCTTCGTTCTCCCACGAGATGAGCACGTCACCGATGCCGTTCTGCACGAACGTCGTCGTGGAGCCGCGCGCGCCCGAGTCGAGCACCTTGACGTTGCCGTAGAGCTTCTTCACGAACTCGCGCGCCGTGGCCTCGTTGCCGCCCGGCTGCTTGAGTGCAAAGCCCCACGCCGCCAGGTATGCCCAGCGCGCGCCACCCGAGGTCTTGGGGTTGGGCGTGATGGAGGCGATGCCGGGCTTGGTCAGGTCCGACCACTCTTTGATGCCCTTGGGGTTGCCCTTGCGCACCACGAAGACGATGGTCGACGTGTAAGGCGCGCTCTTGTCGGGCAAGCGCGTCTGCCAGTTCTCGGGGATGAGCTTGGCTTGCTCGTAGAGAGCGTCGATGTCGTACGCGAGTGCGAGCGTCACCACGTCGGCCTCGAGGCCGTCGATGACCGCGCGCGCCTGCTTGCCGCCGCCGCCATGCGACTGGCGAATGGTGACCTCCTGGTTCTTCGTCTTCTTCCAGTACGCGGCGAAGGCCTTGTTGTACTGCTCGTACAGCTCGCGGGTGGGATCGTAGGAGACGTTGAGCAGCTCGACCGCGGCGAGCTGTTGCTGCTTGCCTTCGGTGGTGCCCGTGGAGGGAGTGCCGGCGCTCGGCTTGCTGTCGCATGCAGAGAGCGCGAGCGCGCTGAAGAGGACGGGGAAAAGGAACGAGGACTTGGTCATGATTTGCACCGGAGGCTGTCAGAACGAGGCATCGAGCTGAAGGCGCGCCACGTGGCTGCCCTTCCCGAAGTCGTCGCCGAAGACGTAGAAGTAGTCAGTCTGGAGCTTGAACGCATGGCCGTTGAGGTAGAGGTTGAGGCCGCCTCCAACCTGCCGGCCGGAGACCTTCGCGAGGTCGCGGAGAGCACGATCCGTGCCCCACAGCTTCTCGGCGCGCGCCGTGAGCTCGAGTTGGCTGGTCAGCATCTGACCAACCTGCGCAAAGTAGCCGTAACCGGAACGCGAACGCTCGGTCACCTTGGCCATCGCGACCGTGGCCGTGTGCTCCGCGTCGTTGGCCTTGCGGTACAAGAACTCGGTCAGTAGCGAGAAGCCCTTCCACTTGAACACCAGGTCGGCGGCCGCGTGGGTGTAGTTGAACGTGCCGAGCGTGTACGTGGCGCCGTAGGTGCTGTGGTCGCGATCGGTCGAGATGTTGTACGCACCGGTCACGCCGAGCGCCAAGTGCGGCGTCGCGGAGCGCGTCACGTCGCCCTCTTGATCGTCGTCGAAGGCGCCGAAAGGACGAGCGATCAAGCGACCGACCACGAGTAGACCGGGGGTCTGCGGGCCGTACTTGTTTTTGCTGTCCGCGACGCGGTTCCTGCCGTCGCCACCGCCCACGAACACGTTGTAAGCGAGCCGGCTCGAGAGGCCGAACAAGTCTTGCGACGAGAACATGATGCCGACGTCGCGGTCGAGCGTAAGCTCGCGCACCACTCCCTGGCGGTCGACGAACTGAAGCGCGAACTCACGGATGGTGCGCGCGCGATCGAACGGCACGAAGTACTGGCCGACACGCACGTTGAGGTCGCGCAGCTTGGTGTACTCGACGAACGCGTCGAAGATCGGCGAAGAGTTGCCGGTCTCGAAGTCGTTGGCCCCGAACGCGAACTGGATCAGGTACTTGAGCTCGGGCACCAGGGCGTGGCCGGCGATGACCAAGCGTAAGGTGCGCACCTGCGACTCGAGCTGCGTCTGGACGTCGTCTTTCTGCAACGTCTCGCGCAGCTGGACGCGCGCGCGCACGCCGAGCTGAAAACGTTTGTCGGCGCTGGTGAGGCTGATGCCTTTGCCTGGCGCGACCACGAAGTCGGGAATCGCAGCGGCCGGCGTAGCGGCGGGCGAGGCCGGGGCGATGCCGGCAGTGGCCGGGCTTGGAACGGTCGCAGCCGGAGCGGCAACAGGAGCAGCAGACGGCGCCGGGTAGACGTACGGCACGGGATCGACCGGCGGCGGAGGGGCCGGCGGCGGAGCGTACGCGGGCGGGGCCACGGGGACCACCACAGGCTCGGCGGGCGCGACCGCGGGGGGTGCGGCTTGGACCGGGAGACCGGGTGGCGCTGGAGCCTGCGCCGATGCGAGGTTGGACGACAAGTAAGGCAAGCCGAACAGCGCGAGCCCAATGAGGGGGGATCTAATCTTGAGTATGTTCACTGATTCGCTCGGGATTACCGGCCAGGCCTAAGCACGGGACGGGCCAGGTGTCTGTGATCCGTCACGGGCAGCGGAGAACAGTCGAATTGGGCGTTTGCACACGACGTCCCTCACGATGCTCGGATATATCGCGGTTTTGACCAGCAAATATCGTCGATCGGCGAGTCGTCAATGAAATATCCTCGCCTGCGGCGGGGTAATGGCAGTCGCAGACCTCTAATCCTTATCGGATACCTGGGGATTATTCCGGGTTATGATGTAGGGCATGGAAGCTGCGAACGAGCGCAAAGCGTGAGATATCCGGGCATACAAACCGGCCAACGCGAAATCCTGGGCACACCGATCATTCCCATGCTCGAAGGCGTCGACATTCCTCTGCAGCTATGGCGCGAGATCTGTCGGCATCCCGAGATCGGCAGCGCCCTCGGAAAGCTGATGCCGCACCTGCGAAGCGAGCTGCCACTCAGCGCCATCTTGGTGCGCAGGCTCGACGTCAATCGTCGTCACCTCGAGACGGTCGGCGAAGACCGTGTCGATGGCTACGCGCTCTCGCCGCACGTGCAGAACGAGTACAGCGAAGTGCAGCTCGAGGCGGTGCTCGCGTGGTGTCGCGAGGGTCGTGTGCTGCACGGCCGTTCGAGCGAGAAGCCATTGTTGGCGGCGCTCGTTCCGCGCGGCGTACGCGACGAGGTGTTGGTCGGTCCGCTCGTCGACGAGGAGGGACCTCAGGGCGTGTTCGTGCTGGTGGCCGAAGACCGCTTCAACGAGTCGCACGTCCACAAGGCGCAAGGCTTGCTCGAGCCGTTTCGCCTCGCACTCGAGAACGACCGTCGTTTCCACGAGCTGGCGCGCCTGCGTGAGGCGGTCGAAGCCGACAACCGGGCCCTGCGCTCGCGGCTCGAGCGACAGGACATCGTCGAGACCATCGTCGGCGGCGACGCGGGTCTCAAAGAGGTCACGGAGCGCGTCGACCAGGTCGCGGCCGCCGACGTTCCGGTGCTCGTGTTCGGAGAGACCGGTACCGGCAAAGAAGTCGTCGCGCGCGCCATCCATGCGCGCTCGCAGCGCTCGAAAGGGCCCATCGTCTGTGTCAACTGCGGTGCCATCCCGCCGGGGCTCGTCGACTCGGAGCTGTTCGGGCACGAGCGCGGCAGCTTCACCGGTGCCTCCGGCACGCGCAAGGGTTGGTTCGAGCGCGCCGATGGAGGCACGCTGTTCCTCGACGAAGTGGGCGAGCTGCCGCTCGATGCGCAGGTGCGGCTGCTGCGCGTGCTGCAAGAGCACATGTTCGAGCGCGTCGGCGGCACGCGGTCCATCCACGTCGACGTGCGCGTGGTCGCTGCCACGCACCGCAACCTCGAAGACATGGTGCAGGCCGGCACGTTCCGCGAAGACCTTTGGTATCGCTTGAGCGTGTTCCCCATCTTTCTGCCGCCGCTGCGTGAACGACCGAGCGACATCCCCGCCCTTGCCGCGCACTTTGCGTGGCGTGCGGGCAAACGACTGAGCGGCACGCCGCTGGTTCCGTCGGAGAGCGACGTCGAGCTACTCATCCAGTACGACTGGCCAGGCAACGTGCGCGAGCTCGTCACCGTGATCGAGCGGGCGGCCATCCTCGGGGGAGGCAAGAAGCTCAACATGGCGGCCGCGCTCGGCGTGCGCAGCAACGCGTCTCCACGCGCGAGTACGCCTCCTCCCGCGTTGGTCGCGCCCGCAGCGCCTTTGCAGGCACCCGCCGCGCGACCGGGCGAGCCGTTTGCCACGCTCGATCAAGCGATGGCCAAACACATCGAGCACGCACTCGAAGAAACCAACGGCCGCATCGAGGGTAAGGGTGGAGCAGCGGAGCTGCTCGACATCAATCCGCATACGCTGCGCTCCCGGATGAAGAAGCTAGGCGTAAACTGGAACCGCTTCCGAAATAGCAGCGCCTAAAAACAGCGGCGCCTGAAGCCCGATCCGCGGCGCGATCCGCCACCGCTTGCTGCGGTGCCTCCTCACGGACAGGAAGTCCGCTCCGGGGGCTCCTCACAACCGGCGGCGCCTCGCACCACGGCTCGGGCTTCATTCGCAGCTGTTTCTCCGAGTCCGGGGGCCGGTCGCTTCGCTGCGGCGCTGACTGGGAGCGAGAGGGCGAGGGCGAGAGCGAGAGCGAGCGAGCGCGTGGGGCGAAGACGTGCGGCCTCGTGCACGCGCTCGTAACGCGCTCGTGCACGTTCTCGTCCTCGGGCGATCGTAGTCGCGCAATCTTGCTCTTGCTCTTGCTCGTGCGGGCCCGAACCAGCGTTCTTTAGCGCCTCCGCAGGTCGTTCAGCCCTCGCGGGGACCGACCCTGATCTAGGACATTTCATGACTCGGGCTCACACCCGTGTTTTTTCACGGGGAACTCTCCTGGATCTCTGTCTTGTCTCCCGGACATCTCCTGGTCTCCGCAAATGGCGGAAAGGAGCACTGGGTCGTTTTCGCCGCAATTGCTGCATCGGTGCTGCTCTAGAAGCAGGACACGAGGTCTGGCACGCAGCTCGCAAAGGGCCGTCGCGAAATTGCTGTCGCGCAAAGCGACGGCAGGAGGCCGTGTTCGTGACGTCTACCCCCCCTCTCTAGGCAACCGCGCGGATCTCGCGGTCGCACGCTGTCGAATGCGTGTGTCGCCGCGCTCGCAATCGCGGGCGTGACTGCTGGCGCTTCCAGCGCGTCTGCTCAGCAGAACTGCGCCGAGCTCCCCAATGCCATCCTCGGCATCGGCGGCAGCGCCGCGACCAACCTCATCAAGCGGCTCGGGACCCGGCTCGCCGGCGCCACGCCGCCGATCACCGTCGTCTATAGCGACCCGGGCGCCTGCCAGGCGATGACCGCGCTGGTGCCGAACGCCACGACCGGCAAGGTCACTCCGCTGTCCGGCAGCGGAAAGTACTGGACCTCGGCAGGCGTCGAGACGCCCTGCGTGTACCCGAGCGGCAGCGCGGTGGAAGCGGACTGGGGTGCGATGGCGCAAGAGGCCACGACCTGCTCCGGCGTCGAGAAGCTGCCCACCAACGTGGGCGACTACCTGGGACCCATCAGCGGCTTCAGCCTGATCGTGCCCAACGGCTCCGACCAGAACTCCATCAGCGCAGAGGCCGTCTACTACATCTACGGCTTTGGCGCGGGCACCGGCAAAGACGTCGCTCCGTGGACCAACCCGGCAGCCATCGGCTCGCGCACGACCACGTCGGCGGCGGGTCTGTTGCTCGCCAAGGCGTCGGGCATCCCGCTAGCGCGCGCGCTGGCCTACCTGCCGGCGAACGACGTGAAGACCAACCAGGGCGCCGTCGACTTCATCACCAAGGTGTCGGAAGCAGCCAAGGCTAACCCGAGCTCGGCGCTGGCGTTTGCCTCCACCGAGACGGCTGACGCCAACCGCGCCACCGTGCGGACGCTTGCCTTCAAGGCCGCGGGCCAGGACTGCGCCTACTTCCCGGACACCGACGCCACGGGCACCAACAGCACCGACAAAAAGAACCTCCGCGACGGTCGTTACTTCTTGTGGAACGCGCACCACTTCTTCGCGAAGGTCGACCCCACCTCCAAAGAGATCGTCAAGCCGCAGCTGAAGAGCTTCATCAGCTACGTGACCTCGAAGGAAGAGCTGCCCGCCACCACGGAGAGCGCGACGCCGGGGACCTTCCTCGATCTCCAGATCGCGAACGGCAACGTGCCCACCTGCGCCATGCACGTGACGCGCACCGGCGACATGGGCCCGTTGGCCAGCTTTCAGCCGGAAAAGCCCTGCAACTGCTACTTCGACAAGAAGACCACGGGCACGACCACGTGCCAGGCCTGCACGACGAATTCTGAATGCCCTGCGAGCGCTCCGCTTTGCAATGTTGGCTACTGCGAGGTGAAGTGATCATGGGCACGCTCAACTACAGCAAGCTCCTCACCACGCTTACCGCGCTCGCACTGGGCGTGTCGGCAGCGGCGTGCGGTGACGACTCCGGCGAAAAGGGTCCCACCGGCGGTCCCAGCATCAACCTCGACAGCGGCGTTCCCGCCATCGACTCGGGCCTCGGCAACGACGCCACCACCGGCCCCGTCGGCAACGACGGCTCCGTTGTCGTCGGCGCCGACACGGGAACCCCCGTGGTGGTCAACCCCGGCGACTGCAAGGGCGCCAACGGTTGCTACTCGTGCAAGCCCACGCCGACCATCACCAGTCCGCAGCTGCTCAACACCTGCGCGACCGGCTGCCGCGAGTTCGACAATACGAAGCGCCTTCCCGGCGGCTTCAACGGCACGCTGCCTCCGCTGCAGTGAACTGAGCTCGTTCACGTCTGTGAGCTGAGGTCGTTCTCGCCGAACAGCTCGTCCATCAGGCATGCGCCGCCCAGTCTTTTGCGGCGCGTGTCGATGGCCGAGCTCGTTTGGCAAGGTCGACTCGAAGACTGTTTTCCTTCTTTTTCCGCAGAAACATGAAACGCCCATCGCTCCACCCAGACACGTGGTTTTCGTTGTTATCGCTGGCCCTGATCGCCGTGCCGAGCGTTGCGCTCGCGCAGCCCAAGGCGCCGGTCACCGACGAAGAGTTCGAGATCGAGGCGGCCCCGACCAAGCCGCGTACGGCACCGGTCGCGAAGCCCGCTCCGGCTGCCACGGCGCCCGCGCCAGTGACGACGCCGCAGGTCACATCGCTGTCGGATGGGGGCGTCGAGGCGCCTGTTCCTGTCGTTCCCGCAGCCTCGGCCGAGGAGGTCCTGGCCCTGCGCAGCGAGCTCAAGGCGCTCTCTTCGCGTCTCGAGGCGAGTGATGCGGCACGGGCCGAGCAGGCCAAGCTCGATGAGCAGCGTCGTGTCGAGGCCGAGCGCGCTGCCGATGAACAGAAGGCCGCGCTGGAGAAACGCTCGCTTGCCGAGCGCGTGGCCAAGCTGGGTGTGTCGTTGTCCGGCTACTTGCAAGCGCAGTACGCCAACAACCAAGTCTCCGAAGATCAGCTGCTGCAGGGCAGCACGCCGATCAACCAAGACCGATTTGCAATTCGTCGCGGTCGTGTGCGCGTGAAGGGGCGCTGGAAGTACCTGCGCACCGACTTCGAGGTCGACGCGAGCACCACACGCGGCCCGACAGCGAGCGTGCGTCGCGCCAGCGTGAGCGGCGTGCTGCCGGGCAACGACCCGAGCGGACTGCCGTTGCTCGTGCTGTCGGTGGGTCTGACCGAGATCCCGTTTGGTCGCGAGCTCCAGCAGGGGCAGGACGACATCCTGTTTTTGGAGCGGACCACGGGCTCGCTCGCCCTGTTCTCGGGCCCGGTCGACACCGGCGCGCGCCTGGACGCGGCCTACGGGCCACTGCGTGCACAGCTCGCGGTGATGAACGGCTCGCCGATCGACGACCGCGCGGGAGGGCCGAGCGCGCTGGACCCGGTGCGTGCACCCGACTTGCTCGGGCACGTGGGCTTCGACAGCGCGCCGCTGCACTTCGTACGCATCACCGGAGGCGTCTCGTTCCTCACGGGCAAGGGGTTTCACGCGGGCTCGGACGCGACCAAGCCCGTGCTGCAGTGGGATGACAGCAACGCCGACGGCGTGATCAACGCGGGCGAGCTCGTCGCAGTGGCCGGTCGCGGCGCGCTGCCGTCCAAAAACTTCAAACACTGGGCCGTTGCGGCCGATCTCGACTTCGAGCTGCGCACCAAGCTCGGCTGGTCGCGTGTGTACGGTGAGGTCACGCTCGCGCAGAACCTCGATCGTGCGTTGTACGTGGCCGACCCCTTTGTGCGCGGCAACGATCTGCGCGAGCTCAACTGGTACGTGGCGGCCATCCAAGACGTCACGCCGTGGGGCTTCGTCGGTCTGCGTTACGACCAGTACGACCCCAACAGCGACCTGACGGACAACCGCCGCGGTCAGTCCGTGCCGGCCGATGCCACCATCAAGACCGCGTCTCCCATCGTGGGCGCACGTTGGCCCGGCTACGGGCGCCTCACGTTCGAGTACGACGTCGTGAAGGACAAGCTCGCGCGCGACGTGCGCGGCGTGCCGACCGACCTGAAGAACAATCAGTGGACGCTGCGCGTTCAGGGAGAGTTCTGATGCGCTCGCGTGGTCTGACACTCGCGGGTCTGTTGGCGCTCGCTGCATGCGGCAGCACGGAAGATCCGAGTGGTCTAGAAGAGCCGTTGGTGGTGCAGCAAGCCGACTTCAAGAGTGGCGCGCTGCCGGGCACTTTGGCCGTGCAGGGAGCACCTCCCGCGGTGCCTGCCATCACTTCGTTCGCGGCTGGGTTTGGTGTGTTGCGACCGGGCACGCGCGGCGCGCAGATCTCGGGACGAGCGACCAAAGAGGCGTACTCCGTCGGCGTGCGGCTCGCGGATCAGGGCAGCGGATATTGGGTGCGTCCGGTGGGCGGCGAGGATCCGCTGATCCCCAACGAGCTCGGCTGGAGCCTTGCATTCGACGCGGCCAGCGACATCCAGCCCGGTAAGCACGACCTCGAGGTGGTGACGTTCGATGCCAGCGGCAAGGCCGGCACCAAACAGAAGCTGTCGCTGTGCATCACGTCGGATCTGCCGGACAACCTCAACGTGTGCGACGCCAAGAACGCACCGCCCCTGGCGATCGTCTCGCTGCGCTGGAACACCGACGCCGACCTCGACCTGAGCCTGGTGGCTCCTGACGGCACCACGTACGGTCGCAGCAAGCGCTCGCTGATCAGCAACGGCAAGGTGATCGCCAAGCTGGACGACGACGGCGTGTCGGGCTGTCTCGCCGACGGCAAGCGCACCGAGAACTTTGCGTTCCTCGAGACGCCGCCACTCGGCGCCTGGAACGTGTACGTCAACTTGTTCGACGCGTGCGCCAAGACCTCGGTGGAGTTCGAGCTGAATATCTATCAGCGCGTCGGCAACCCGGACGGCACGTTTACGCTCACCGAGCTGAGCACGCAGCGAGTGACCGGGCAGCTCTTGCGCCAGCAATCCAATGGGGGCGCGGGCAACGCGACCTTCGTTACCGACCTAAAGTTCTGAAGTACGCGAGGTGACGTCATGATCGTTCAGAGTCTGCTCAAGATCTCCATGCTCGGCGCCACCTGGGTGCTCTACCTGTTGCTCGGCCTGAGTGTGGTCTCGATTGGCGCCGCGCTAGAGCGGTTCTTGTTTTTCCGCAAAAATCGCAGTGCCGGCAGGGCGCTCGACGACGCGCTCGGCAGCGCGCTGCGCTAGAACGACTACAAGGCCGCTTCGCGCGCACTGAGCGAGAGTCCGTCGCTCGAGGCAGCCATCTTGCGCGAGGCGCTGGAGTGGAAGAAGGGCGGACCCGAGGCGGTCAACGACGCACTCGACAGTGCGATTGGTCGCGCGCGTGGCGACCTCGATCGTGGTGCCACCCTGCTCGGCACGCTGGGCAACAACGCACCGTTCGTCGGGCTCTTCGGCACCATCATCGACGTCATCGAGGCGTTCAGCCATCTCGGTGCGAGTGCCCAAGGTGGCGGCATGGCCAAGGTCATGGGCGGCATTGCCGAGGCGCTGATCGCGACCGGCGTGGGCATCTTCGTCGCGATTCCCGCCGTCGTCGCCTACAACGTCTTCCAGAAGAAGAGCGAAGAGATCGAGACCCATGCGCAGTCGCTCGCGCGTCTCGTCACGGCTTGGCTGCACACCTACCCGGAGGCGCGCGACGCCGAGGGGTACGAGCCCAGCAAGGGAGAGCCCAAGTCCGAGCGCGAAGAGAGCGGCGAGAGCCAGCTGTCACGCGTCGCGGTGAGTGATCGCGCGCGCTGACTCGGGTCTGTGGTCTTGGAAACGGCGTGAGACGAACGGAAGGTTGAGGTCATGGCAGGGACGACATCGAGAGGCGGACGCGGACGCGGCGGCATGATCGTGGGCATCAACGTGACGCCCCTCAAAGGCTTCGAGGTGGGCACACGCTTCCGGCTCTCGAGCGGCTACCCGCGCACGGCCGTGAACGGCACCTACTACGACGCGCGTCGCGACCGTGTGCAGCCGGTGTTCGCGGAACAAAATGCCATCCGCATCCCGCTGTTCGTGCAGCTCGACCTGCGTGCCAGCCAGCTTTTCCACGTCGGCGACACGGAGCTTCAGGTGTATCTGGAGGTGCAGAACATCACCAACCGTCAGAACACCGAAGAGCTGGTGTACAGCCCCGACTTCACGCGGCGCGACGGCATCAAGAGCTTGCCCATCCTTCCGGTTGCAGGGCTGTCATGGACCTTCTGAAAAAACCCGTTCGCGCGATGTCGCTGCTCGCTGCCGTCTGCGCGGCGAGTGCGTGCGTACCCGATCTCGACACCGACGAGTCCACCGTGCTCTCGCCCCGCGTGCTCGCCGTCCAGGCGATCCCTGCCGAGTCCGCACCCTCGGCGGGCCTCCCCATTCGTTATCAGGCGCTGGTTGCGGACGTCAGCGGCACGCGCACCGACGTGTCGCTGTCCTGGTTTCAGTGTCTCGCCCAGAAGCCGCTGGCCGAGCTTGGACCGGTGAGCCGCGACTGCCTCAACACCGGCAGCGGCAAGCTCACGTTGCTTGGGCAAGGGCCCAGCATCGAAGGCAAGCTGCCGACCCATGCGTGTTCGTTGTTTGGGCCCAACCCTCCCATGCCGAAGATGGGCGAGCCTGCCGGGCGCCCCGTCGATGCCGACGAGAGTGGAGGCTACAAGCTGCCGCTGGTCGTGGGCCTGAGCGACGCTACCTCGACCGATGTCACGCTCTACGAGCAGCGCATCCTGTGCGGTCTGGCCAGCGTGGCGCCTCTGGTGAGCGTCGAGTTCACCCAGCGCTACCACGCGAACGAGAACCCGGCTGTGCGCGAGCTGCGGGTCGTGCGTGCGAGCGGAACGTTGGCGATCGCCGACAACGCGCCTCTCGAGGTCGGTGCCAACGAACATGTCGAGCTCGAGGTCGTTTGGGCGGACTGTCCGGCCAGTGACGCCTGCGGTGACGGTGTGTGTGGACCTGACGAGACGAGCCAGGCCTGCGCCGCAGACTGCACCAAGCTCGTGGGCTGCGGTGGTCAAGAACGCTACCTCGACTACGACCGTCAGCGTGGAGAGCTCCGCGTGCGCACCGAGGCGCTGCGTCTCGCTTGGTACGCGACGGCGGGCAGCTACGACGACGCGCGAACAGGAATCTCGGAGAGCGAGCGCGCGGGCAGCAGCAAGAATGGGTGGACCGCGCCGGGGGCCGCAGGCTCGGCAGTGCTCTGGGCCGTGCTGCGCGACTCCCGAGGAGGAGCTGGTTTTCGAGCGGTAAACGTAGTGGTGCGCTGACCCTTCGGGGACATGTGGAGCTCGTCCACGCGGCGCTTCCCACGACGTTCAGCGTTGTCTATCAAAATAGACAAGTGTCCATTCTCCGTTACCGGCAGTCGTGGTATTTCCTGGTTCTACGACATTTGCCGGTCTCGTGATCGCCCAAACGGCACAAAACACCCCAAAATGTGCTGACCTTCGCCCCTTCCGGGCGTCTTCCCACGCGATGGTTTAGTCTTTGCGAGAGGACGGGTGCGCTCTGCGAAGGGCGTAGAGAAGAGAGACCATGAAAGTTGGGATCATTGGCGGTGCGGAGCGCAACGAGCTGCAGTATCGCAGGGTCGCCGAAGAGCTGGGGCACGACCTGGAGTTTCACTCGGGCAAGCTGAGCAGCTGTGGTTCCTCCTCCCTCGAGGCGCTGGTCCGGCGCTGTGATCTGGTCGTGATCGCGACCGACACCAACAGCCACGCGGCCGTGCGTACGGCGCGCAGCTTGATGCGTGCTCGCGGCACCACGCCGCTGCTCATCCGGCGGCTTGGCGTGTCCCGCCTGGCAGAGCTGCCGCAAGCGACCGAGTCGGCCCAAGTCGCCGCGCGCTGAGCGGTGGGTGCGCGGCCTCTGCCGTCAGTCGGGCTCGGCGCGAAGTAGCTCCGCGACGCAGCTGTGCACACGTGGGTCGCGGAGCATGAGGCGATGCATGAGCACCGGGATACGATGCACGCTGGCCGCGCCCCGCAACACGCCGCTACTCGGGGGGACGATCACCGCGTCGTAGGGCGTGTACACGCAGTGCACGAGTGTCGGTGTGAGCTTGCCCGCATCATCGCCGAGGCGGGCCAACAGGGGGCTCGCCGGCTGCATCTGCCGCACCCCAGCGAGCCAGCTCTTGCCTTCGGGGGCAAGGCGCGCCACCTGGGTGCCGCGATGTGGACCTGAGATGGAGACGAAGCGACGTACACGAACA
>JBEGTL010000151.1:0-15137 GCA_041179425.1 Pseudomonadota bacterium | reverse complement strand
GCTCTTTGTTGATGGTCTCGACCAGGTCGAGCTCACGGCACCAGAGTCGCGTCTGGTAGTCGTTCTCGGCGAGAACCTTGGCGAGCGCGGTGCCCCACGAACCGCCGCCAATCACGACCGCGCTCATCTTTCCCATCGAGCAGCATGTAGCAAAGCCCACGCTGAGACGAAAACGAAAAACAGAGCGCCGCGAGCCCCAAAACGAAGAGGCCGGTGCTCACAAAGAGCATCGGCCTCGATTCGACAGGCAGTCGCTCTCTGCTCAGCCTGGCGGATTGGCGGGGGCTGCGGACTTGCCGCCCTTCTTTTTCTCGAGCTTTTCGCCGCCCTTTTCGCCGCCACCGAGCTTGAGCTTGTCGGGCGCGGTGAGTGCGAGCTGCAGCACTTCTTCCATCTTGGTCACCGGATGGAACTCGAGCTCTTCGCGCACTTCTTGGGGGACCTCTTCGATGTCGGCCATGCAGCGCTCGGGCAAGATGACGTGCTTGATGCCCGCACGGTGCGCAGCGAGCACCTTCTCTTTGACACCGCCGACGGGCAACACGCGCCCGCGCAGCGTGATCTCGCCGGTCATGGCGACGTCGTTGCGCACCGGGATGTCGGTGAGCAGCGAGACGATGGCGGTCATCATGGTGACACCCGCCGACGGGCCATCCTTGGGCATGCCGCCCGCCGGGATGTGGATGTGCAGGTCGCTCTTCTCGAGGAAGTCTTCCGGGATGTTGAGCGCCTTGGCGCGCGTGCGGACGTAGCTGAGCGCCGCCTGCGCGGACTCCTTCATGACGTCGCCGAGCTGACCGGTGAGCTGGAGCTTGCCGGTACCGTGCATACGCGTGGCTTCGATGAACAGGATCTCGCCGCCGACCGAGGTCCAGGCGAGGCCCGTGGCGACGCCCGGCTCGGAGGTGCGCTCGGCGACTTCGCTGGAGAAGCGCTGCGGCCCGAGGTACTCGCGCACCGCTTCGGCGCCGTCGATGGTGTACGGCCCGGGGCTGCCCTCGGCGACCTTGACCGCCACACCGCGGATGACGCTGGCGATCTGGCGCTCGAGGTTACGTACGCCTGCCTCGCGCGTGTAGCTGTCGATGACGATCTCGACGGCGGCGTCGGCGAACGTGATCTGATCCTTGTTCAGGCCGTGTTCTTCGACCTGCTTGGGGATCAGGTGATCGCGCGCGATGTCACGCTTCTCTTTGCGCGTGTAGCCGGGGATCTCGAGGATCTCCATACGATCGCGCAAGGGAGCGGGGATGGTGTCGGCCACGTTGGCCGTGGCGACGAACATCACGCGCGACAGGTCGTACGGGATCTCGAGGTAGTGATCCGAGAACGTGTCGTTTTGTTCTGGATCGAGCACCTCGAGCAGCGCCGCCGCGGGGTCGCCGCGGAAGTCGTGCCCTATCTTGTCGATCTCGTCGAGCATGAACACGGGGTTCACGGTCGCGGCCTTTTTCATGCCCTGGATGACCTGGCCGGGTAGGGCGCCCACGTAGGTGCGGCGGTGACCACGGATGGCCGCCTCGTCGTGCACGCCGCCGAGCGAGTTGCGCACGAACTTACGTCCGAGGGCACGCGCAATGGAGCGACCGAGCGAGGTCTTGCCCACGCCGGGCGGACCGATGAGGCACAGGATGGGGCCCTTCTTGTCGGGCTTGAGCTTGCGCACCGCGAGATACTCGACGATGCGCTTTTTGACCTTCTCGAGGCCCGAGTGGTCTTCGTCGAGGACCTGCCGCACCTGGGCGATGTCCATCTTGTCCGTGGTCTGCGCGTTCCACGGCACGTCGAGGATCCAGTCGATGTACGTGCGCACCACCGTGTACTCGGCGCTGCCGACCTGCATGGTGCGCAGGCGCTTGAGCTGCTTGCGCGCGACGTTTTCGGCGTCGGTGGGCAAGTTGGCCTTGGCGATGCGCTCGTCGAGCACGTCGAGATCGCCCTGGTCGCCGTCTTCTTCGCCGAGCTCTTCTTTGATGGCCTTGAGCTGTTGGCGCAGCACGTACTCGCGCTGGTTTTTGCCCATCTCCTCCTTGATCTGGGAGTTGATGCGCTCGCGCATCTTGAGGATCTCGAGCTGACGGGTGAGCAAGCGCAGCACCTTGCGGATGCGCTCTTTGACGTCGAGCGTCTCGAGCAGGCTGGCCTTCTCGTCGACCGGCGTGTCGAGGTTGGCAGCCACGAGATCGGCCAGCTGGCCCGGCTCTTGGATGGAGTCGATGAGCGAGCCCGCTTCGCGCGGGAGCTCGGGCATGAGCTGAATGACCTGCTTGGCGATGTCGCGCAGGCTCATGGCCAACGCCTCGGCCTCGACGTCGTCGGCCTTGGGCTCGTCGAGCCTCGACACGCGACACTTGAGGTACGGGGCCGACGTGGTCACGTGCTCCATGCGGACGCGCACGAGGCCCTGCAGGATCAGGCTGTAGTTGCCCGAGCTGTGCTTCAGCGCCTTCAGCACGCGTGCCGCGACGCCCACCGGATAGAGCTCGTCTTGTCCCGGATCATCGGTCGACGGATCGCGCTGCGCGAAGATCACGATGATGGGCTGGCTCTGATTCTCGATGTCCTCGACCAGAGCGACTGATTTCTCGCGCCCTACATCGAAGGGAGCCACAGCGCCGGGAAACAGCACGGCGTTGCGGATGGGCAAGAGCGGCATCTCTTCGGTGAGATCCATCTCCTGCTCGTCAAAATCGGGTGCGAACTTCTCGTCTGCGTCGCTCATGTTGTCCCGTGTGGTTGGGTGATCGGAGCTTTGAAACCGGAGCTTGTCATCAGCGAAGCTGCGTTAGCAAAGGAGGGCCTTGTCCGATGCGCGAGGTGCGTGCGCCGTGTCGTCTCACCAATAACTGTAGCGCCGAAAGCGTGGAGCTCCCCAACGTTAAACGGGAACATAACCTTCACGGTGGGGGGGTCAAGACTGAGTACATGTGCGACACCGGCCCGGGCGGCGGGTGCGCCCACTGCGTACGCGTGCCCGCGCCCGCACACGCGCCTTCGGTACGGGCCGTCACGCGTGGCCAACGAGATCGTGTACGGGGCCGGGCACAGGCGCGCGTACAAAAGCCTGCGTGCGCAGTAATCCCCGAGCCTTGTGACGCCAGCGTGCGGGCACGCTTGACGCAGATGGGCACGCTGTGCCGCAGCGCAGCAGTCCGAACGTTGACCAGCCCGATCCGTGCGCCTAATGTCGGCTCCCGATAGGAGGACCTATCTAGCTATGAGCGAGAACGACGCAGGCCGCATCGTGCGCACGAGCAGTGAGGACCGCGCCGTGCGCAGCGTCGCGCTCACCGGCGTGCGCACCTTCCTGGGCCGCAGCCTATTGAGACTGTTGGAAGAAGACGACCGGGTCCGGCGCTTGGTGGTGATCGATCGCGAGACCCCGGTCAACGCCGGACCCAAGACGCGCTCGTACATCGTCGATCGCACGCAGCCGGGCGCCCCGGCGCGCATCGCCGAGATCTTGGCCGCCGAGAACGTCGACACCTTTGCGCACCTTGGGTTTCTCGAGAGCCCCACGCGCAACTTGGCGTACGCGCACGAGCTCGAGAGCGTGGGTACGCTGCACGTGCTCAATGCCTGTCGTGAGCGCCCGGTCCAAAAGTTGGTGCTCGGCTCGAGCACGGCGCTGTACGGCGCGCACTACGACAATCCCAACTTTCTATCCGAACAACACCCGCTGCGTGGTCTGCCGCATACGCCCTTTCTCGGCGACAAGATCGACGCCGAGCGGCAGGTCGAAGCGTACGCACGCGAGCACCGCAGCGCGTCGGTGGCGGTGCTGCGTTTTGCGCCTTTGCTCGGGCCTACGGTGGAAAACTACGTCTCTCGCTGGTTGACCGGCGCCGTGGTTCCCACGCTGCTCGGCTACGACCCACTGCTTCAGTTCGTACACGAGGTCGACGCGCTGGCCGCGCTCAAGCTCGCGCTCGATCGCGAGGTCTCGGGCGTGTTCAACATCGTCGGTGACGGCGTGTTGCCGCTGTCCACGGTGATCAAGCTGCTCGGTCACACCAACCTGCCCGTGCCACACTTCGTCGCCTCACGCCTGGCGCACCTGCTCTGGGTGTCTGGCCTCGCCGAGGTGCCGCCCTCTCTGCTGCGGTTCTTGCGTCACCTGTGTGTCGCCGACGGAGACAAGGCAAAGCGCGAGATGGGCTTTTTGCCGGGCTATACGAGCCGTGAGGCGGTGCTCGAGCTGGGCGCCGCGCTGCGGCTGCGTCAGGCGCGGCTTCTGACGGAGGCCTACGCATGAGTAAGCGCAAGCGCGGCGGTACCAATCATGGCTCGCCCACCCCAGGGCGATCTTCGACCAAGCCCGCTCCCTCGACCCCCCCACAGACAGCGTCGGCACAGAGCGACGTGACCAAGGCGACGCCGCCCGCCGCGTTTCCATCCGTCCCGCCGCCGACCGCGCAGGGCAAGCCCATCAAGATTGCCGACCTGCGCGTCCCGCCGTTACCGCAGCTCGACACCAACGCGCCCGCTGCGCGGCCCGCCACGAAGAGTGTTGGCAAGCGCAAGAGCGAGCCGCCCAAGCCCGCCACGCCTCCGCAAGCCGAGGCGGTGGCGCCGCAAGCCGCGGAGGTCCTGCGGCAAGCCGAGCAAGCGCCGGTTGCCGCGCTGCCGGTTGCCGCGCTGCCGGTTGCCGCGCCGCCGATTGCCGCGTCGCCCGTTGCCGCGTTGCCGGTTGTCGCGTTGATCGAGCCGCCGCGCATCGTCGAGGCGCCGGCCGAGGTTCACGCGCGCACGCCGCCGCGCCCTTCCATCGCCAACACCATCGCGCCGCCTCAGAAGCGCGCCCGTGTCGCAGAGCTACGCGCCAAGGCCGAAGAGAACGAGCGAACAGAGAGCGAGCGCTTGGACGTGCCGAGCGAGCTGGCGCCCGAGCGCGTGCGCGTGCGCGTGCGCGTGCCCGCCGACGTGGCTTCCGCGACACCCCACTTCGACGGGCCCGTCAACGGCGCTCCTTATCCGGCGTTGGCGAGCGAGGCGACGGCACGCTTCGACGAGAGCAGCGAGGAAGAGATCTGGCTCGAGGGCATCGAGCACACGGCCACGGTCGCCACCGGGTTGCCCGCCGAGAAGTCGCCGCGCGAGTCGCGAGACGACGCCGAGAACCACGAGTCCACCTCTCGTTTGGCGCGCGGCTCGACGGGCGATCGCGCACGCGAGGCGGCCGCGTTCGGCAGCTCGCAGTCCCTGCTCTCCACGGACTACTACTTCAGGCAGTACGGCGCGCATGGCCTGCGCAGCATGGCGGCCGAGGTCGACGACTTTGGTTTCGATCCCCACGTCGATGCCAAGGTACGGCCCGCGCTCGAGGTGCTGTGCCGTCGTTACTTCCGCGTCGAGCTCGAGGGGGCCGAGCAGGTGCCCGAGCATGGACGTGCGCTGCTCGTCGCCAACCGCTCGGGCGCGCTCCCTTGGGACGGCCTGGTGCTGCGCACTGCGTTGCGTAGCGCGCGCCCCGGCCTCTCGCCGCTGCGCTGGCTGGCCGAGGACTCGGTCATTCACTACCCGTTCATGGGCGTGTTCATGAACCGGCTCGGTGCGGTGCGCGCGTGCCCGGAGAATGCCGAGCGGCTGCTCACGCAAGACCGTCTCGTCGCGGTGTTCCCGGAGGGTGCGCAGGGCTCGCGCAAGCTGTTCCGCGATCGGTATCGGCTGCAGCGCTTCGGGCGCGGCGGCTACGTCAAGCTCGCGCTCAAGCTGGGCGTCCCCATCTTGCCGACGGCGATCATCGGCGCCGAGGAGACCAACCCCGTGCTCGGTCGCTCGCGCTTGTTGGGTCGCTTCATCGGCAGCGACTCGGTGCCCATCACGCCCACGTTTCCGTGGCTGGGTCTGGCCGGGCTGCTGCCTGCCCCGGTGCGCTGGCGCATCGTGGTCGGTGCACCCATCGACCTCTCCGGCTACGGCCCCGAGTCGGCCGACGACGCCCTGGTCGTCCATCGCCTCAACGAACAGATCCGCTCGTCGCTGCAGACGTTGGTCGATCAAGGCAAACAACAGCGCGGCTCGGCCCTCTTCGGCTAGACGGGGCCGCCTGCGGCGCGCATGCGGCCACGTTTTGGCGGGGTCGCTAGAAGACTCGATTGCGGCCCGCTCGTTTGGCTTGGTAGAGGCGCTGGTCGGCTTCTTTCACCAGGGCATCCGAGTTTTCCATCGCGTCTTCGTACTCGGCGACGCCGA
This sequence comes from Pseudomonadota bacterium, assembly GCA_041179425.1. Classification (GTDB taxonomy): domain Bacteria; phylum Myxococcota_A; class Polyangia; order Polyangiales; family DASUME01; genus DASUME01. The sequence continues at coordinate 8,942 of JBEGTL010000151.1, read as the reverse complement.
GGCTGATGGAGACGTGGATGTTGTCCCCGTCGTGCGGGATGGGCTCACTCTCGACGGCGCGGCGCAGCTTTTCGGCGAGGGCGATGCCGCCCATCTTGCGCGTGCCGGGCACCAGCATCCCAAACTCTTCGCCGCCGATGCGCGCGACCAGGTCGTTGGTGCGCACGTTGATCTTCATCAGCGTGGCCACCTTGCGGAGCACGGTGTCGCCGGCCTGGTGACCGAACCGGTCGTTGATCTGTTTGAATAGGTCGACGTCGGCGAGCACCAGCACGAGTGGGCTCTTGTAGCGGCGGCTGCGCTCTAGCTCCCGCTCGAGCGACTCCTGGAAGTAGCGCCGGTTGTACAGCTGTGTGAGCCCGTCGAGCGTCATCAGCCGGTAGATCTCTTCGTGGTACTGGGCCTCGACGTTGTCGCTGGTGAGGAACTTGAGCAGCGCGCGGCCGATGCGGATCTGGTCGCCGTCTTTGAGTGCGCGCTCGCGCACCGGCTGGTCGTTGACGAAGCTGCCGTTGGTGGAGTCTTGGTCGCGCAGCACGAAGCCGTGCGAGGTGCGCGACACGATGGCGTGGGTGCGCGAGACGCTGTCCATGTCCAGCGTGAGGTCGTTGGATGCAGCCCGCCCGATCAACACGTCGCGACCTTCGAGCGCGACGCGGCGCCCGATCTCGGCGCCAAAGAGGACGACCAGGCACGCTACGCGCGCAGGCTCGCTGTTGGGAGACGAGGCGGGCGCGAGCTGCGTCAGCACCGTGCTCTCGAGCGAGGTGAGTCCCGTATCAACACCAACGGTCCCTGTAGCCACAGCGCGATCCTAGCTCGGACATTCCGAGAACCAAAAGCTCGTTCGCCGCAGCGACAAGCGCCGTTGTCGTCGCTGGGCAGCGGGCTGCGCGCAGGGGATGCTGGCTGGCACGCAACGCGCGCTGCACGGCGTGTGGGGAACCGGCGCACCGTTTTTGACGGCCCTCCGTGTGGAGGGTAGCGTGCTTCCGATGCCGCCTTTGCGTTGGTTTGTGGTCTGGGGCATCGTTTCGGCCTGCGCGTGCGCGGCGTTCGTCTTGGCAGGTGGCTCGGCTGGCGCAGCGCCCGCAGCAGCAGCACAAGGCAAGGCCATCACCGCGCGTCCGCCCACGCGTGACCAGCTCATCGCGGGGCTCAATCCGCGCGTGCGCACGCTGGTGGATGGCAAGCTCACCTCGCGGCTTTCGGGCGGCAATCGCGCGGTGCTCACGCTCGACCCCTCGCTCGACGACTTCGTCACCAAGCTGCTCAAGCGCAACGAGGTGCCGTACGCGGGCGTGGTCGCCATGGTGCCCAGCACCGGTAGGCTGCTCGCCTACGTGAGCCACTCCAGCGCGGAGCCCAATGGGTCAGATCGCTGCCTCGACGCCTCGGCGCCGGCGGCGTCGGTGTTCAAGGTGATCACTGCCACAGCGCTGCTCAACGAAGGTGTGAGCCCCGCACGCAGCACCTGTTACCACGGTGGCTCGCACGCGCTGACGATGCGTGAGCTGGTCGACAACCCCAAGCTCGACCGCGCGTGCGCCTCGCTCACGGGTGCGCTCGGCTTCTCCATCAATGCGGTGGTCGGCAAGCTCGCGCTCAAACACCTCGACCCCAAGAAGCTCGAGCGCCAGGCCAATCTGTACGGGTTCGGCGAGAACCTCCCGTTCGACATGGTCACCGAGAAGAGTGCGCTCGAGGTCCCCAAGGACGACCTCGAGTTCGCGCGCACGGCGGCCGGCTTCTGGCACATGCACCTGTCGCCGCTCCACGGTGCCGCCATCGCGGCCACCATCGCCAACAAGGGCCGCATGATGCGCCCCGAGCTGGTGGACCAGGTGCTCGATGCCAACGGCAGTGTGATCTCGCGTAGCTCGCCAACCCTCTACCGCAAGGTCACCGAGCCTCATATCGCAGCCCAGCTCGGCACCATGATGACGGCCACCGTCAAGCAGGGCACCTCGCGCCGCACCTTCCACGATGCGCGCGGCAGAGCGCTCGTCCCCGGCATCGAGATCGCGGGCAAGACCGGAACGCTGAGCAAAGAGTCGCCCTACCGAGGCTACTCCTGGTGGGTGGGCTTCGCGCCTGTAGACGACCCCAAGATCGCGCTGGCGGTGCTGGTGGTGAACTCGCCCAACTGGCGCATCAAGGCCAGTCAGGTCGCGGCAGAGACACTCCGGCACTACTTGGTGGAGATGCCGAAGAAGGCGCCCGTGGCGAAGGTGGCGCGGCACTAGTCGCAGCGACGACCTTCAGAAGCTGGCTACACAAACGGCGGAGGTCTCGTCGAGGTTTCGGAAGTGCGGGAAGCACACGTAGCCAGTACGACAGGTCGTCTCGCTCGTGCAGCTGGCCGGCCATCCGACGTGGCCGCCGCGGGACAGAACAAGTCTTCCGCGCAAAAAAAGTTTGCGCACAGTCGAACCCGCTGCATGCACTGTTCGCAGTCATCGCTGACCACGCACTCTGATGCGGACGCGACCGAGCACGCGTCCCCATGCTGCTCGAGACAGCTCGCGTATCCCTCGCAACTTTGCAGACAGCTGCTGATCTCGCAGTGCACCGGGGCCAGTCCTACCGCGTGCAGTGAGGTACCGGAAGGGCCTCTCGGGACAAGCCGAGGTCATCCACGGCCACGTGCCGGCAGCGATCCGTACACGCTGACCTCCGGCGAATACACGCGGCGGTTGGGACCACCCGTCAGAACACGAGCCGATAGCTCAGGCCCGCCCCGGCAGGCCCACTGGTGACGCTGAACCCGGTGCGCGCGCTTTGCTGGGACGCGCGCCATTCGCGGTACTTGGCGCGCCGTGGGTAGCCGACGATGAACCCGATCGCGCTGGCGACCAAGGCGCCGCCGCCAACGATCGCCTGTCCAACGATGCACTCGGTTCTCGCCGCTTCGGGGTAGAAGCTGGCGGAGCAGACCGGCATGACGGCGAACGAGGCCGCGCCCAAGCCCAGGCCTGCCCAGCCCACGATGATGCCGCCGAGTCCAGACGGAGGTTGCCTCCGCTGCGGGGACAGGTCGTACTGCCTGGGCGGAGGCTCCTGCGCGCTGGCGGCAGAAGCTAAGAGAGCGAGCAACAAGAGTGCACGCGCCGCGGTCGTGATCATCGCGAGACCTTACTGCCGGTGTCTGAGCAGGGCTAGCGCGGTCACTGCCACGCGTCGCGGATGTCCGCGCAGTTGGCGCCCTCCGCGACGCGGCGCATGTCGAGCGTGGCACCCGGTGAGACGCTCACGTCAGGGATGTTTTCTGCGACGAACTTCGTCTGGTCGGGCGTACACGGTGTCTCAGGCGGGCTCTTGCTGTTGCCCGCGAGACAGCCTGCCGTGCGCAGCGTGATTCGGGTTTGGTTGCTGTTGCCGTCGAGGTTGTCGCAGTCTCGAAACTTCGCATTGCACCTGCGGCTCAGGTCGAACACCGCGGATAGCAAGTGTAGTTCCTCCCCGCGGAATGGTCGTTCCGCACGCAAGGCACGTCACAAAGAGACAGCCCCGGCTGCGCTTTTACAGTTCAAATCCTACAAGTCGCTACGCCCGTCACGGCGACCTTGCTTGCACCAGTGTCGCCATGGTTGCGTACCTCCCACTTAGGTTCGAGGGAGTCTGATTGTTCACACAACAGACTCCCCGCAGGGAAGGATGGGGAGACGTATGGTTCGCGCAAAGTGCACGACGGCGCTGGGACTCTTGTTCGGGCTGCTCGTGGGCACCGGCTGCGGCGCGGACGCGCCCACGGCCACTCCACCCGAGAAGTGTAGTGACGACGAGTGCGACACCGACGAAGGCGCCGTGACGAAACCCGATGCGGGCAAGCCCGCCAAGCCAGGCAAGCCCGACGCGAAAGTGGCCGAAGACGCGGGTGGGCCCGCAGTGCCAGCTTCCGATGCTGCTGCCCCCGTCGACACCGGCAAGGGCGCGGGTGGCGGAGTCCCGTGCGAGGTGGCTGCCGTGGTCTCCAAGCACTGCGCTAGCTGTCACGGAGAAGATCAAAAGTTTGGGGCCCCGATGGCGCTCGTCGCGGCCGCAGACTTTCGTGCGCAGTCCAAGCTCGAGACGGGCAAGTCGCTCACCGCGGTGATCCCCACGCGTTTTGCGCCCAGCGACACCAACCGGCGCATGCCGCCCACCAGCAAGCCCGCGATGACGGCGGACGAACAGAAGACACTCAAGACGTGGCTCGATCAAGGTGCCAAGGCGGCTTCGCCCGGCTGCGCCATCGAGGCTCCGGCAGACGCGCCGGTGACAGCCGGCGGCAAGGGTGGCAGCGGCGGCGCCAGCACGATGCCGATCGAGTACGACGACCCGGAGATGGAGTGTTACAAGCTGACGACCTTCGCCAACGGCAACAAGGCCAAGAAGTACACGGTCGCGGCGGGCACGCGCGACGCGTACGTCAACTTCTACATGAAGGCGCCTTGGGAGGGAGTCCGGTATACGCGCGCCGTCAAGGTGCTCACGGACAACGACAAGGTCATCCATCACTGGTTGCTGTTCAACAACAAGAGCCCCCAGCGCGACGGTCAGGTCTCGCCGGGTAGCGGCACGCACGGCGCCGACGAAGAGCTGCTCTACGGCTGGGCGCCCGGCGCCACGCCGCTCTACCTCGACCCGGACGTCGGCCAGCTGATCGAGGGCGGCAGCGGCTTCACGCTCGAGGCGCACTACAACAACACGGGCGCCGCGGGCGACGACGCCTCGGGTGCCGAGCTGTGCGTGACCACCAAGGTTCCAGCACACGTGGCCGGTCTGTCTTGGGTCGGCTCAGACTCCATCGCGGGCACCAGCGCCAATGGGACGTGCCGGCCCAAGTCGCAAGAGATCCACCTGATCGCCGCGCAGCCCCACATGCACCTCAAGGGCAAACACATGAAGGTGGTCATCAATCGCGCGGGCGGCATGAAAGAGACCCTGCACGACGAAGACTTCAGCTTCGAAAATCAGCGCTATTACGTGCTCAACTCGGTGCTGCAGCCCGGCGACACCATGTCCACCACGTGCTCGTACAGCTCCGCGGCCACCTTCGGCCAATCGACCATGCAGGAGATGTGTTACTTCTTCTCTCTGCATTGGCCCGCGGGTGCGCTCACGGGCGGCACCGGTGGCCTCCTGCACGGCGGCTACTCCTGCCTGTGACGCACGGCGGCAGACGGCCGCAGTGGCTCGGCAGGGCATCCCCTCGAGCTCGCTCGTGGCTCTGCCGCGCGCGGTGGTTGCTGGGGGTGCTCGCTGCACTCACGCTGTCGGGTGTTCGCCCCGCACGTGCCCACGCGCCCCCCGAGATTCGTCAGATCCTGTTTCGCGACGCGACCCCGGGGGTGCTGCTCACCAACCGAGGGGTCGTGTTTGGTGCGGAGCCCGGGCAGACGCCGCGCATCGTCTGTATCGAGGCGCTGCACATCAACACGGGGGAGTATCCGCGCGCCGCGCTGACACGCGCGGGAACCGTGCTGATAGCCACCAGCGCGGGCCTGCTCGCGAGCGCCGACCAAGGTTGTACCTGGAGCGAGCTTTCGCCCCTCCAAGACGCGCTCGTGCCCGCGCTGGTGCAGCACCCGACCGATGCCGACACGCTGTTCGTCACGAGCTTTGGCAGTGCTCCTGCCGTCTGGGTGACCCACGACGGTGGCACCACGTTCGAGTCGCTGCTCACGCTGGCTGACAAGGACTACGCGCGCTCGCTGTTGCTCGCTCCGTCCAACCCTGACGTCTTGTACAGCTCGGGGGAGGTCTACGGCGATGGGTCTCCGCCCGTCGTCACCCACTACGTCGCGCGCTCGCAGGATGCCGGCAAGACGTGGGAGCGCCACACCGTCGCGTTGGCGGCAGACGAGCTCGACGTCACGCTGCTCGCCGTCCATCCCACTCGGCCCGACGTGCTGCTCGCGCGCGCTTCGGGCGCTACGCCCATCAACCAGCCCGAACGACTGCTGGTCAGCGAAGATGGTGGGCGCACCTTCAGCAGTCCGTTTGCCCTGCTCGCCTTGCACGACGCCGCGTTTGCACCGAGTAACCACGACGCACTCGTGTCCGGGCTCGGAGGGCTGTTCCGTGCGCGTGCTGGCCTCGCCGACTTTCAGCGTGTCGGCGCGAGCGAGCGCGTGACCGTCCTCGCGCCGCACGGCGCCCTGCTGTGGGCGTCGGGCAGCTACCTTGGCCTCCCGTCCACGCGCGATGGCCTGGCGCTCTCGCGCGACGAAGGGGCGCACTACGACGGCACACTCGACTTCGCCGCCATCGACAAGCCGGTGGTGTGCGCGCCCACGTCCAAGACGGCCCAGCTGTGCGAGGTGCCGTGGCGAGACTACTTTGCAGAGATCGCACTGCTGGCCGGCACCACTTCCGCGCCAGACGCGGGCACGACGTCGGTCCCTGTCGAGGTCGACGCTGGCTTGCTGGACGCTGGGTTCGACGGCGCAGAGGACGCGCCAATCGCACACGATGCCGGTCCCACGCCGGTCGACGCGAGTGCCGCCGTCGACGCTGCGAGCAGGCCACGCGGCCACGCGGACGGCTGCGAGGTGCGTCGGGACTCCGACCGCACCGCGCCCAGCCATGTTGGCGGTGTGGCCTGGCTGCTGTGCGCGCTCGCGCTTCTCGCGCGTTCGGCTCGCCGCACACGTCGCTGATACGCTTGCCGAGAGGCGCCCTCAGGCGTGTGCTCGCCGTCGGCCGCAGCGCCTCTGCGTAGACGTCTACCCCAAGTGCTGACGCGCGGTCTCGATGCTGATCACGCCCGCCCGCAACAGCTCTTTCAGGTGCATCTCGAACGTCTGCATGCCGTACGGGTGCACGCCTCGCTCCATCACTTCTTTTAAGGGAAGGTTGTTCTCGGGCCGACGCAGCGACTCGCGCGCAGTGGGGGTGTTGACCAGCACCTCGACCGCAGCGACCATCCCGCCCTCGACACGCGGCACGAGGCGCTGCGCGACCACTCCCTTGAGGGCGTCGGCAAAACGTTCGCGTGTCTCTTGTGCCTCTTTCATGCCGAGCAGCGAGAGGACGCGACCGACCGTGCGCGCGACGTCGGGCGTGTGCAGGGTAGAGACCACGAGGTGTCCGGTCTCGGCGGCCTTGAGCGCAATCTCCATGGTCTCTTGATCGCGGATCTCGCCGACCAAGATGACGTCAGGGTCTTGGCGCAGCGCCGCCCGCAGCGCGCTCGCGAACGAGTTGGTGTCGAGCCCGACCTCGCGCTGCGAGATGGAAGACAGGGCATCGGTGTGTAGGAACTCGATGGGGTCTTCGATGGTGACGACATGCAAACGGCGCACGCGGTTCATCTCGCCGATCAGCGCGGCCAGCGTGGACGACTTGCCATTGCCTGCCGCGCCCACCACGAGCACCAGGCCGCGCTCGAGCGTGGCAAAGTTGCGGACGGCAGGCGGTGAAGCGAGCTGGTCGAACGTGGGCACGTTGAGCGGGATGGAGCGCATCGCCAGCGCGAGCGACTGGCGCTGACGGAAGATGTTGACGCGGTAGCGGCCGACGCCCGAGACCGCGTACGAGCAGTCGTACTCTTTGAGGTCCGCGACGGAGCCCTGAAACCGCGTCTTGGCGAGCACGATCTCCGCGACCTGCAGCGTATTGGCCGGGCCCAGCTTCTCGGCCTGCATGTAGTAGAGGTCGCCCGCGACACGTAGGGCGGGCGGCTGTCCGACCTTCAGCAGCACGTCGCTGGCGTCGTGTTGGATGCCCTTCGCCAACAGCGAATGGAACGTCTGCTCATCCATATCGCGCGATTATAACGTCAGCTTTTCGCGAGCCCGTGAGCTCAATGTCCCGGACGGCCCAACTACTTGCCCGAGCTGGTCACCAGGACGCAGTGCATACGCTCGTCGCGCTCGAAGCTGGCTTGGTAGGCGAGCGCGTCGCGCCTTGTAGGGAATGGTCCGACGCGCACCCGGTACGAGCGACCTCGTCCCGGCAGCTCGGCTTGCGCCACGAACGAGCGATGTCCTCGCGCGCGCAGTGCCGTGGCGAAGTGCTCGGCCGCGTCGCGGGTGTCGAACGAAGAGACCTGGAGCGTGAACGCACCCTCCGAGCCGGTGGGCGCGACGGTGCCCCGCTCGGGGGCGAGGCCGCGCGGCTCGGGACGCGGGCGCAGAAAAGCTTGGGCCATCAGCGGGTCGTGCTTGGCTGCACGCGACAGGCGGTCGCTTTCGCTGCCGGCCAGCGCCGCAGCCGGGATATCGGAGGCCCGCATCCGAGGACGGGTCGTGATGGCGGCGTGCTCGGCCTCGGCAGCGCGCACCGTCGCCTCGATCGCCGACTGGTCCCCGACCAAGGTGGCCGGAAAAGAGAGTCGGTCGAGCTGCACGCTGGCCGGCGGTTTGCCCGGGGACCGCGCCGAAGCCAACGAATCTTGCGCGTGTGCGCCCAGCGCGTCGGTGCCAGGCGTGCCCTGGGGCCCGGCGAGGGAGGGCGGCGCTTTGGGGTCGGCCCCCGTGAGCGCGAGCTGTGCGAGTGGGTCGAGCCCGTCTTTGGGCGTCGGTTCTTCGGAGCCACCGGCCACGACGCCGAATGCGATGACGGCAGCGACCCCGAGCGTACCTGCCAGGGCAAACAGGCCGAGCCTGCGTCCGGCCGCGTCGTCGCTTCGCTCGCGCAGCTGCTCGAGATCGCGCGTCGATGCGTCTCCTCGGGAGCGTGAGCCAAGCAGCGACGTGTCGTGCGCAGGCGCCGCGCGGCGCCTGCCGTTGCGGTTGGCTCGAGCGGCGCCGTGCGCACCCTTGGGGTCGGCGCTGCGGCGCCGCGGCTCGGCTGGTGGGTCGTGGTCAGGATCGTGAACGGCTCTATCAGGCATGGTCGTGTCGCATCGCTGTTCAGTGGTGGTCCCGAGGACGCACGCACGAAAGAACCGGGCTTTCAGATCTACGCGGGTGCCTTCGAATGCAGCAACAAACAGGCGAAAAAAGCCGTCCGAA
>JBEGTL010000150.1:0-15239 GCA_041179425.1 Pseudomonadota bacterium | reverse complement strand
CTTGGGTGCAGGCTACTCCAACCTCAAGTACATCGCTGACCTCTCGCCGCAGGTCGTCAAGCTCGATCGCGGCTTGATCATGAACATGCAGAAGGGCACGCGTCAGCACCGGCTGGTGCGCGCGCTCGTGCGCCTGTGCGAAGAGCTGGGCACCAAGGTCGTGGCCGAGGGCATCGAGACCGAGGCCGAGGCCGAGGCCGTGATGGATACCGGGGCGCACTACGGGCAGGGCTTCTTTTACGCCCGGCCAAGCTTCCCGCCACCGCCGGCGGACGCCATTCGTTACTGACGGGCGCGACTCAGGCGTACGCCGCGAGCACGGCCCGCAGCTGGCGCAGATAGCCCTGCCCAAAGAGACACACGTGCACCAGCAGCGGGTACAGCTGGTAGAGGCCGACACGCTCCGCGTGACCCGGCGCGCGCGGGTACGCCTCGTCGTAGGCGGAGAACAACTTCGCCGATGGACTGCCAAACAGCTGCAGCATGGCGAGGTCGACCTCTCGATGCCCGCCGTACACCGCAGGGTCGATCAGCACGGGCGCGCCCGACGCATCGCTGAGCACGTTGCCGCTCCACAAGTCGCCGTGCACACGAGCGGGCGGCTCACGCGGGCCCACGAGCGCATCGAGCTTGCTGTACAGGCGCTCGAATGCCTCACGATCGTGCGCCGTGAGTTGACTGGCTGCGCGTGCGACCAGCGGCTCGAGCCTGCGCGCGCGGTAAAACTCGCTCCACGTCGAGAGTGCGGTGTTGTCCTGCGGGAGGTTGGCGATGAAGTTGTCGTGGGCAAAGCCAAAGCTCGGTGCACCCGCTCGGTGCAAGAGCGCGAGTCCTGTCCCGAGCCGCTCGTCGTACGACGTCGAGCGCGGTCCACTCGCGACAAAAGCCAGCACCAAGAAGTCTGGCGCTACGGCGAGCACCTCTGGCACGCGCAGCGCGCTCGCAGCGGAAAGCCAGGCGAGACCTTCTGCTTCGCGTGCGTACATGTTTGCGGGCGCCTTGCTGCGCGTCTTCACGAACACCACCAGGCCGTTCGCGAGTGTGGCTCGATAGGCGTCGTTGATGTCGCCGCCTGCGACGGCGCGCAGCTCGGTCACCGCGCTGCCCACGGCTTGCTCGACCGCGCGCGACAGCGCCTCGTTCACAGCCGGTACTCGCGGCGCAGGCTGGCCAGTAAGCCCCGACACGCGCGCTCGCAGATCGCAAAGACCTCTTCGAAGCCTTCGGCGCCTCCGTAGTACGGATCGGGCACCGCCGCGTCGCGCTCGGCGTCGGGGTCGAAGCTGCGCAGCAGCCGCACCTTGTCGCGCGACTCTTGATCGGGTGCCAGCGCGAGCAGGTTGGCTCGGTTGTTGGTGTCCATCGCAAGCACCCAATCGAACTTGGCGAAGTCGGTCTTGAGCCACTGCCGCGCGCGGCTGGGGAGCTCGACACCGTGGGTTTTCGCCGCAGCGAGCGTGCGCCGATCGGGCCGCTCGCCGACGTGGTAGCCGGCGGTGCCCGCGCTCTCGATGACGAACTCTCCGAGCAGGCCCTCGCGCTGCACGAGAGCCAGCATCACGCCCTCCGCGGTAGGTGAGCGGCAGATGTTGCCGAGACACACGAAGCACAGTCGGATCATGCGCGCACCATACTCCGCGACGCACGCGGGTTCCCGTGGACCCGTGCGGGGAACGCTCGTCGTCTTGCCAAGCTCCTGGCACCGCGTATCCATCGGCCCTGATGGCTTTGCCCTTCGAACTCTGCGCCGACGAACGTGGCCTGGTGATTCATGCCGACAATCTCACCGTCTTGAGCGCGCTACCCGACGCGAGTGTCGACCTGGTGTACATCGACCCGCCATTCAACACGGGCAAGAACCAGACGCGTATCTCGCTGCGCACCGAGCGCGACGAACAGGGCGACCGCACGGGCTTTCAGGGCGCACGCTACCGCACCGTGCGCACGGGCTCGCAGAGCTACGAAGACAGCTTCGAGGACTACCTCGGTTTCTTGGCGCCTCGCATCGAGCACGCGCGCCGCGTGCTCAAGCCCACGGGCAGCTTCTACTTCCACATCGACTACCGCGAGGTGCACTATTGCAAGCTGCTGATCGACGAGATCTTCGGCCGCGAGTGCTTCCTCAACGAGATCATCTGGGCCTACGACTACGGCGCACGTGCCACCCGGCGCTGGCCTGCCAAGCACGACAACATCCTGTTTTACGTGCGCGACCCCAAGCTCTACCACTTCGACACCAGCGAGGTGGACCGCATCCCGTACCTGGCACCCGCGCTCGTCGGCGCCGAGAAAGCCGAGCGCGGCAAGCTCCCCACCGACACCTGGTGGCACACCATCGTCAGCCCCACCGGCAAAGAAAAGCTGGGCTACCCTACCCAAAAGCCGATCGGCGTGATCGAGCGCATCGTGCGCGCCTCTTGTCCGCCCGGCGGACTCGCGCTCGACTTCTTTGCAGGCAGCGGCACGTTGGGGGCCGCTGCGCTACGCACGGGCCGCCGCTTCACGTTGGTCGACGTACTGCCCAACGCGTTCGAAGTCATGCAGCGCCGCTTCGCGAACGAAGAAGGTGTGCGCTTCGAGTCGGCGCTCTGATGCGCCGCTGATTACGCGTGAACGGTGGCTTGGGTGGCGAGCCACTCGCGCATGACCTCGGCCTCGGCCTCGAACATACGACGGGCTTCACGCGCCAAGATCTGCTCGACCAGCGGCGCGAACGGGCGCGCGAGCAAGGGCAGGTCGTGGATCTTGATCTCGGCGCGCGCAACGCGCTTGGTCTTGCCGGGCGACACCTCGACCAGCGTGATCTCGCCGCGGTTGATGAGTCGGCTCGCGATCTTGTCTTCGATCGGCACGTTCTTGAAGGTGAGCTTGCGCGTGCCGCGATCCCAGATGCTCTCCTCGACGAACTCGAACCACTCCGGCGGCACCTTCTTGCTGCCGATGTGATCGAACGAGGGCTTGGGCGCGTGCTGCACGCGGCGGCGGATGTGCATGCCGTCGTCCTCGAAGGACTGCAGCGCTTGGCTCTTGAGCAGGTCGCTGCGCTCGAGCAGGAACGACGCGTAGCTGGGGTTGAACATCGCTGCCTCGACCGCTGCGATGGGGGCATCGAACACGTGCTCGACTTCGAAGTGCATGTTCTACAGACCTACCACGTGCGACAACCTGCGAGAAGAACAGAGCAGCGCCGCTGTGCGCTAGCCGACGCTTGCGAGGTCGGCCGCTTCTTGCTCGGCGCGCAGACTGCCGAACAAGAATGCACAGAGTGAGTCTTCGCCGTTGGGCAGCCGCTCGAACCGAACGCCCAAGCCGGGCCGGTCGCCGGCCTGCGGTGCGACCGTCCGCACAATCTTCCCGTCGGCGACCACCGTCTCTTGGCCAGGCAGCTGCAGCGTGACGCGCACCGAGACACCCGGCGGCATGGGCAACGCCGTGCGCAGGAACAAGCCGCCGCGGCCGAGGTCGACCGTGGTGCCAAACACGGTGGCCTGCTCGTGCTCGAGCCAGCAGCCACAGCGAACGGTGATGCGCTGGAACTCGCGGGCACGCCTGCGCGTCTTGCCGCGAGGCTTGTCGTAGGTCGGACCGTCGACGGCCAGAACCGCGGGCAGAGTGGCGGCTGCTTCTGTCACAGAGTCTCCATATGCGTCACGAGCACCTTGTGTGTCAACAAGGTGCGTGTCGTAGGCCTGCGCACCCGAAGCCGAAGCTCGCGGATGTTCCCTACAGGGTAGGTAGACACGACTTTGCTTGTGCGCATGGGCTCTGTTAGGGACGAAGCTCGTGACCGAGCCACTTTTCCTCAAGGTCCTCGTTAGGTACAGCCTCGTGCTCGCGCTCGTGAGCGGCGCTGCGTGCAGCCGCGACGACCGGGTGCGCGCGGAAGCTCACACTTTCCTCGCGCTGTACCGAGCGACGGACCACCGGGCGCCCATCGCTGAGCGCGAGCGCAAGATTCTCCAGCTCGAGCAGCTCACGCTGAGTGAAGAAGCCGTGCGGACGGCCCGCGATCAGTGCGTGGGCGCACATCGCGCGCTGATCCGGGCCGAGCGTGAGAACGAGGCCGCCGCCGGACAGCTCGACCGCGCCATCTCTGCCCAGCCGGACGGTGGCTCACTGATGGCGACCGACACCGCCAGGATTCGGGCCGAGATCGATCGCGCCGAGGGCTCGCTCAGCGATGCCCGGGGTCGGTTCGAGAAGTGTGAGGCCCAGGCGCGCACCCTCTCTCTGCGCTTCGGCGCGTGAAGTGCGCGGGACGTGCCCAAGCTTGGTTCTGCTCGCCGTGGTGCAGATTCCTCGGGTTGGTGCAGACTGAGGACTGCGCATGAAGAAGTCTCTGCTCTTGTCCCTCGCCTGGCTCCTCGTGGCCTGCGGCAATCCGGCGCCCGGCACCCAAGCCTCCAGCGCGTCCCATCCGGCTTCCGCGACCACGCGCGGTGAGCTCATCAAGCCCCCGTTCGCGGTGGAGGGCGAGGTCGAAGGACTCCTGCTCGTTTGGTACGACGAGCAGGGCGCGGCACACCCGGCCAGCAACCGCGCCGAGGTTCCCGAGGCGCAGCGCGCCCACGTGCGGGTCGACGCGCTCGAGCTGGCCCCCGAGCAGCGCCTCGACGCGGCCTTCGTCTACGTGGCCGACCTGCGGGCCCCAGGGGCAGGCGGAGCGTACCCGGTGCGCAAGATCGAGCGCGCCACGTTCGAGTCTTCGTTGGCCAGCGCCGTGCCCGCGGCCGGCGACCCCGCGGGGGCCAAGAGCGGCTCGTCCGACGTCATCATCTACGGCGCCAGCTGGTGTGGAGCCTGCAAACAGGCGGCGCAGTTCTTCTCTCAGAAGGGCGTCGCCTTCGTCGAGAAGGACATCGAGAAGGAGCCCGAGGCACGCAGCGAGATGATGGCCAAGGCCAGGTCGCAGGGCGTGCAGACAGGTGGCATCCCGGTCATCGACGTGCACGGCACGCTGCTCGGCGGCTTCAATGCGCAGCGCATCGAGCAGCTCCTCGCCACCAACTGAGCTGGACTTGGGGCGTTCTTTCGGCCTCTCTCGCTCGCGCTTGGACGCACCGCGCGCCTCGACCGCGCCGCGCGAGGCCCGACGAGATGACGGGTGTGTGACAAGGCGCTCGTTCCGATGAGCCTAAAAAATATTCAGGTCGCTCAAAGCGTTGTCCGCGGCCCGATCGGTGAGCTGGACCGCTCGTAGGAGGGCCACCAGACGTGCGAAGGCGTGTTCATGACGCGCCTAACCTTGAGAGTCTTGAGCTTCTTTTTGGTCGTATCGACGGTCGCTGCCTGTGGTACCGAGAATGGCACTGGCGGCAAAAGCACCGCGTCCAACTCGTCTGGTGCTGACGAGGGTGACGACGGCGAAGACGACCCCAAGCCGCCCAAAAAGGACGGCGGTGTAGACGCTGGCAAGGTGGATGCCGGCAAAGGCGAGTCTACGAAGGTGGACGCCGGCAAAAAGGACGCAGGGAAGACGACCGGGACCAAGCCCGGCGCTGGCGGCACCGGTGGCGGCGGCGAGACCTGCGAGAACAAGACCGTCAGCGCGCGCTCCACGCCGCCTGACATGCTCATCGTGCTCGACAAGTCGCTCAGCATGGCCGCGACGCGCTGGGCTCCCTCGACCGCTGCGGTGAAGCAGCTCACTTCCAAATACGAGAGCCTGGTCTCGTTCGGGCTCGAGATCTTTCCGGCAGGCTTCACCTGCGAGCCCGGCATCCTCGATGTGCCGATGGCAGTGAACAACGCAAGCAAGATCGCGACGGCGATCGACAACGCACGGCCCATCGGCATCACGCCCACGGCCCAGTCGCTGCGCAGTGCTCTGACGTTTTTGGGTGACCGCCACGCGGCGGGCGACACCGTTGCGGTGCCGGCCTTCGTGGTGCTGGTGACGGATGGCGAGCCCAACTGCCCCGACGGCGACACGCCGGACCCGACCAACAACGCGATCCAGGCTTGTCAGGCCCTCAAGGCTGCCGAGATTCCGGTCTACGTGATCGGGTACGAGATCGACGCGCTCGGACAGGGCACGATGAACTCCATGGCCCAGGCGGGCGGCACCGAGAAGTTCTTCCCCGTCGAGAACCAGGCCGACCTCGAGGCCGCGTTCGACAAGATCACCAGGGACGTGGTCCGCTGCGAGTTCGAGCTGTCGGAGGTGCCGCCGGACCCCTCGTTCGTGCGTGTGACCATCGATGGCAAGACCGTGGTCCTCGACGGCGCAGATGGCTGGAAGATCGAGGGCCGCAAGATCACGCTGACCGGAGCCTCTTGCGAGACCCTCAAGGACGGCACCGATCACCTACTCGGCGCCAAGGTCGAGTGCGAACCCATCATGGTCATGTAGACAGAGGCGCTGGAGCGCGGTCCACGCCGTGGCTCCACGTTTCGCTCGCGCGCCCGAGGGTGCGCTTCGATGCGTCGCCGTGTGCCGACCTGAGGTCGCTAGCGAGCCGCCAGCGACCTGCTCAGGGCTTTGTGGAGCCGCCGCCGAGCTTGCCGCGTTTGCTCTTCTTTTTGCGGTACATCACGCGTACGGGCGTGCCGACGAGGTCGAACCGTTTGCGGATCTGGTTGGCCACGTAGCGCCGGTAGCTGAAGTGCACGTCGTCGGGATGGTTGGTCATCGCGATGAACGTGGGCGGCTCTACCTGGGCCTGCGTGACGTAGTACAGCCGCACCGAGCGACCGCCCTGCGGAGGCGGCGGGTGATGCTCGAGCACCTGCTCGAAGAACCGGTTGAGCTCGGCGGTGCTGACGCGGCGCCGGAAGCTCTCCATCGCCAGGTCCACCTTCTCGAGCAGCTTGGTGGTACCGCGGCCCGTCAACGCACTGAGCGTCATGATGGGCGCGAACTGCGCGAAGTTGAGCACCTCGCTCGTGCGCGTGATGGCCTTGTCGAGGTCGTCGCGCGAGAGCAGGTCGCTCTTGTTGAGCACGACGATCATGGCGCGCCCGCGATCGGCGGCGATGCCCGCGATCTTTGCGTCTTGTTCGGCCACGCCCTCGGCCGCGTCGATCATCATGATGACGATGTCGCAGCGCTCGATGGCGCGTACGGCCTGCAAGATTCCGAGCTGCTCGATGTTCTCTTTTTTGCGCGACTTGCGGCGGATGCCGGCGGTGTCGATGATGACGTACCGCTTGCCTTGCTTCTCGAGCAGCGTGTCGATGCTGTCGACCGTGGTGCCCGGGCGATGGTCGACCAGCTGGCGCTCCTCGCCGAGGAACTGATTGACCAGCGACGACTTGCCCGCGTTGGGCCGGCCGATGATCGCGATGTGAGGCGCGTCTTCGTACCCGGTCTCCTCGATTGGCTTGGGCGGCGGGAGCGCGTGGTGCAGCGCCTCTTCGAGGTCGCCGATGCCGCGGCTGTGCAGCGCACTGACCGGGTAGAACGCGTCGATACCCAGCTCGTAGAGCGTGGTCGCCTCGGCAATACGTTTCTCGGAGTCGCACTTGTTGGCGACGTACAGCACGGGCTTATTGGCTCGGCGTAGCAACTTCACGGCCTCGCGGTCGGCCTGCAGCAGCTCGCTGCTCGCGTCGAGCACGCACAGCACCACGTCGGCTTCTTCGAGTGCGAGGCGCACCTGGCGCGCGATGCCTTCTTGCATCGGGTCGTCGCTCTCGGGGTCGAAGCCGCCGGTGTCGATGAGCACATAGCGTGTGCCCAGCGCCTCGGCGTCGACGTAGTGCCTGTCGCGCGTGACGCCGGGTCGATCTTCGACGGCCGCGATGTTGGCGCGCGCGAGGCGGTTGAAGAGCGTGCTCTTGCCCACGTTGGGGCGGCCCACGATCGCCACCAAAGGTCGCGGTGTGCGTGCGCCGGCCGGCCGCTCCTTACGCTGCCGGCGGCGCGGACGTCGGTCTTCTTCCGTTGCTTCGTCCGCGGCGGAGGCTTCTTCGTCGCTTGCGTCGCCTTCGTCCTCCGCGTCGTCGTCGTCGTCGTCGTCGTCTTCAGACTCGTCGTCGTCGTCTTCAGACTCGTCGCCTTCGGACTCGTCGTCTTCAGACTCGTCGTCCGCTTCGTCGCCTTCGCCCGCTTCGTCGTGAGACTCGTCGCCGTCTGACTCTTCTTCTGCTTCTTTTGCGATCTCGTCTTCGAGATCGTCTTTTGGCTCGTAGCTCACGAACTCGTCTCCATCGTCAGCTCGCGTACGCGGTTGGGATCTTCGGTCCAGCCCTCGACAACCTTGACGAAGAGGCCCAGGAAGATCTTGCGTTCGAGCAGCTTCTCAATCTCGGCGCGTGCCTCGCTGCCGATCTTTTTCAACATCGAGCCGCCGGCACCTACCACGATCTTTTTGTGGTTTGGTTTCTCTACGATGAGGGACGCCTGGATACGCGTGACGCCAGCGCCTTCTTCGAAGCTGTCGATCAGCACGGCCACCGCGTACGGCACTTCTTCGTGCGTGTTGCGGATGGCGGCCTCGCGAATGAGCTCCCCGACGAAGAAGCGCTCGGGGCGGTCGGTGACGAACTCTGGGTCGTCGTAGAGGATGCCGGCCGGCAGGTGCTTGCGCAGCTCGCTGATCAGCTGCGACAGCCCGCGCTCTTTGAGGGCGGCGATGGGCACCACCGCCTCCGGGGCGAGCTCGCGCTGGTAGTACTCCAGCCAGGGGAAGAGCTTGGTCTTGTCCTTGAGCCGGTCGACCTTGTTGAGGCCGATGACCAGCTTGGGACGCTTGTCGCCCCGCAGCAGGTCGCGGACCTCTTTGTCGGCGGGCAGCAGGGAAGGGCCCACGCTGGTGCGGTCGCTGGGGCTCTCGAGCAGCCACAACACGACGTCGCAGCCCTCGAGCGCGCCCTGCGCCTGCTCGACCAGGGCCCTGCCCAGCGCGTTTTTCGGGCGGTGCAGGCCAGGCGTATCGAGAAAACCAATCTGGGTGGGTGGCTCGGCCTGGGTGTACACGCCCAGGATGCGGTGGCGCGTGGTTTGCGGCTTGGAGGTTGCGATGGCCAGCTTCTGGCCGAGCAAAGCGTTGAGCAACGTGGACTTGCCCACGTTGGGTCGCCCTACGATAGCGCAGCGCCCGGCGCGTGCGCCTTCGTCATTGGAAGCGACTTCTACGTCTGACTCGGTCATGAAGCGGCGAGCTTAACGGCAAGCACAGGCGCGAGCCAGCGGCGGCCTCTGATACAAAGGTCGTATGGGCGCACTGGGCAGGCTCTCGCGCCGGCTCCCGATCGGGATGTTGCTCGCGCTCGCCGCGGCCGGAAGCACGCGTGCCGAGGTCAGTGGTCGCGTGGTCATCGCCGAGGGCTGGTTCACCTTCGGCGCCAACGAAGAAGACCTCGAGCAGGCCCGCCGCTTGTGCGTCAACGAACGGATTCCGTTCGCGCTCAGGCTGCGTGGCTGCGCCAGCGACGAGCTGCTCGACGACGAGCTGCCGGCACGGCGGGTGTACCTGCCGCGCTATGCACTCGATCGCTACGAGGTCACCCGCGCAGAGCTCGGCGCCTGCGTCGATGCCGGCGCCTGCGATCCATCCGCGTACGCGAGCGAGCACCCGGGCCTCCGTGCACCGACGCATCCCGCCGTCGGGCTGAGCTGGTCGGCGGCGCGCGCGCTGTGCGCTTTTCGCGGCGGACGATTGCCCAGCGAAGCGGAGTGGGAGCGGGGTGCGCGGGGCGACACGGCCCGCCGCTTTCCCTGGGGGCTCTACTACAATGCTGCGCTGGCCAACCACGGCAAACCGAGCTTGTCCTTCGACCCCAGCGCAGGCGCTGCCTCCGGGGACGACGGCTACCCCTACCTGGCGCCTGTCACCGCGTACGAACAGGCCCAGAGCCCCCACGGCCTGGTCCAGATGGCCGGCAACGTGTGGGAGTGGACGGCCGACTCGTTCGTCGGCGTGCGTGCGCAGCCGCTCTCGGTCGCGCCCGAGGTCCAGCAGGACAACGGGCTGCGCACGGTGCGTGGGGGGTCCTTTCGTACGCCCGCGCTCGCCCTGAGGGTCACGCACCGCGAGGGTCGTGCGGAGGGGCGCGGCTTCATCGACGTCGGGGTCCGCTGCGCCTACGATGTGCCCGGGGCGGGTGCGCTGCCAGCCGCAACCTCCCCGTAAGTGGCTCGACTATTGAGAAGACCTCATGATTGGGTCGAGACTCGGACACTCATGACATGCGGTGAGCACGGTGGCGCCCCAATGCGAATCACGCTACCCGCTGTGCGACGTTGCTTTGCTCGCGCGCCCGAGAGCGCGCTTCGACCGCGGGGAGAGCACTGGCCAACCCGCGTACTTCAACTCGCGCTCCCGCGCGGTGCAACTTGCGCTTCGACGCGCCCTACGGAGGAACGGATGAGGACTGTCGTGCGGATGCTCGCGCAAGCTTTGGCCATCGCGCTCCTGCTGTCGGTCGTTGTTGGGCCTGCGCTCGCGCCGCTCCCGGCACAGGCCCAGGCGCAGGCGTCCAACAAGGCGCGCGCTCGCGAGCTCTACACGCAGGGGCAGCAGCTGTTCCGCCAGGGCGACTTCCAGACGGCGCAGCGCTCCTTCGAAGAGGCGTACCGCGCCGTGCCCAATCCAGTGGTGTTGCTCAGCATCGCCGAGTGTCAGGTGCGCAACGAAGACTTCGCGGCAGCCGTCGTCACGCTGCGCCAGTACCTCAACGAGAAGCCCACCGCGCCCGACCGCGCGCAGGTCGAGTCGCAGATCGCCAACCTGGAGGCCAAGCCGGGCTCGGTCAGCATCGAGAGCGCGCCCGCCGGTGCCGTGATCTGGGTCGACGGCGAGAACACGGGCTACCTCACGCCCAACGAGATCTCCGTGCGTGCCGGCAAGCACACCATCTCGCTCTCCGCACCGGGCTACACCTCCCTCGAGGAGTCGGTCGAGGTCGCCATCGGCTCGCGCCAGCGGCTCAGTCTCACGCTCGCGGCCGAGCCCGTGGCCCCCGTCGAAGAGCCTGTCGTCACGCCCTCGCCGGTCGACGAGCCCAGCGAGCTGGGCAGCGGTCGCCGGCACGGCACGCCTGCGGTGTGGGCCTCCATGGCGGTGGCAGGCGTAACCGGCATCACCGGAACCGCGCTGGGTCTCGTCGCGCTCAAAGATGCCAAAGACTACAAAAACCAGCCCACCCGCGCCCTCAGCAAAAAGGGTGACAAGCTGGCGTTGTTTGCCGACGTGAACTTTGGCATCGCGATCGTGGCTGGCGTCACGGCGCTGGTGCTCTACCTGACATCGGGCGCGTCGGATCAGCCGACGGAGCAGGCCTTCATCATTGCACCTGAGCTCAGTCCAAGCGAAGTCGGCTTGGCCGGTCGAATGCACTTCTAACAGCGGCGGCTGGAGTCGAAGGCTCCCGGCGTAACTGTTGCACGGGACTTTTGCTCGCTCCGGCGGGTGTTCCCGTGGGTCGACAGCGGCCCATCGATCGTTTGTAAGGAGCCCCATGCGGCGCGTAGTTGCTTACTTTTGGCTGTGTCTTGTGCTTGTCGTGGCTGGCTCCACGACGCTCGCCGGCTCGGGTTGCTCCTTGGTCGTCGACTTTCCGCCCGAGCTCATCGACACCGATGACGGCGGCGGACAGACGATGTCCGAAGATGCCGGGCGCGATGCAAGGGTGGTCGAGCGAGATGCGGGTCGCGACGCCGGCCGCGCAGATGCGCAGCAGGTCGACGCCGCACCGGCCACGTGCAAGGTCGACCAGCTCGCAAGCTGCGGCGACGACAAGCTGTGCTGCGACCGACAAGACAACAAAGGTCCTGTCTGCGTCGCCGTCTCCTCCACGGGCGACTGCAGCGAGTGCAACGTGGGCTGCAAAGAGGCCAACGCACCCAACTGCGGCAATCGCAAGTGTGAGTGCGAGCCTGGCAGCGGACGCGGCTGCGTCACGAACGAGACCTGCACCGGCACGGGCAACGATGCGCGCTGTGTACAGTGCACCGTCGATGTCGACTGCAAGTCGCGTACGGACGGTCGCAATCAGTGCGTGAACAACCAGTGCAAAGAGTGCGATCGCGGTGCCAAGGCCGCCGACTCGGGCGACGACGAGGGCTGCAAACCCAACGCGCCCATCTGCAGCACCAGCAACACCTGCGTCGGATGCAGCGCCGACAACAAGTGCCCTGACGGCCTGCAGTGCACGCCGGGCGTAGGCTGCTTCGGATGCACGTTGGTCTCCAACGTCCCCTGCCAGGGCAACACGCCCATCTGCAAGATGGCGGCGATGGGGCCGCAGTGCACCGCCTGCGTCAACAACTCCGACTGCGGTAGCCGCTACTGCGCCAAGGTCACCGGCGCGTGTGTCGATGCCTGCGATCCAGACGAGGGCCCGGGCAACAACGGCTGCACCACCGACGTCTCGCTGCCTTACTGCAAGGCAAGCGGCGGAGACTTCTCGTGTCAGGGTTGCGCGGCGAGCGACTGCAGCGGCACCAAGCCGTTCTGCGCATCGGCAGGCCAGCCCAAGGGCCAGTGCGTCCAGTGCCGCACCAGCGCCGACTGCGATCAAAACGGCCTGGCTCCGGTGTGTGGTGTCGCGGGCACCTGCCGCGAGCGCGTCGCCGCCGACTGCACGGGCACGCCCAAGCCCAAGCTGGTCGCAGGCCAGTGCGTGGAGTGCGTGCTGGCGAGCGACTGCACCGGCAACCCGCGAGGCGCCGTCTGCGCGCCGGGCAACGTGTGCGGGCAGTGCCTGTCCGACCTCAACTGCGCTGCTCCGAGGCCGGCCTGCAACATCGCGACGTCGACGTGTATGGCTGGTTGCACGCAGGACACGCAGTGCGCCGCGACCCCTGCGACGCCTCTGTGCGTCATGGGCATGTGTGCGGCCTGCACCACTCTGAGTGGGGATAATCGCTGCCTGTCGAACTATGCCACGAAGAAGTTTTGCGCGCGCGCAGGGACATTGGTCGGCCAGTGCACGGCATGTGAACCCAGCGTGCAAGCGGGTTGTGATTCGAGCTTTTGTGCACCCGCAACGGCAGCGTGCGTCGAGTGCGACCCGGTGACGAACACTGGCTGCGCGGACACTCCGACCACGGCGTTTTGTGTCGCGGGAGTCGGCGCCGCAGCACCGCGTTGCCGTGCGTGCGACCCAGCGAAGCCAACTAGCTGCGTGACGGGCACTTGTTCGCCCACCACGTTCACGTGCAGCACCGGTGGCGCGACAGACGCGGGCACCGACGGCGGCTGAGGATTCGTCAGAGCGACCCCGTCAGCGGAAACCTCCCGATGCCGAGAGTCGCTCGCCGGTGAGCCAGCCTGAGTCTTCCGCAGCCAAGAACACGGCGACGCGCGAGATGTCGTCGGGCTGTCCGATGCGGCCGAGCGGGGTGGACGCGACGATGCTCTTCTCGAAGTCGCTCCCGATCATGCCGATGCGATGGCTCCCCTCGGTCTCCACGCCACCCGGTGCGAGCGTGTTCACGCGGATCTTGCGGGCGGCGAGCTCGACCGCCAGCGCTCGCGTGACCGTGTCGAGCGCGCCCTTGGTGGCGGAGTACACCACCGAGGCGGGCGGAGGACTCGTGCTGACCACGGAGCTGATGTTGATGACGCTACCTCCACGCTCGCCAAACAAGCTCAGCGCTTCTTTGGTGAGCAGGATGGGCCCGAGCACGTTGATGTTGAACTCGCGGTGGAACTCGGCCTCGGTCACGGCCTCCAGCGGCGCGAACTCGAACACGCCCGCGTTGTTCACCAAGACGTCGAGTGTGCCGTAGGCCGCCTTGGTCTCCGCCACCAAGCGCTTGATGTCGTCTGCCTTGCCAACGTCGGCCTGGATGGCGACGGCCTTGCCGCCTTCCCGCGTGATCGCCCCGACGACGAGGTCGGCGCCTTCGCGGCTGGACGCGTAGTTCACGACGACCGAGGCACCCTCTGCTGCGAAGCGTCGGGCGATCGACGCGCCAATGCCCTTGGATGCACCCGTTACAAGGGCCACTTTTCCGGTCAATTTGCCCATGATCCGCCTGCTTTCTCGATCTGTTGCTTCGACGATTCGATAAGTGTCGAAGTGATAGACGGAGCTCGGCGGGGGCGCGTTACGGTGTCCTCACGCGTTCTCAGATCTTGGCGAGTCGCTCGATGTAGGCCTGAAGGACGTCGCGCTGCAGGATCAGCGTGGCGAACTTTCCTTCGCGGACGATCGACACCAGGCCGGCCGTCTCGAGCTCTTTCATGTGGTGCGAAAGCGTAGCGGCGCTCACGTCGTGCACCTGGAGCAGGCTCGCGCAGGTGCACGAGCCGTCCGACTCCCCGAGCTCCTTGAGGATCTGGTAACGACGCGGCTCGGCCAGCACGCGCCCGATGCGTGCGAACTGCGAGTCGGTGAGCGCCGCGCGCTTCTGCGTAGCCATTGCTCTCATTGTAGCGCGCGCGGATCTTCAGGGGAGGGCACAGCGCAGCGAGCCCGCCCGTGAACACGCGAGGACGAGCAGCGCGCTGGCCTACAAAACGAGGGGCCTGACGTCTGCTTGGTCAACCCATTTCCAAGCTCGGTCAAACGCGTTTCTGCGCACTGCGGATAAGTTGCTCTCAGGTACGAGGGAGATCGCGAGCCGCTACCCACGGCGCACGCGCTTCGTTCTCCTCGTCTGGAGGCGCACCAAATGTCGAGATCGGTCCTTGGCTTGATCCCCGTTGCCGGAGTCCTGGCGGCTTGTCTGCTCAGCGGGTGCAGCACCCCGGAGAAAGCGGCGCCAGCGTGTGTCGACGATGCCTGTGACGACGACTCCGAGTCGGACGATGCCGAGACTACGGACGACGACGAGAAGCCACGCGACGCTGGGAGCAAGACGACGGCGGTCAAAGACAGCGGTACGCGTGTGGTCGCCGATGCTGGCAGCAAGGCGACCAGCGCGAGCACCGCGCTGCCGTGCGACGTGAACAAGCTCGTGACGGAGCACTGCGGTGCATGCCACGGCGCGACGCCTGCCGGTGGCGCGCCCATGTCGTTGCTCACGGCTCTGGACTTTCAGGCGGCGCTCAAGAGTGGAAAGAGTGTGCGCGAGTCCGTCAAGACTCGGATCAACGAGACCGACACCAAAAAGATGATGCCGCCTGCCGGCACCAACGCCCTCTCCAAGGACGAGATCGCAACGCTCAACGCGTGGCTCGACAAGGGTGCCTCGGGCAAGACCGAGACCGACACCTGTAGCGTGAAGGCTCCCGTCGTCGCCGAAGAAGAAGACGTGATCCCCACGCTGCCTTCGGACACCGGGCCCATCGATACGACCGGACTCACCTGTCACAAGTTCCTCGCGCACAATGGAGACGGCAAGA
>JBEGTL010000149.1:0-15260 GCA_041179425.1 Pseudomonadota bacterium | reverse complement strand
TCGATCACACGTCGCCGCTCGGTTTGTTTCGCACGCGCGCCGTGGGGTGGGCTTCGACTTCTCTTCCCTCACTGTCGGACGCGCGGTTCGTGTGGTGGCGGGCCTGCTCGGCGTACTGCTCGCCGTGTGCGTCGTCTCCCAGTCGGCACGGGCGGATGACGCGAGCGCTCTCGAGACCAGCCCGCGTGCAGCTGGACCACACGCCGCCCCACGACGCGGAGGCGACGGGCCGGCCACCCTCGTCATTCCGCCACCGCCCATGCAGGTTGCGCCACGTTTGGCGCTCGAGGTGCACACCGGCCTCACACTCCCGCTCGACAACGATGCGCTCTGCCCGAGTGCGGCCGGCTGCGTGCTGCAGTCGGGCGGCGGGATCGGCGTCTCGGTCGAGCGGCGCTGGCCCACTGGTTTCGGCGGCTTGCTCGCGTACGACGTGTGGTTCCTCGACAGTGACTCCGTCTACGAGCTCGCCGTGCAGCAGATGCTGCGGGGTGGTGTGCGCTACACCATGCCGACCGATTTCGTGTTTCACCCGATTTTCGAGCTGAGCTTGGGTGTGATGGGACTCGGCGACATCTTTCGTGTGGCGACCGCCGGCGTGCTCATCCAGTCCTTCTCCGGTGTCGAGACCGAGTTGACGGAGTCGGTCGGCGTGCGTATCGGCATGGGTCTGCGCGCGTTTTCCCACTCGCCCTTTCGGACGCAGCGCGACGGGGTGCGTCGCGGCGGCGGTGCCGTTCACTTCTCGGAGGCCTTCTTCATCGAGGTCGGCCTGACCGTGATGTAAGGAGCGCGCGGAGCGCAGAGGGGACCCAAGCGGGGACTCGCTGCACGCACCCCTGGCCAACAAGTGACGTCGCTGCGCACTCTTCGCGCTGGCAGAGCTTGACGCGTGCGGGTCCTGCGAGCTTCACTGCGTGGGCATGCGCTGTGGTAGCTGCGGGTTGGACAACCCGGACGGGATCATCTTCTGCACGAACTGCGGGAAGCGCATGTCCGATCGTGCTTCGCCGCCCGCTCGCGCCGTGGTCACACCAGGTTCGTCCGGTCTCGCTGCCACGGGGGTGAGCTCGGTTCCCTCCAGCAAGCAGCACTCCACCGCCACCGAAGTCGCGGCCACGCGCGCGAGTGAGGTACGCGGTCCCCGGCAGTCCGCCCGGCCCTCGGGGCGCGTCGATGTCGAGGAGCCCCGCGAAGAAGACGTCGTGGCCGCGCGCGCGGCGCGCGTGTGCCCGCACTGCTCCGCCCCGACGTCGCCTGGCATGTCGTTTTGCCGGGAGTGCGGGACACCCCTGCGCGGATCGGGCGAGCGCGGGGAGACCGAGCCGCAGCCTGTGCTCGGCTCCCTGGGTGCGTGCTGGCGCTGTCAGTCGGCGCGCGATCCGGGGGCGTCGTTCTGTCGCTACTGCGGAGCATCGTTCGTCGACGCCGCGGCCGCGGCCATTCGCCTCACGCCGCCGCAGAGTAGCCCGGTGGCGGGTGCGCCTTCGCGCACGCTCGCGGCGCGGCTGGTCACGCTGCTCAAAGACGGCTCGGAGGGGCGCTCGATCCCCATCGCGGAAGGCGATGCGGACATCGGTGCCGCGGACGGGGAGGTCGTGTTCCCCGACGATCCGTACATGTCGGCGCGCCACGCAAGAGTCTCGACGCGGCAGGGCACCTACACGCTGCGCGACCTCGACAGCGTCAACGGCGTCTACGTGCGGCTACGGGACGAGGTCGAGCTGCGCGATCGCGATCTGATCCTGATCGGACAACAAGTCCTCCGCTTCGAGGCCCTCGCCGAAGGCGAGCTATCTCTCGGGCCTGCCTGGCAGCGCGGTGTACTGGTATTCGGGACCCCCGAAGCAGCCCGCTTTGCGCGCTTGGTCCAGTACACCACCGAGGGCGTAGGCCGGGACGTCCACTACCTTTTCCGTGACGAAACCGTGATTGGGCGCGAGAATGGCGACATCGTGTTCACAGACGACCCGTTCCTCTCGCGACGCCACGCGGCGGTTCGAGTGGACCATGCCAGCCGACGCTTCACCCTGCATGACCTGGGCTCGTCCAATGGCACCGCGCTACGCATCCGGGGGGAACACGTGCTCAGGGACGGCGATCAGTTTCGAATCGGCAGACACCTGTTCCGCTTCGAAGCGGGTCCCGCCGGAGGCCGTGCCGCGAGATGAGCGATCCGCAGCGCGAGCGAACGCCAGGCGAGGGAGCGGTGCGCAACGCTGGTTCCAACGCCGGCTCTGTAGACGCCGGCTCGCGCGGCGACGGACCGCCCGCGGACAAGCGTGAGGCTCCGTCGCGCGCGAGTGAAGGCTCGACCCACAACCACGCGGATTCGGATGCGCGCGGCTATGCTTCCGCCCCGGTCGAGGCTAGTCTCGGCCGCGACCCGGTGGCCAGTGATCAAGACGACCATGAGCGCGATTCCGTGAGTGCGGCACAGCCCGCAGGCACCGGAGCCCAGGTGAACTCGGACGACGCCGAGATCGCAGGAGCCGGCGAGCCGTCGACCATCACCGTCCGTGTAGTAGGGCGGACCGATGTCGGCTTGGTGCGAGAGCACAACGAGGACAACTACCTGCTCGCCGATCTGGCCACAGGTAGTCGCGAGCCCCAGACCTTTCACACGGTGTCCCCCGCCGGCCTGCTGTTTGCGGTGTGCGACGGCATGGGTGGAGCCGCTGCAGGAGAAGTCGCCAGCCAGATGGCGGTCGACACGCTGTACGAGATGATGCGGCGCAGCGTCCCGCAGGCCGATCGCGATGCGCTCGCACGCAGCTTGGTGCGCTCGGTCGAAGAGGCGGGCACCCGCATCTTCGAGTCGGCGCGTGCCGATCGCAGCCGGCGCGGCATGGGCACCACCGCCACCGTCGCGGCGCTGATGGATCGCACGCTGTTCGTCGGGCAGGTCGGCGACAGTCGCGCCTACGTCCTGCGCAGCCACGAGCTCAAGCAGATCACCAAAGACCAGAGCCTGGTCAACCAGCTGATCGAGGCAGGACAGCTCACCGAGGACGAGGCGGAGGCCTTCGAGCACTCCAACATCATCTTGCAAGCTCTCGGCACCACCGAAGCGGTGAGCGTCGACCTCACCTTCCTCGAGCTGCGTGCCGGGGACAGGCTCCTCATGTGTTCGGATGGGCTGAGCGGCCTGGTCCACGGCGATGTCATCCGCGACGTGCTCAGCGAGATCGAAGATCTCGATGCCTGCTGTGAGCGACTCATCGAGCTGGCCAAGGCAGGCGGCGGCCACGACAACGTCACCGTCATCCTGGCCGAGTTCGGAGGGGCCAGCCTGGCGGCGCCCCAGCCCACCGACCTGGTCGGCTACCAACAGTACCCGCTGCCCCTCGATCAAGATCGCCGGGCGGCGTCGCCCATCCATAGCGACATGCCCACGCTCGCTCCGCCTTCCTCCATGCGCGCGCCGCCGATGGAGGAGAGTGAGGCCGGACGCGATCCGCGTGACGGGCAGCGGTCGTCGAGCTCCGCGGGTCGCCTGTTCTTGTTCGCCATCCTTATCGTCGGTGCCGCCAGTGCCGTCTACTACTGGATGGCGACGGAGCGCCAGCGTCGCGCGCATCAGCTCGAGGCCCCCGCGCTCACGCCGGCCGTCGAAGGGGCGCCTCCCGCAGGTGCCGCGACCGCCGCAGCAGAGGCGGCGCGCGTCGAGATCGTCGTCAGCAGCGAGGTCGAGGGCGGCGAGCTGGTGGTCGACGGCGAGTCCTACGGTACCAACTCCAAAAACGAGTGGGTGCTCGAGCTGCCGCCAGGCCCACACCGTCTCGAGGCGCGCGCGCAAGGCAACACCATCACGTGGAAGCGCATCGACGTGCGTGAGGCCTCCCCGGACCAAGTGTTGCTGTCCCTGCCGGTAGGCACCGATGGCGTGCTGGGCGCCGATGCAGGCGCCGCCGAAGCCGAGTCCCCGCGCGGCGCGGCCAGCACGAGTCGAGACGCCAAGCGCCGCGAGCGAGCCAGCCGCAACAGCGGCGATGCCGGCCGCGCCCATCGTCGTCGCACGGTCGAGCGTGGCGGCGTGTACGATCCCACGACGGCCAGCGTCGTCGTCCCGGCACCGCTCGTTCCCGGAGGCGTGCCCGCCAGTGCGCCGCCCAAGGCGGTTGCCGGTGCGCAGCCCGTCAAGTCAGGGACCACTGCGCCGGCGCCGGTTCCTGTGCAGCCGGCGCAGCCCGCACGCGTGGCCTCGGCCACCGATGCAGGCGCGGTGCGCGCAGCCAGCGGGCCGGCAGCCAGTCCGAGCCCGGGGGCGGCTGCCACCCCCAAGCGCGACCACTAAACAGCCGTTTTTTTGCGCTCCCGAGGCGCTGCGGCTACGACGAGGAGGCGTCTCAACGGCCTCCTCGGGTGCTGTTCGAGCGCTGGGAGGGTGGATGGCTGCTGGTGCTCGCATAACCGACGCGGTGGCGCATTTTCGCAATCGCGGAAACTTCCGTAGCGCGGTCAAGCTGGTGCGCGCACGCGATCCCGAGCGTCTGCGCTGGCGGGCGGCGGTCTCCGGGCTGACGCTCGACGCCGGCAAGATGCGCGGTAGCGACCGGATGCGCGTCGAAGAACCGCTTCGCGAGCTGGTGCTCGACCTCAGCGACGTCATCTTGCAGCGCGAGGTCGTGCTCGATGCGCGGCTGCACCGCGTCGACCTCGACCGGGGCGAGATCTTGCCTCGCTGGACCTTGGGCGATCTACGTCGGCTGTCGTTCTTGGCGCAGACCGATCTCACGCTGCTGCAGCGCTACGTCGCACTTCCGCGCAACTACGACGCGCCGATCGACACGGCGGCCGTGGTGCTGGCCGGGCGGGCGTTCGCCAACGTGTTCCGCCAGCGTGCGCAGCGCATCTGGCTCAGCGTGCCCGACCCCGATGGTCCGGGACCCAAACAAGATCACCACCGCTTCATGCTCGCCCGCGCCGACCAAGAGGTCGAGAGCGGCCGCAAGTGGGGCGCGCTCAGCAAGACCCTCTCGTCTCGGCCGTAACACTTTGCCCTCCGCGCATGCGGCCTTGCACGGCCACGCGCGCGTCGACCCTCGCGCGTCTGCGCGGCGGCTTTAGAGTGTGCGCAACACCGACTCTAGATCGTCGAGCTCGAGGGCCACGGCTCGCTCCGCGTCGTCGAGAGAACCGGCGACTTCTGCTCGGGCGTGGAGGTAGAGCTTCAGCTTGGGTTCGGTGCCGCTCGGTCGGACGCACACGCGGCTACCGTTTCGACGGCGGAAGACCAGTAGGTCGCTGGGCTCTGGCTGCGTCGCATGATCGACCCGGGTGGTGCCGGTGCCGAGCAGCGTTGCCGGATCGATCGTGCGCAGGCGCGCCATCAGGTCGGGCTGGGTTCCTTGGTCGTTGCCGCGCGGAACGGTGAGTTGACGGGCGCCGTACAGGCCGTGCTGGTGCGCTAGCTGGTCGAGTCGATCGCAGAGAGACGACCCCACCGCGTGCAGGCGGCGCGCGCACTCGAGCAACACGTAGAGGGCGGCGATGCCGTCCTTGTCGTCGGCCATGCTGCCAAACGCGTAGCCAATGGCCTCTTCGTAGCCGAACACGAACTGCAGATCGCTGGTCGCCTCGAGCTTTCGTGCTCGCGATGCGATCCACTTGAAGCCGGTGGGGGTGCGCTCGAAGCGGGCGCCCTTCGCGAGGCAGATGCGCTCCAAGAGCTCGCCACTCACGAGCGTGGATACCAGCAGGGCGCGGCGTGGCTCGGCGGTCTCCCCGAGCACGAAGTCGCCGAGGAGCGCGCCCACCTCGTCGCCCGTCAGCGTGCGCAGCGCGCCTCGACGATCGCGCGCGATCACGGCGAGCCGGTCGGCATCGGGATCGTGTGCGAACGCGAGCTCTGCGCTCTGTTGCTCGGCCAACGCGAGCAGCGACGCGAGCGCAGGCTGGTGCTCCGGGTTGGGGGAGCTGAGTCCCCCGAAGTCCGCGCGCGGCTCGGCCTGAGCCTCGACCTCGAGGACGTCGTGCGCGCCGGCTCGCGTGAAGAGCTGACGCGTCACTCTACTGCCCACGCCACACAGCGCGCTGTAGGCGAGGCGTGGTAGCGCGCTGCTGGATGGCACGACCAGCTTGCTGACTGCGTCGAGGTACTTCGTCACGTCGCTCGCGCCGAGTGCCTCGTAGCTGCCCTGCTGGGTGCCTTGATACGTCGCGAGCTGCGCCGGCTCGTAGGCTGCCAGGCGAGTCGCGATGGCGCGGTCGTGGGGCGCCAGCACCTGTGCCCCGGAAGCGAGGTAGATCTTGAGTCCATTGTCGGTGGGCGGGTTGTGGCTGGCCGTGACGATCACGCCGGCTGCCGCGCCGTACAAACGTGTGGCAAACGCGAGCACGGGCGTGGGCGTCGGTACCTCGAACGCGCGCACCCGAAAACCGCACAGTCGTGCCACGCGAACGACTTCGTGTGCGAACACATCGCTGTCCGTGCGACCGTCGAAAGCCACACACAGACCTCGTCCGAGCGCGCCGGGCTGCGTCTCCGCGAGGTAGCTGCACAGCGCGTAGGCGACACCCCCCACGGTGAACTCGTTGATCTGATCGGGCCCCGGTCCGAGCGCGGCGCGAATGCCAGCAGTCCCGAACGACAGCTGAATCGTCATGGGGTGAGCTTATCGCGCAGGTGGGGGTGCGCGGCACCCGCGATTCTGCCGTGCCGCTGCATCAGCCCAATTGATCCACCGGCACTTCGATGCCCGCCAGCGCGAGCAGGCGCAGTGCATTGCTGGTCTTGACCACGCCCTCGCGCAGCCTGTAGTCGAAGCGCATCTCGCCGTTTTCGAACACGTCGGTGAAGTGCACGTTGTGCACCTGACCTCGTCGCTCGTCCGCGAGCTCGGAGAGCGCGACGTCGTGCGTGGCCACGAGGCCGAGGGCGCCGCGCTCGAGCAAGTGCAGCAGCACCGCGCGCGCCCCCTGGTGACGGGCCGTGGCGTTGGTGCCGCGCAGCAGCTCGTCGAGCAAGAACAGCACGGGCGGCCCGCGATCGAGCTCGCCCACCACCATCCTGAGGCGCGTCAGCTCGGCCTGAAAGTAGCTGGCGCCGCGCTGGAGCGAGTCGTCGATGCGCATGCTCGCGCGCAGGCGCACCCGCGAGACCACGAAGCTGTCCGCACACACGGGCCCTCCGGCCAGCGCGAGCGCCACGTTGAGTCCGACCGAGCGCAGCAGCGTGCTCTTGCCGGCCATGTTGGAGCCCGTGATGATCAGCGCGCTGCCCGGCCCGCGGAGCGTGAGGTCGTTGGGCACGCGGCCGTCCGCCGGCAGCAGCGGATGCACCAGCCCGGCTGCAGAGAGCTGGAGCTCGCCCTCGCCGACCGTCGGCATACGTGCGCTGGGATCGACGTGCTGCAGGGTCGCAAACGAGCACAAGAGCTCGAGCTCGCCCACCACACGAAACCAATCGGCGCAGTGCGGGCCCACGTCTTTGGCGAAGTGCTCGATGCGCTCGAGGCAGAACAGGTCCCACATCGTGAGCAGGTTGAGCACGATGTAGAGCGGGCCCTGGGTGCGCAGCTGCGCAAAGCCCTCGTAGCGAGCCAGCCGTGCCATCAGGGCCGAGGCGGGCACGCTGCCCACACGAAGCCGCTGCTGCAGCGCGAGCAAGTGCGGTGCTCGAAAACTCTCCGCTTCGAATGCGTGCAGCACGGCCTGGTAGGCCTGGGCGAAGCCGATGCGCGCACTGAGCATGTCGAGTGCGCGGTGAACGGGCTCGCGCAGCGACCACAGCAGGAGACCCTGCACCACCACGCAGCTCCAGATGGCGAGCCCAGGCAGCACGTCGAGCTGCACCAGCACCAAGACGGTGAGGGTGATGGTGAGCAAGACGAGCGCCAGGGGTTTGAGCCAGGGCCGCGTCGCGAACACCGAGGGGAGCGCGAGGAGCGCCATGAACGGGCCGTGGTCGAGCTTTTGGGCACGCTGCTGGTGCACGCTGGCCAGGGCTTCGATCTCCTCACGAAACGCCGTCTTTTCAGCCAGCTCGAGCACGGCCGTCGGGCGCGCCGAGAGCAGCTCGAGGCTCGCTGGTGCCGAGAGCGCCAGCGCCAGCGCAAGCTCTCCTTCACGCGTCTGCGACACGTCGATGCGCTGGAACAAGGAGCCGGGCCCGGAGAGGTCGATGTCGCTTGCGTACGGGTGGTTCGGGTCGATCAGGCCGCTGCCCTGGCTAGGCAGATCTTGCCAGTTGCCTTGCAGACGTTTGAGGTGCCGGCGGTTGACCTCGATGCGCACGTCGACCCCGCGCCGTTGCTCGATCACTCGCGCGTGCCACGCGACGGCGAGCACGAACAAGAGCCCGATGACGACACCCGCCAGCAGCGCAACGGGCTGGGCCTGCTTCAGGCCGGCCACCACGGCGGCAGCCGCCGACAGGAAGGTGAGGAGTCGGAACAGCGAGATCCGATTGGCCTTGCTGTCGAGTTGATCGCGCTGCTTTTCGAGGTCGCGCACACGCGCCTCGTGGGCCGCTACTCGTTCGGTGACGATGTTCACGCAGCCTTCATAGCGCACGTGTGCGGCCGACGGGCGACTCGGAATAGCGCGGGTGAGGGCAGGGTTGTCGTCAAAGCTTGCTATGCTGCAGACCAACACCCGAATGGCAACGTCCGACCGAGGCTCGCTGGCGCGCAGAGGCGTGCTCGTCATCAGTGCCGTCCTGACGCTGGTGGGCGCCTTTTGGATCGGCCGCTCGTTCCTCGTCGACGGCAAGCTGCACTTCGGCAATCCCACGCCCGAGGGGCTCGGGTTGTTGGACGACGACATGCCCGATCCCGAGCCACGCCAGGTGCGCGCGGAGGTCACCCGCGTGCGCGGCAATCCCGTCGTGCGCGCCGGTGACAAGTGCGAGTTCTTGATTGAGCGCAGGCAGCGTGAGCGCGACGGCTTCTATTGCAACGCCCAGGTGGTGTGTGGCGGACGGTTGTTGTTCGGCGGGCCCGACCGCGGCTTCTTCGCCTGCAAGCTGTTCGACGACGCACGACGCGACGTCGTCGGTACTGACCCCAGCACCACGAGCGCCGACAAGGATGCGGCTTTTCACATCAACACCAGGGAGGGTGTGATGCGCATCTGGGATGACGAGAGGGGTGAGCTCGGAGAGTTCAACGTCGAGGCGGAGATCCTGTCGATTCAGTGACCGTGCGGCTCTTCGTCGTCGAGGCGTATAAAAGAGCGCTACGAGCCCACCAGCGCTTCCACTTCGCCCGGATTCTTTGCCAGCGCCTCCGTCAGCACGCGCGAACCCGTCGAGGTGACCAGCACGTCGTCCTCGATCCGGATCCCTCGCACGTCCGCGTACGCAGCGAGCTTGCCGCGATTCAACGCCCGATCGCTCAGCCCGACCCGCGCAGGATCGGCGAGCAGCGAAGGGACCTGGTAAAAGCCCGGCTCGATGGTGACTAGCATCCCTGGCTCGAGGTCGCGGTCGAGGCGCAGATAGCCGAGCCCAAA
The DNA here is from genome assembly GCA_041179425.1 of Pseudomonadota bacterium. GTDB lineage: Bacteria > Myxococcota_A > Polyangia > Polyangiales > DASUME01 > DASUME01. The sequence goes on along the minus strand of JBEGTL010000149.1, from coordinate 5,804 downwards.
CTGCGCGCTGCGCGTGCGTCCGGGCGCGTAGCCCGCGCGGTCGCCCAGATCTTCCATGTCGTGCACGTCCAGACCGAGCAGGTGTCCGATGCCGTGCGGGAAGAACAGCGCGTGCGCCCCGTCTTCGAGCAGAGCGTCGACCTCGCCCTCGAACACTCCCAGCTGCACCAGACCGTCGAGCAGCGTGCGCGCCGCGACCAGGTGCACATCGCGGTAGCGCGCACCCGGCACGACGGCAGCGATGGAGGCGGTCTGCATGGCCAGCACCAGCTCGTACACGACGCGCTGGGTGGGGCTGAAACGACCCGAGACCGGCCAGGTGCGTGTGATGTCGGCCGCGTAGCCGCTGTCGGTCTCGCCGCCCACGTCGGCCAGCAGCAGGTCGCCCGAACGCAGCAGGTTGTGGTGGCTGTGGTTGTGCAGGACTTCGCCGTGCACGCTGACGATGGAGCCGTAGGCCGTGCCGAAGCCAGCCCGTGCCAGCTCGAACTCCATGACGGCACAGATCTCTTGCTCGGTCTTGCCCGGCGCCGTGGCGCGCATGCCCGCACGGTGCGCCAACACGCTGCGTTCGGCCGCGCGTGTGAGCTCGCCCTGTGCCGGCGCATCGTGAACCAGGCGCAGGGCGACGATGGCGTCGAGCAGCGGCACGTCGCGCTCCTCGTTGCCCAGGCCGTCGGCGTCGCGCCCGAGCAGCGCCGCGACGTGCCGGGCCTGGCCGAGGTCGAGGACAGGCACGGTGGCGACCGAGCGTCCGCCGCGAAGCGTGCTCAGCTCCTCCCACGTCCGAAGCTCGAGGCCAAGCTCTGCGGCCAGCACTGCATGGGAGGGGCCAGCACCGTGCCAGAGCGCGTCGTCGGGGTCTGTGGCGTCCACGATCAGGGCCGCCCGCTCGCCGTCGAGCCACAGGGCCGCGCCCTCGAGCGAGCGCCCGACGAAGTACAGGAAGTGACTCGAGGCGCGGAACGGGTAGGGGTTGGCCAGGTAGTTTCGCGGTCGGGCGCGCCCGGCGGGGAGCAGGGCCGGTCGTCCCGGATCGAGCCGGTCGAGCGCTCGTCGCAGGCGCTCGCGACGGGCCGGACACGCGCGATCGAGAGGGGTCGGAAGGGTGCTGGGCACGCCCAAACTATAGCGAACCACCGTCAAGTTACAGGGGTGCGACTTCGTGCCGGCCCAGCCATTTTCAGCTTTGTTTCGAAATCGTAAAAAGCGACATTGGTGCCTCTGTACCCCTACTCAAGCCAAACGCCTCGATTGACAGTGCTGGAATAGGCCGAATAACTGCTTGGTCGGCGAGGGCATAGGGCTCATGAAATTAGGCGACCAGCTGGACGAGACGGACCGAAAGATCCTGGCAGAGCTGCAGGAAGACTGTAAGGCTCCCCTCGCTCACGTGGGCAAGCGCGTGGGCTTGTCGGCTCCGTCCGTGATGGAGCGGATCCGCAAGCTAGAAGAAGCGGGGATCATCCGCGGCTACCACGCCGTGCTGAACTCTCGCAAGGTGGGGCTCGACGTCACTTCGTTCATCGGCGTGTCGATGAGCGTCCACGGCATCGAGAGTCTCGAGTCGCAGATCAGCGAGTTCGAGGAGGTGCTCGAGTCTCACCACGTCACCGGGGCGTACACCATGCTGCTCAAGGTGAAGACTCACAACACCGAGACGCTCGAGCAGCTAATCAGCCGCATCCGGCTGATCGAGGGTGTGACCCGCACCGAGACGCTGGTCGTGCTCTCCACCCGGCTGGAGCGCACGCTGATCCCCCTGAGCATCAGTGCGCTGACGTCCCCCCCAGCGAGACGCGTGAATGGTTCGGCGCAGTCTCGAGACCAGAAGATTTCCGTTGAGAGCGAGTGAAGCTGCGCGCAGCGCGGCAGAGGAGCGAGTGTGATGACGACGCGATGGGAGCTCATCCGGGAGGCGAGCGAGCGAGGCCTCTATCGCCCGCAGACGGAACACGATTCGTGCGGCGTCGGCTTCGTCGCGAACATCAAGGGGCATCGTTCGCACTCGATCGTCGAGCAGGCCCTCCAGGTTCTGTGCAACCTCGAGCACCGCGGCGCGACGGGTAGCGACCCGCTCACCAGCGACGGTGCCGGCATCCTGTTCCAGATCCCCTTCACGTTCTTTGCGGCGGAAGCGGTGCGGCTCGGCTTCATGCTGCCGCGGCCCGGTCAGTACGGCGTCAGTCAGATCTTTTTCCCGGAGGACGCAGACAAGCGCTCCCACTGCGAGCAGATCATCGAGCGCGTCGTCCGCAAAGAGGGCATGGTCTTGCTCGGCTGGCGCGACGTACCGGTCGACACCAGCGTCGCGGGTCCGCTCGCACTCGAGTCGATGCCCGTGATCCGTCAGCTGTTCATCGGCGGCGCGGCCGAGATCGACGACGACCGCGAGCTCGAGCGGCGCCTGTACGTGGTGCGTAAACGCATCGAGCAGGTGGTGCGCGACGTGGGTCTGTCGGGACAGGGCGGCATGTACGTCTGCTCGTTCTCGTCGCGGACCATCGTCTACAAGGGCCTGCTGTTGCCGGGGCAGATGCGCTTCTTTTACCTCGACCTGCAAGATCAGCGGGTCGAGAGCGCGCTCGCTCTGGTGCACCAGCGCTTCAGCACCAACACGTTCCCGTCGTGGGAGCGCGCGCACCCCTACCGTATGATCGCGCACAACGGCGAGATCAACACCCTGCGCGGCAACGTCAACTGGATGCACGCGCGCGAGAAGGCGCTCGAGTCGCCGCTGTTCGGCGACGACGTCGACAAGCTGATGCCGGTCATCGACGAGAACGGCTCGGACTCGGCGATGTTCGACAACACGCTCGAGTTCTTGATGCAGACCGGTCGCGAGCTGCCGCACGCGATGATGATGATGATCCCGGAGGCATGGCAGAAGCACGAGAGCATGTCGGAGGAGGAAAAAGCCTTCTACCGCTACCACGCGTGCATGATGGAGCCGTGGGACGGCCCGGCCTCCATGGCCTTCACCGATGGCCGCGTGATCGGCGCCTGTCTCGACCGCAACGGGCTGCGTCCGTCGCGCTACTACGTCACCCACGACGACCTGGTGATCTGCGCGTCCGAGGCGGGCGTGCTGCCCATCGATCCCGCCAACGTGAAGTTCAAGAACCGCCTGCAGCCGGGCCGCATGTTCCTGGTCGACACCGTCGCTGGGCGCATCATCGACGATCGCGAGCTCAAGCAGCGCATGGCGGCGCGCAAGCCGTACACCCAGTGGCTCAAGGACAACCTGCTCACGCTCGAGGACATCAAGGGTCCCGACAAGCCGCGCGACTCGGTCTTTCCGCCCACCAGCGGCGAGAACCGCATGCGCGATCTGCAGGTCTACGGCTACAGCATGGAAGACCTCGACGTCCTGCTCACGCCGATGGCGGCAGGCGGCGAAGAGGGCATGGGCTCGATGGGCAACGACACGCCGCTCGCGGTGCTGTCCGACCGCCCGCAGCTGCTCTTCCAGTACTTCAAGCAGCTCTTCGCGCAGGTTACCAATCCGCCCATCGACCCCATCCGCGAAGAGCTGGTGATGTCGCTGAAGACGTACCTCGGTGTGCAGCGCAACATGTTCGGGGAGACGCCGGCGCACTGCCGGCTGATCGAGCTCGACCACCCGGTGCTCACCGACGCGGAGCTCGAGCGCCTACGCGGGCTCGAGGACAGCAAGGGCGACATCCGCTCGGTCACGCTCAACGCGACCTTCAACGTGGCCAAGCACGGCGAGGGACTGGCGCGCGCGCTCGACAAGCTGTGCCGCGAGGCGAGCGACGCCATCGAAGACGGCGTCAGCGTCATCATCATCTCCGACCGTGGCCACAACGAGCGGATGGCGCCCATCCCGAGCCTGCTCGCGACGGCGGCCGTGCACCACCACCTCGTGCGCGTCGGCACACGTACCAAGTGCGGGCTCGTGATCGAGTCGGGCGAGCCACGTGAGGTGCACCACTTCGCGCTGCTCATCGGCTACGGCGCGAGTGCCGTCAACCCGTACCTTGCCTACGATGCCATCGAGCACCTGATCGAGCAGGGCACCGTCAAGCTGCCGCTCGACAAGGCCGTCTACAACTTCAAGAAGGCGGTTGGCAAGGGCTTGCTCAAGGTGATGAGCAAGATGGGCATCAGCACCCTGCAGAGCTACCAGGGCGCGCAGATCTTCGAGTCCATCGGGCTCAAGCGCGACTTCGTCGATCGTTACTTCACCTGGACGCCGACACGCATCGAGGGCGTGGGCCTCGAGGTCATCGCCGAAGAGGCGCGTCGTCGGCACCACTACGCCTACCAGATCGAGCTGCACCTGTTCGACCCGCTCGACCCGGGTGGTCAGTACAAGTGGCGTCGCCGCGGCGAGCGTCACCTGTACAACCCGGAGACCGTGCCTGCGCTCCAGCACTCGGTGCGCGCCGGCAACTACAAGATGTGGAAGCAGTACACGGCCATGGTGCGCGAGGACGACAAACGTCTGTTCACCATCCGCGGTCTGCTCGCCTTCAAGAAGGGCAAGTCCATCCCGCTCGACCAGGTCGAGCCCGCGACCGAGATCGTCAAACGCTTCAAGACAGGGGCGATGTCGTTCGGGTCGATCTCGAAGGAAGCGCACGAGACGCTCGCCATCGCGATGAACCGGATCGGCGGGCGCTCCAACACGGGCGAAGGCGGCGAAGACCCGGCGCGCTTCGAGCCCGACGCCAACGGCGACCTGCGGCGCTCGGCCATCAAGCAGGTTGCGTCGGGACGCTTCGGCGTCACCTCGCACTACCTGGTCAACGCCGACGAGCTGCAGATCAAGATGGCGCAGGGTGCCAAGCCCGGCGAAGGCGGCCAGCTGCCCGGCCACAAGGTCGACGAGCTGATCGCCAAGCTGCGCTACTCCACGCCGGGCGTCGGCCTCATCTCGCCGCCGCCGCATCACGACATCTACTCCATCGAAGATCTCGCCCAGCTGATCCACGATCTCAAGAACTCGAACGACCGCGCACGGATCAGCGTCAAGCTGGTGAGCGAGGTCGGTGTCGGCACCATCGCGGCCGGTGTGGCCAAGGCCAAGGCCGACCTGGTGCTGATCGCCGGTGATGTCGGCGGCACGGGCGCATCGCCGCTCACGTCCATCAAGCATGCGGGCCTGCCGTGGGAGCTCGGGCTCGCCGAGACCCAGCAGGTGCTGGTGCTCAACGATCTGCGTGGGCGTGTGCGCGTCGAGGCCGACGGTGGCCTGCGCACGGGGCGCGACGTGGCCATCGCTGCGTTCTTGGGTGCGGAGGAGTTCGGCTTTGCCACCGCTGCACTCGTTGCCAGCGGCTGCATCTTGATGCGCGTCTGCCACCTCAACACGTGTCCGGTAGGCGTCGCCACGCAGGACCCCAAGCTGCGCGAGAAGTACACGGGCAAGCCCGAGCACGTCATCAACATGATGATGTTCATCGCCGAAGAGACGCGCGAGATCATGGCCGAGCTCGGCTTCCGCACCCTCGACGAGATGGTCGGTCGCGTCGACATGCTCGAGCGCGAGCGCGACATCGATCACTGGAAGGCCAAGGAGCTCGACCTGAGCGCCATCCTCTACCAGCCCGACGTCGGGCCCGAGATCGCCACGCGCTGCATCCAAGCGCAAGATCACGGTCTGGCCGGCAAGATCGATCACAAGTTCATCGAGCTGTCCAAGGCCGCGCTCGAGAGCAAGAAGCCGGTCACCATCGAGATGGCCATCCGCAACGTCGACCGCACCGTGGGCACGCTGCTCTCGGCCGAGGTCTCACGTCGCTACGGCTTGGCGGGTCTGCCCGACAACACCATCAACC
>JBEGTL010000148.1:0-15273 GCA_041179425.1 Pseudomonadota bacterium | reverse complement strand
CTTCTTGCGAGAAGTCCGGCGCACGACTCGAAACTTGCCGTTCGGCCCTTCGGCACAGATGTGCGTGAAGCCTAGAAAAGCAAACGTCTCGGGCCGTTTCCGCCCATCGTGCACGCTATCTCTTCGGGCGAAGCGCCCGAACCGGATGAGGCGTGTTTTCTCCGGGTGTAGCTCCAGGCTGTACTTCGCAAAGCGTTCGGCCAGAGCCGCGCGCATTGTGTGTGCATCCTGTCCATACTGGAATCCCATCACGAAGTCGTCCGCATATCGCACGATGTAAACGTCACCGCGTGCCTCTTGCTTACGCCATCGCAGAACCCACAGGTCGAGCACGTAGTGAAGGTAGATGTTCGACAGCAGCGGGCTGATGATGCCTCCCTGCGGTGTCCCAGCCGTCACCTCGTGCAGCTTGCCGTCCTCCATCACTCCTGCGTTCAGCCACTTCATGAGTAGCCGAACCAGGCGCTGATCCGCGATCCGGTGCTCGATGAACTTCCGCATCCATCCATGGTCGATGGTGTCGAAAAACGCGCGGATATCCGCGTCGAGCACCCAGTTCGTCTTGTTGCCGAGCGCCACGTACAGCGAGTCCAGAGCTTTGTGCTGCGACCTGTTCGGTCGAAAGCCGTACGAGAAGCCGACAAAGTCGGCCTCGTAGATGGGCTCCAAGATCATCCGCACCGCTTGCTGGAGGATTTTGTCCTCGATCGTCGGGATGCCCAGAGGTCGCGTGCGACCATCCGCTTTGGGGATGTTCACGCGGCGGACAGGCTGCGGGTGATAACTGCCTCGATGCACACGGTTCTGGAGGTCTGTGAGCCGCACGTCGAGGTCTTCGCCGTACTGCGCCCACGTCTCCCCATCCACGCCAGCCGACGATTTCTTGTTGAGGAGTTGGTACGCCTCGCGAAGTAGCGGCAGCTTGATGTGGCTCAGCAGGTTGGTGAACTGTTCCTTCTTCTGCCTTCTTGCTCTCTCTCCGACTCGCCCAAGGTGCGTGGGCGCGCTCAGTCCGGCACTGCGTCCGGTGCACGTTTCGCTTGGCGAGTTTCCATTGGCCGCACCCCTTCCCTCCATCAACTCCTCGGGCGTTACCACCGAGTTCGCCGACTTCTCTGGCTTTATGAGTGCGCGCGACTCCTCGCAGGCATACTCCCCGGCTTTCGGCTCTTCGCCTTCCCGTGTTTGCCTGCCGCCGACCATAGGCGGCGAGGCCCCTGCGAGGTCTCCCGATTTCCGTGCATAAGGAATGTGCGGACGTGCCGAACTCGATGACCCCGAGGGATTCGCTACCCCCAGCTCGACTGCATGGTCGGGCGTAGCGATGCTGCCTTCCGCCGAGCTCGAGGGCGTCGGCATCCCTGACTTTCGTGCTTTTCGAGGCTCAGTCACCCGGCCCGCCTACCTATTCCCCCGACGCTTCAGCCGCGAGGTCGCCCCCGCAGCCGCACGGGCTGGATTTCCTGGCTTCGAGCTTTTGCCAGGGCTGGATTTGTCGATTCGTTTGCACTTCTCTTCTCACCAGCTTCCCTATGCCGACTTTGATCGGCGCTTTCCGAACACGAACACGAACACGAACACGAACACGAGCACGACTACGAGAGGCAACGAGCACGAGACCGTACACGAACACGTCCGCCTCGCAGTCCTCGCGGTGACCGTCGCAGATCGCGGCCTGCGTGTTCGTGCTCGGGCACGTGCTCCTTGTCTCTCGTACTCGTACTCGTACTCGTACTCGTACTCGTACTCGTACTCGTACTCGTTGGTTCGTCCGGACACATCTAAACACCAGCCAGCAGTTCCTCGAGCCGGTCCAAGAACACCGCCTGCGCCGCGAGGATCTTCACGCGAGCTTGTTCAGGCGTGAACATCGCAATCTTGTCCACCTCCAAGAAGCTCTGACGTTTGCCGCTGCGAGGCGGCCACTCGAGCTCGAATGTATTGCTCGTGGGCAGTGTTGTCAGGTCGAGGTCCCCTTCGGGAGCCTCGATGGCCCAAGCGAGGACACGCTTGCCTCCCTTTTGGCGTACCTCACCGAGTGTGCGCGGAGCCGCTCCCGTAGGGTCGATTCCGGTCTCCTCTCGGAATTCACGGAGTGCGCATGCAAGCGCTTCTTCGTACTCGCCCAGCTCTCCTTTGGGGAGTGTCCACGCCCCGTCATCTTTGTTGCGAAAGAAGGGCCCTCCCGGATGAGCGAGCAAGACCGACACGGTACCCGTCGTGAGATCGCGACGATACATGAGCAAACCAGCACTCGTCTTCATCAGCTGTGTAACTCCAGATTGCGGTCTGCAGACTGATCAGTCTGGAAACTTTCCGACACTGTCTGGCGAGCCTGACACGATCGCAGCAGCAGTGGTACGCGCCGACAACTCGCGAGAAACGGCTCGGAAAGAAGTCGCCTTAACGGAACCTCAATACGGAAACTTTCCGTGGCGAACCGCATCGATCGGACAGTCCAAAAGTGCTACCTCCAATGCGCGTGGTCGTTTTGTTTCGATCGCGCAAACTAGTGTTGTTCAAACAGGCGTAGGAATGATCGCGCTCACCACCGTACGTGCGCGGCAACACCTCCGCGCGGCGTCGCTTTGTCTGAGCTGCCTCGTGGGGAGTGTGTCGACCGCAATTGCAGAGCCCGCAGGTTCAGCTCCCGCGGCCGAAGCGCGCTCTGTGTCTCCGAGCTCCGAGAGTGCGCACGTAGAGTCGCATCGAGAGTGGACCTTGGAGCTTGCAGAGAAGACCGCTCTCGAGCGTGCACCGCGCGTGCAGAGGGCCGTGGCCAGTCGCGAGACGGCCTACGCATACCGCACGTACGGCCAGCTGCCGCGCGCGGGCAACCCTCAGGTCAACCTGCGTGCGATGATCGGAAGACCCGACGCCCCCGCGGCTACGTACTCGGTGATGCTCGGGATCCCGTTCGACGTCATGGGCAAGCGGCGCGCGTGGCGCAACGAGGCGAGCTTTATCACCGAAGAAGCCGACGCTCGGCTTCTTGCCGTACAAAACGAGGTGCGGGCGGAGGCGCGCGTCGCCTACGTAGAGGTCGCGCTCGCCATCGCCGCGCGCACCGTCGCCGAGCAGAGCGCCGATACTGCGCGCGAGCTGCTCGAGCGTGTGCAGGCGCGCCTCGACGCCAATGCGGCAACCGCACTCGACGTCGCGCTGTCCGAGAGTCAGTACGCCGAGGCGGCCGCCGACCTGGCCCGCGCACAACGCACGTTGGTCGAGGCGCAGAATGCGTTTCGACAGGCGCTCGACCTCTCGCACGACACCGACATTCGTGTCTCTGCGCTGTCGGGTCCCACGCTTCCCGCTGGCCTCACCATCGAGAACGCGGTGGTTCGCGCGCGCGACAAACGTATGGAAGCCGCCGCCTGGGCGAGCGCGAGTCGACGTTGGCGCTCGGCCGATCGCCGACTGCGCGCCGAGGCGATGGCCCCCGTCACGGCCGCGCTCGAAGGCGAAGCACAAGGCAACAACAACACCCAGAAGTCGGTCGGAGCAGGGGTCAACTTCGAGCTGCCCTTCGTGATGACCAACCAGGCCGAGCGCGCGGTCGCACGCGGCGAGGCCTCTGCCGCGGCGGTCGAGCACGAGCTGGCGAGCCACGGGATCGATCGCGATGCCTCGTCGTCTTATCGCAGGCTCGAGGCGGCGTTGGCCGAGCTCGCCGCCATCGAAGAGCGTGCGCTACCGGCCGCCGAGCGCACCTTACAGATGGTTCACACCATGCTCGACGCGGGCGTGGTCGACTACTTTCGCCTGCTCGCCGCGCGCAGCAGTGCATTTCAGCTGCGCAGCCGCCGCGTCGAGGCGCTCCGCGAGGCATGGCTCTGTCGCATCGCGCTCGAGCGCGCCATGGGTGGATGGAAGGAGACGCCGTGAAGAGTAAGTACTTCGGAGTTGCGCTGGGGGCTTTTGCAGGCCTCACCCTCGGCATCGTCATCGACGGCATTCGTGCGCCGAGCGGCGCCTCCGACAAGCCCGTCGAGACGGGCGCCGAAGACCAGGTGGCCGCCGCACGAGTCGATCCGCGTCGCGTCAAGCTGTCCATCGAGCTTGCCAAGCGCGCCAAGCTCACCGTCGCCGCCGTCGAAAAGCAGGCACTCAAGCCGCACCTTCGCCTGGTGGGCTCGGTCAACTTCGACGCCGATGAGCTGGCCGACGTGGGTGCGCGCATCGAGGGCCGCGTCTCGCGCGTCTTCGTCACCGTCGGCGACGAGGTCAAGCGGGGCGACCCACTGGTCGAGATCGAGAGTAACCAGCTGGGCGACGCGCTGGCCGCGCTGCTCAGCGCGCGCGCCAACTTGATCGCCGCCGAGATCCACGAGCGCCGCGAGACCGACCTCGCCAAACAACAGCTCTCGAGCGGCTCGGTCGTCGAGCGCGCGCGCGCCGAGGCCAAGGCGCTGCGCGCCGAGCTGCAGGGCGCCACGCAGCGTTTGTTGGCGATGGGTTTTGGTCCCGACGAGATCAGTAAGATCGAGGCCGGCCACGGACCACGTCGTATCACGCTTCGCGCGCCCATCGAGGGCGAGGTCGTCAGCCGCTACGCGGTGCTCGGTCAGGTGGTCAGCCCCACCGAACCCGTGCTGCGCCTGGCCGATCTCGATCACCTGTGGGTCGAGCTCGACGTGTTCGAGCGCGACCTAGGTCTGGTCGCCGAGGGCAACACCGCGGAGATCGTCTCCGAGACGCACCCCGGCAAGACGTTCCGCGGCGTGGTCACGCACGTCGATGCCACCGTCGATACCAGCACGCGCGCCGCTCGGGTGCGCGTCGAGGTAGAAAACCCGGAGCGCCTGCTCAGGCCCGGCCAGTTCGTACACGCTCGCCTCACCACGGAGGGCGACTCTCGACCTGTGATCAGCGTGCCGCGCACGGCGGTGCTGCAGGTCGAGGGCGAGCCCTCGGTGTTCATCGCAGTCGGCAACGACAGCTACCTCGCGCGTCCTGTCGAGCTCGGGCCCGCCTCCGGCGATTGGGTCGAGGTCACGCGCGGTCTGGTCGATGGCGACCAGGTCGTGACCGAAGGCGCGTTCGTGCTCAAGAGCGAGATGCTCAGATAAGGTTGTCGCCGCGTGCTCGAAAAGATCGTCGAATTTGCGGTCCACCGGCGCGTCCTCGTGACGGTGCTGTCCGTCGTGGTGGTGATCGTCGGCCTGTTTTTGGTGCCGCGTCTGCCCATCGATGCGGTGCCAGACGTCACCAACGTGCAGGTCGTGGTGCTCACCGAGGCAGACGGTCTGTCGGCGGAGGAGATGGAGCGCTTCGTCACCTTCCCGGTCGAGATGGGCCTCAACGGCCTGCCCGAGCTCGACGAGATGCGCTCGGTGACGCGCTCCGGACTGAGTGCGGTCACCATCGTGTTCAAAGAGAGCATGGACATCTGGTTTGCGCGCCAGATGGTGAGCGAGCGCCTGCGCGAGATCGAAGCCGACATTCCAGCTGGCTTCGGCAAGCCGCAGCTGGCGCCCGTGTCGACGGGCCTCGGTGAGATCTATCAGTTCGTGCTCGAGAGCGATCAGCACACGCCGATGGAGCTGCGTGGCCTGTTGCAGTGGGAGCTCACCCCCAAGCTGCGCAGCGTGCCCGGCGTCATCGAGGTGAACGCGATGGGTGGCGCCGCCAAGGAGTACCAAGTGGTGCTCGACCCCGGCAAGCTGGCCGCGCACCGCCTCACGCTCGGCCAGGTCATCGAGGCGCTCGAACGCAACAACGCCAACGTGGGCGGAGGTTGGATCGAGCGCGGCGCAGAGCAGCTGGTGATCCGGGGCGAGGGGCAGCTGCGCACGGTCGCCGACATCGACGACGTGGTGGTGTCCGTCGACGCCGATGGCACGCCCATTCAGGTGCGTACGCTCGGCAAGGCGCAGGTCGGCGCGGCACTGCCGCAAGGCGTGGTCACACGCGACGGCAAGGGCGAAGCGGTCACCGGGACCGTGCTGATGCTGGTGGGCCAAAACTCGCGCGACGTCGTCAACGCCGTCAAAACGAAGATCGAGCAGCTCAAGCGCGAGGTGCCCAAGGGCGTACGGATCGAGACCGTGTACGACCGCGCGAGCTTCATCGATCGCACGCTCAAGACGGTCGGCACCAACTTGGTCGAAGGCGCCGTGCTCGTGGGCCTGGTGATCCTGGTGTTCTTGCGCTCGTGGCGCGCCAGCTTGTTGGTCACGCTGGGCATTCCGGTCGCGATGCTGATCGCGCTGTTCGGGATGATCCAGCTGGGGGTCACCGGCAGCTTGATGTCGCTTGGCGCGATCGACTTCGGCCTGTTGGCCGACGGGCCCATCATCATGGCCGAGGCGCTCATCGCCCGGCTCGCGCTGCACCACGTGACGGCCGAAAATCGTCTCGAGACCATCACCGAGGGACTGCGGCAGGTGACGCGTCCGGTGGTGTTCTCGGTGCTCATCATCTTGCTTGTCTACGTGCCGCTGCTCACGCTCGAAGGCACCGAGGGCAAGATGTTTCGGCCCATGGCGACCACCATGGCGCTGGCGCTGTTTGGTTCCGTCATCTTCTCGCTGTTCACCTTCCCCGCGGGCGCGGCGCTGTTGCTCAAGCCAGGCGGGCACGAGGCGGGCTGGCTCGCCAAGCTCGACGCGCCTTACGCCAGGCTCGTGCAGTGGGCGCTGGCCAAGCGCTACGCACTCGTCGGCGGCGCCTCTGCGCTGCTGATCGCAACCTTCCCTGTCGGCGCTTCGCTCGGTGCGGACTTCGTGCCGCGCATCGACGAGGGCGACATCGTCGTGGCCATTCGCCGCATCCCCAGCATCGGCATGGCCGAGGCGCGCACGCTCGACCTCGCCACACAGAAGGTGCTCGCACGTTTTCCCGAGGTGGAGACTTCACTCGGCATGACGGGGCGTGCCGAGGTGGCCGTCGATCCCGTCGGCATGGACAACACCGACCTGCTCGTGAAGCTGCGACCCAAAGAAGAATGGAAGACCGCGCCCGACCTCGACGGGCTCGGCGAAGCGATGAAGACGGCGATCGAGAACGAGGTGCCCTCCACGTTCGTCTCCATCTCGCAGCCCATCGAAGACCGCACCAACGAGATGATCTCGGGCTCGCGTGCAGACGTCGCCGTGGTGCTGTTCGGCGCCGACCTGTCGCGTCTGAGTGATCTCGGGCGCAAGCTCGGGCGCACCCTGCGCGAGACGCCTGGCGCAGGCGACGTGCGCGTAGAGCGGGCGCTGGGCCTACCCATGCTGCAGATCCGCGCCGATCGCGCTCGCCTCGCTCGCTACGGCATCCCCACCGACGACCTGCTCGCAGCGGTGGCCACCACGCGCCAGGGTCGCGAGGTGGGCTCGGTGTTCGAGGGTCAGCGGCGCTACGCGCTCAAGGTCCTGGTGCCGCCCGTCAGCATGCGCTCCGAGGCGTTTGGGAGGCTGCCCATCGGCTCGCGTGACGGGCAGCTCATCCCCCTCGGTCAGCTCGCGTCGGTGACCGAAGAAGACGGGCCGGCGCAGATCAGCCGTCAGGGCATGCAGCGTCGTCTGCGTATCGACGTCAACATCCGCGGGCGCGATCTGCTGAGCTTTGTCGACGACGCCAAGGCCCGCGTCGACAAAGACGTGACGATGCCCGAGGGCTACCACATCGAGTGGGGCGGGCAGTTCGAGAATTTCCAGCGCGCGAGTGCACGCCTCGCGGTGGTGCTGCCGGTGGCCCTCGCCATCATCTTCGCCATGCTGTTCATGACGTTTGGCAACGTGCGCTACGCGGCGGCGGTGTTCTCTGGCGTGCCGTTCGCACTCATTGGCGGCATCGTGGCGCTCAAGCTGCGTGACATGCCGTTCAGCATCCCGGCGGCCGTCGGCTTCATCGCGCTGTGCGGCATCGCGGTGCTCAACGGCGTGGTGATGGCGAGCGAGATCAAGCGCCGTCTCGGCGAGGGCGAAGACGCACTCGCACACGGTGCCGTCGCGGTGCTGCGGCCCATGTTGCTCACGGCGACGGTCGCGTCCATCGGCTTCTTGCCCATGGCCATCTCCAGCTCGGCGGGCAGTGAGGTACAGCGTCCGCTCGCCACCGCCGTCATCGGCGGCATGGTCTCGAGCACCTTACTCGGCCTGGTCTTACTACCCGCGCTGCTCAAGATCTTTCTGGGGTCGACGCTGCAGCGCAAGACCGGCCATCACTCAGACGCTTGAACCAAGTGCAGTGCGCTCAGAGCGCGCTGCTGAGCTCGAGGCGGTCGTCGATGAGTAGGTTGGGGATGCCGCCGTCGATCACGTAGGCGACCTTGCGACTGGGGGCGAGCAAGGCTCCCTCGAAGTCGGTCGCCACGGGCAGCCCGCTGCGCCGGGTCGCGCGCCCTGTTTGCACCGCTTCGCGTAGGGCGCTGAGCTCCGCTTCGCTGGCCAAACTGAGCGGCTCGTGGGTCTCAGGGTCGGCGAGCAGCTCGAGGAGTGCGGGAGAGAACGTCGACATTGCCGGCGAAACTAGCGCGGACCGCGCGGCTCGGCCAGCGGTGGGCCTCCCTGCACGGCCGATGGGCGCAAAGCATCATCGACAGCTCGCCGGCCCGGACAGCGATGAACTGCGCTATGTAACGCAGGTGACGGGTGAACGAGAAAACGCAAGAGTCGCGCTCGGCGAGGGGGCCACGGGTGCGGATATCCTGGGGGCCTCGCTTCGCCTGGCGATTGCGGAGTATCCCCACGTCTTTTCGGGGCTCACGCTGCCCAACGAGTCGCAGCAACTCAAGGCGCGCATGGCCGAGCTGCTGCCGCAGTTCGAGGCCGCGCGCCTCGCGAGCGAGCACGCCAGCGAGATCGCGCGCGCCGTGTGTCTCGGTGCGGCGGCTCACCTTCGTTACGAGACACGCGACGCCACTGGCGGTGCGGCTGCTGCGCCGGGTGGGTCGCTCTCCGACGAGCTCGCCACCGACGCCGAGCCTCTGCGCCTGGTGCGTGTCGACCTGCCTGGCCCTGCTCGGCTTCGTCCCAGCGCCGAGTTTCGTCACCTGATGTATCGCGGAGGCGAGCTCGCGCAGCTGGCAAGCGCGCTCGACGAGGCGCACTTCGCGACCAAGGCCGCCACCGGCGCGCTCGTGCAGCTGGCCGAGCGTGCCGCAGGGTCGGCAGGCCTGTCGCTCGCGGGCCAGCGTTTTGTGCTGTTTGGCGCAGGCGCCGAGCTGAGCCCCGTGTACACGCTGCTCGAGGCCGGTGCCGAGGTGCTCTGGCTCGACCGCACGCGGCCCCCCATCGATCATTTGCTCGAGCCGCGTCTGTCGGGCGCCCTGCTCTACGTCGACGCGGGCGCAGGCGGGGTCGACCTGCTCCGTCGTCCCGCTGCGGTGCGCGCCACCATCCTCGAGTTCGCAGCGGGCAAGCCCGTCCACTTCGGGATGCACGCCTTTGCCAGCGGCCAGCTCGGTCCGCTCTTGCTCAGCCTGACCATGAACGAGATCGTGCGCAGCCTGCCGCCCTCGCTCGTGTCGTCGTTGTCTTACTTGTTGGCGCCCACGTCGGTCAGCTTCGTCGCGCCCGAGGATGCGGCCGTCGCCGGGCAGCGTCGCAGCGCCGCGACCACGCTACGCCGAGCCCTCGCGCGCACGGGCTCACTTCAGGCGGGCCACCTTACGGTGCGCGAGCAGCGCCTGTCGTGCGCGGTGGTCCAGCAACAGGGGGCTAGCTTCCAGGTTGCCGAGTACATCGGCAAACGACTCGCCGCCGAGGCGTTCTCGAGCTACGGCAGCGCGCTCGATGGCGACACACCCGCGCACGACGACCCCACCCGCGCACGGCTTGCCGTGTTTGCCAACATGGCGCCCATCACCGTCACGCGCTCGCTCGCGAGCCCGCTGATGGAGGCTTCGCTGTTGGGTTCATCCAGCTACGACTTGTTGATCGCGCAAGCTTCCACGGCGCGCTCGGTGTGCAGTCTGCTGACCGTCCACGACCTGCTCGGCGCGACAGACGCGGCGCCCGTTCGTGTGTCCGCGCCTACGTTGGAGGGCGAGGCTGCCATCGACGCGCACGCCGCGCGGCTGGCCAAGCTGTTCGAGCTGCAGTTTCACGGGGGCGTGCAAGCGCAGCCGTACGCGCTCGAGGGCATCGTGCGCATGGCGGCGCTGCGCGGCATTGCGCAGCGCCCCAAGCTCGCCTTCAGGTCGTGGCGATGAGCCGAGCCCACGAGAGTCGTTACGCCACCACGCGTGTGGTGGGGCTGGCCGCCGCCTACGCGGTGATGCGCGTGCGCCCGGACGACGTGCTGCAGGTGGCCCACGCCAAGAGCGCGCGCAAAGAGGTCAAGGCTCTGTTGCGTGAGGCAGCTCGCCTTCGCATCGCCTACCGCGAGGTCGAGAACGCCGAGCTCGAGCGCATCGCCGACACGGTGCACCACGAGGGCGTCTGTCTGTTGGTCAAACAACGCGTCGAGCCTCAGCTCGCCGACTTGTCGCGAGCGATCGCCAAAGAGGGCTTGTTGCTCGCGCTCGATCGCGTCGAAAACCCCCACAACGTCGGCGCGCTCTTGCGCTCGGCCGCGTACTTCGGGGTGCGCGGGCTGATCGTGGTGAGTCCTCGTGAGCGCGCGCTGACGCCCGCCGTGGTGCGCGTCGCCGAGGGTGGCGCGGAGCACGTGCCCACCGTGTTGGTGCAGAACCTGCTCGAGCCCATCGAGCTGCTGCGCCGTGACGGCGTGGCCGTCATTGGCGCCGACGCCCATCGTGGCAAGTCCATCATCGATTACCGTTTCCCTGCGCGCGCCGTCTTGGTGCTGGGCAGCGAGCGGCACGGACTCGAGGGCGCGGTCGAGCAACGCTGCACCGACCTCGTACACATTCCAGGCACGGACGCGGTCGAGTCGCTCAACGTCTCGGTCGCTGCCGGCATCTTGCTCGCGTTTGCAACGCGAAGAGGAGCGCGTGCATCGTGACATTCCCAAGACGACAAAAGACCGAGAAAAAAGCCACCCGCGTGGCCACCAAAAAGAGCGCGACGCGCAGCACCGACGGCAAAAAGAGCTACGGCCCGCGCGCCACCAAGGGCGCGGCTAGCGGACAGCGCGCGTCCGAGCCCGAACCGCGCAAGGTCTCCGCGCGCGGCGGCCGCACCCGGCAAGAGGGCGACAAGGACGACGGGCGCAAACGCGGCGGCCGGGCCGACTCGCGCGTGGGAACCGACGACGGTCCCAAGGTTCGCAACGCCGACAACCGTAAGGGTGAGCTGCGCCGCGGCCGCGCGGGCAGTCGTGGCAAAGACGACAAGAAGCCCGATCCGCGCCACCTCGACCCGCGCAAGAGCGGACTGCGCAGGCCGGGCGCACCGATCCGTGAGCTGCGCGTGGGCGACCTCAGGCGTGCTGCCAAGCGCGCGTCCGAAGCCGCGCTCGACCCGAAAAAAGCAGTCCGCAGTAAGGTCGCCCGCCCGCGTGCCGAGGCGCGTAAGGGGAGCGAGCCGCGCGCCGAGCGTCGCAAGTTCACGCCTCGCACCGCCGCCGAGCCACGCCCCGAGGCGCGCAAGTTCGAGCCGGCCAAAGCAGCGTCGCCGCGCGGCCAGGCACGCAAGTTCGAACCGCGTAAGGGCACCGTGGTCAGGCCCCTGCGCAGCGGCGCGTCCACGACGCGCTCACGCACCGAGGAGCCGCGCGCGTCGACCAAGTTCGACGGTCGCAAGACCCACGCACGCAAGGTCCCCGACGGCCAGCAACGCGACCTCGCCACCAGCACGGGCAAAGCGCGGCCTCGCGTCAGCACAGGGCGCGCAGTCGGCGCAAAACGCGCAGGCTCCTCGCCCGCCCGCGACGAAAACGTGCGCGTGTTCGTCCCGCTCACGCCCACCCCGAGTCCGCTGCGTCGCACCACCAAACCGCTCGAGCGCAAGCGTCCCGATCTGTCCGAAGAGCCCCACCCCGGGCACTACCTGATCACCACGCGTGAGGGCTCGGAGCAAGACGTGATCGACGAGCTGACGTTGGCCGGCGTGGTCGATCCGCCGCCACGTATCCTCGCGCCGGCTCTGGTGCTCGCACCCAAGGTTCCCAAGAACGACAAGCGCCCCATCGAGCTCTCGTTTGCGCGCCAGGGCTTTCCCATCTTGGTGAGCGTGCATGCGCACGATCTCGACGAGGTGAGTCAGCGCATCAGTCGCTCGCTGCGCGGTCAGCTCGAGAAGGCAAAAGAGTACGCGCTGCACGTGTGGGTCCCAGACAGCGATCTGGGCAATCCGCTCGCGGCCATGGCCACCGAGCTCGAAGAAAAGATCATGGCGCAGCTCACCGTGAGTCTGCCCGACGCACGGCGCGTCGACGATGGAGCGCTACGTCGACTCGGCTCCATGCTGTTTGCCCAGGTGTGTCTGATCGACCCCGAGCGCGCGGTTGCGGGCGTCACGTACTCCAACGCGGCGCTCTCGCTGGCACGTGGTGGACGAACGCGCGTGCGCGTGACGGGTCACTTCCCCTCGCGCGCCGCACGCAAGCTCGAAGAGGCACTGGCGTGGCTCGGGGTAGAGCCCGGCGCGGGCGAGTTGTGTGTCGACCTGGGCGCTGCGCCGGGCGGCTGGACCTACGTCCTGGCCGATCGCCGTGCGCGCGTGATCGCCGTCGATCCGGCCAACCTCAAGCCCGAGATCCTGGCCATGAAGGGCGTGCAGCACGTCAAACAGAGCGCCTTCAACTACAAGCCCGACGCCGAGGTCGACTGGCTGTTTTGCGATATGGCGTGGCGTCCGCTCGAGGCTGCCGCGTTGCTCGCCAAGTGGGGCAGGAACCGCTGGGCGCGCATGGTGGTGGCCAACATCAAGCTGCCGATGACCAAGAAAGCAGAGATCGTCGCGCGCGTGCGCCACATCCTCGCCACCGAAGGCGACTGGAAACACATCCGCGTCAGGCAGCTGTACCACGACCGCGACGAGATCACGCTCAGCGCGCACGTGGGCTGAGGAGAGCGCATGGCCGAAGACGACAAGCCGGTTGCACGTTTTGTGACCGTGGGCGCGGAGAGCGACGGCCAGCGCGTCGACAACTACCTGCGCACAGAGCTCAAGGGCGCTCCCAAGAGCCTCGTCTACCGCATCCTGCGCACGGGCGAGGTGCGCGTAAACAAGGGGCGCGCCAAGCCCGAGTCACGCGTACACACGGGCGACGTGGTGCGCATTCCTCCGCTGCGGCTGGCCGAAGAAGTGCCCGTGCGGGTCGGCGAGTCGCTCGAACAGGCCCTCGCCAACGCCGTGCTGTTCGAGGACGATCACATGCTTGTGCTCGACAAGCCGGCCGGTCTGGCCGTGCACGCAGGCAGTGGGGTCAAGGTCGGCGTCATCGAGGCACTGCGCGCGCTGCGCCCGGAGACAGCGGGCCTCGAGCTGGCGCATCGCCTCGATCGCGAGACCAGCGGAGTGCTGATGCTCGCCAAAGATCGGCCCACCTTGATGGAGCTGCACGAGCTGCTCCGCGGCGATGGCGTGAAGAAGACCTACCTCGCCCTCGTGCGCGGCAACTGGCCCGACAAGCTCACCAAGGTCACCGCTTCGCTCGAGAAAAACACGCTGCGCGGCGGAGAGCGTCTGGTCGAGGTGCGCGCCGACGGCAAAGACTCGCTCACCCTGTTTCGCGTCAGGCAGCGCTTCGCCGAAGCGACCCTGGTCGAAGCCTCTCCGGTCACCGGACGAACGCACCAGATCCGAGTGCACGCCGCGCATGCCGATCATCCCATCGCAGGCGACGACAAGTACGGAGATCAAGAGTTCGATCGCACCCTCAGACCGTACGGACTGTCGAGGTTGTTTTTGCATGCGGCGCGCATCGAAGTGCCGCGCGCAGGGAAGAAGACCCTGAGGGTCGAAGCTCCCCTGCCAGCGGAGCTTGCTCGCGTCGTCGAGGCACTGAGTGTGACCAGCACGCGGGGTCGCGACTGAGCTCGCTTTCGTGCGCAGCGAGTAGTCGCTCAACTCCGAGGCGAACAACGCGAGGCCGCCGACCGTGCGCGCGCTGAACCGACGCACATAAGTCAGTGCACTGGGGATGCTGACGATCTCGGTGAAGCTGGCATCTCCGCCCCGGCCGCCGTCGGCGCTGATCAAGCCGGGCATGTTGTAGCGCCGCAATGCGAAGGCGCTGGCGCCCACGTCGACGCTGTTCTCGCTGGCCAGTGCGAGGCCTGCCGGGTTGTACCAGAGCGCGCTGCCGTCGTTGACGGTGCTCACCACGGCGCCGCCCATGAGTGCCGCATCGTTGCCGAGCAGGATGCCGTCGTCGTTGCCCGCCTCGACCTGCGTCGGCACAACAGTCAGCAGCACGACCAGCAGCGCGACGCGGCGTGCGCGATGACCTAGCTTTAGTGCAAGCTGGCCTAACCCCATTCGCACCACACTTTCATGCGCCACTTTGTCCTGGCAACGTTCTGCCGACGAGGAAGAATCGTCGCCACAATGCGTACCGGGGAAGCACCGGCAGCCGTGCAGCGTGCACGCCTCTGGGCTCTCGACCGCACAGGAGAAGCACATGAAACGGTCTCTGCTCATTCTAAGTTTGATGCTCTCGAGCCTCGCGTTCTGGGGCTGTGGTGGTGGGCGCAACGGCAGCGCCGCAACGCTTCCCGACGGCAGCCGCATCGCGATCCTCGTCTTTACCGACCGCGGCGTCACGCCCGACATGCCGCCCGACAAGGTGTCGCAGATCGACCAGCTCTCCTCGTGGATGGAGGGCGACCTGATGGACATCCTCAACAAGACTGGCTACGCGGCCTCGCAGGTCGGCGACCCCAACACGGCCACCGGCCCTGGCCGCTACGTGCTGCGCGTCAAGGTCACGGACTACAACGCCGGCAGCAAGGCTGCGCGCATGCTGGTCGGCTGGGGCGCGGGCGCCGCGGTGCTCAACACGCACTTCGAGCTGTACGGGCCCGACTCGCAGGCTCCCTACGTCGTCGGCAGCCCGAGTGTCGGCTCGGGACGCGACTGGAAGAACTCGGCTCGCAAGGTCAACCTGCAGACCGTCGACGCCGTCAACGCGCGGCTTCACCAGCGCTGACCCTCGCGCACCGGCGCTGCAGCTAGCCCTGGGCGACAACGCGGCGGGCGGCGCTCAGCCTGCTTGGTGAGGCGCCGCAGTCTTCCTCCAAAACCTCATCCTTTGAGCACTCCGGACGATAGACAGGCGTCCCGTCCTGCGTAATGTCCTGGATGAGCTTTCACGCTGTGCTTGGATTTTCGCCTCCTCAGCAAAATCTGTGGGCTGATTCGGGCTCAGGAAGCGCCCCCAGCGCGTGATACAAAGCCACTTCCGCCTTTCTGAAGCTGCGAAAACCGTACGCAC
>JBEGTL010000147.1:0-15309 GCA_041179425.1 Pseudomonadota bacterium | reverse complement strand
GCCGAGCCCGGGCACCGATGCGAGCTGCTCGTGCGAGAGCTCGTCGAGCTTGACCATCTCGTTGACACAGTGGCCTGGCAGCACGGCTTGTGGGTCGACTCCGCGCTCCGTCGCCTCGCGCGTACGAAACGCGATGAGCAGCTCGCGCCGACGCTTTTGGCGCGCGAGCTCGGTCGCAGAAGGTGCGACGCGGACCTCGGGCAGCTCCTCGCGCGGCGCGTCGTCGCGATGCTCGGCCTCGACCAGCGCGGCGACGAAGCGAGGTGCGTAGGCACGAAAACGGACGGGCAGGCGGCGCTCGAGTGCGGCCCCGCTCTTGGCGTCGAGCTCGCCAAAGCGCAGCAGCAGGTCGTTGGGGACGACGCGCGACGGAGGTAGGTCGAGCTCGCGTGCGATGCCATCGCGTGCCCACGACAGCTCGAACAAACGTGCGCGCTCTTTGGGAGGACGTGCGGACGCGCCACGTACACGAGAGAACGGCGAGGGCTCAGGCTCGCTCGCGAGCGCCTCGGAGAGCATGTACGCGCACTCCTCGCGAAGCTCGGGCTCGATGTCGGCCGCACGCACCCGCTCGCGCAACAGATCGCGCAGCGCGATCAAGTAGCGCACGTCGTTCTCGAGGTAGTCGATGGCTTCGCTGCTGAGCGGGCGTGCGCCCCAGTCGGCTTGCTGCATGTGTTTGGGCAGCTGCACGTCGAACAGCTGGCTGAGCAAGCTGGCGAGCCCGGTGGCCGCAAAGCCGAGGTAACGAGCCGCGATGGCGGTGTCGAACACGTTGCCGAGCGGCGCGCCCGCGGCGGCGAGCAGGCGCGCATCGAACGCTGCATCGTGCACGACCTTCTCGGGACCGTGCGCGCCGAGCAACGCGGCAAACAGCATGGGGTCGACCTGCAGCGTATCGACCACGGCGAGCTCTCGTTCGCTCGCCAGCTGGATGGTGCACAGCCGCGCCCGATACCGAAACATACCGTCGCCCTCGGTGTCGAGCGCGAGCGTGGGCGCGGCGAGCAGACGCGCCGCGAGCGCGCGTGCCTCTGGATCACTCGCGACCGCCTCGTTCGTGTCGACGCGCGCCGGCGCCACGTTTGCTCCGTCGGCGCCGTGCGGCGGATCGCCTGCTCTCATCCGACGCGCTCGCGTTCGACGTCGATCTGTCGGATGGCGGCCAGCACCGCGGACCGACCACGCAGACGATCGTGGTCGAGCAGCTCGGAGAGCAAAGTTAAGCCCTCGGGTGTCTCGAGCACATCCTTGAGCTTGACCGGCACCGCGATGGTCAACGGCTCGAGCGCACTCTCGCTGAGCAGATCGACGGTGACGCCGAGCGCACGCGCCAGATCGCGCACGTGGTTGATGCTGGGATCGGCGACCTGCGCAGCCTCGAGCCGAGCGATGGTGCGCGGGCTGATGCCAACCTTGGCCGCGAGCTCGGGCTGACTCAATCCGCGCACCTTGCGCAGTGTGCGCAGGTTGGCAGCGATGACGTCCTTCGTGCTCATGACGGGACGATACTGGCAATCTCAGGGCCGACAAGTGGACTTTATGTCGTGTGCCCTCGTCGCGTGCGCAGGTAAACGACGAGCTTGTCGAAGTGCGCCGTCGGTGCGCCGGTGCGCGCTGCGTACACGAAGTCCTCGACCATGCGCCCCTGTTGCTCGATGTTGCCGAGCACGAACGCGGCGAGCAGGGACGCCGCATTGCGCTCGCGTGTGTCGTACGCGTACGGGTCGAAGAGACCGAGCGTGTAACCGGCTTGCAACACGGCTCCTTGGCGTGTCACCGCACGACCGAGCTGGCGTTGCCACACGTGCACCGCTTCGTGCGCAAAGATGGAGGCCGCGCGCGGGTCGTCGAGGCGCACGTCGGCGCGCGCGTCGCCGTCGACGAACAAGTCGCGCGTGAGGCTGATCCGCGCGGCGTACGGCGACCACGAACGTCGTCCGAGCGACGTGCCGAGCGCGATGGGCTCGGTGGCCAGCGCACCATGAAAGACCTCGTCGAGGAACGCGCGCTCCCGCTGGCTCACCCGCCGCATCTCAGCGCCGCAGCGTCTCGAGAACGTCGAAGTAGGTGGGGAAGGTCTTGCTGACGCAGCCTGGGTCGTTGATGACGATGCCGGGCCGCACCAAACCGAGCAGCGCGAAGCTCATGGCCATGCGGTGGTCGTCGTAGGTGTCGACGGCGCCAGGCGACACCGTGCCAGGCGGCACCACGAAGCCGTCGGCCTCTTCGACCGCGGCGATGCCCAGCTTGTTGAGCTCGTTGACCACCGCACCCACGCGGTCGGTCTCTTTTTTGCGAATGAAGCCGATGCCGGTGACGCGCGTGGGCGTGCGTGCGAACGGCGCCACCACGGCCAACGTCTGCGCGACGTCGGACAGCTCGCCCATGTCGACGTCGACACCCACCAGCTGCCCGGGTGGCGGCCCCACCAGTTCCGTGAAGTCTTGTCCCTCGCGCAGCGTGCAGCCCATCTTGGCGAGGATGTGCACGAGCGCGCGGTCGCCCTGGAGCGAGCGCGTGCCGAGTCCCTCGACGCGCACGCGACCGCCGGTGATGGCGGCTGCGGCAAAGAAGTACGAGGCGGCCGATGCGTCGGGCTCGACCGCGTACGCGCGCCCCTCGTACGTGCCGTGCTCGATGACGAAGGTGCGCTCGCCCTGCCGCGTGACCACGGCGCCGAAGTCGCGCATGGCTTGCGCCGTCATCTCGAGGTAGGGCCGCGACACGAGCTCGCCCTCGAGCGTGAGGGTGAGACCCTTGGGCATGGCAGGTGCTGCCATCATCAGGCCGCTTGCGTACTGCGAGCTGGCGCTGCCCGAGACGGAGACCGCACTGCCGGTCAGCGTGCCGCCGTAGACCCGCAGCGGAACGCAGCCCGGCTTGCCCAGCGCTTCGATGCGCACGCCGAGCGCGCTGAGCGAGTCGATGAGCGGCGCGATGGGACGCTCGTGCATGCGCGGGACGCCATCGAGCTCGTAGACCCCTCGACCGAGCGCCATCACCGGCGGCAAAAAGCGCGCGGTGGTGCCGGAGTTGCCCACGAAGGCCCGGGCACTCGCGGCGACGACTTGGCCCGATACGCCACGCACGCGCAAGGTGTGGGCCTGTTCGTCGGCCTCGACCGTGACGCCCAGCTGCCTGAGCGACTCGGCCATGTACAGCGTATCGTCGCTGAACAGCGCGCCCGTGAGCAGCGACTCGCCCCGCGCGAGCGCCGCGATGATGAGCGCGCGGTTGGTGTAGCTCTTGGAGCCGACCACCAGGACCTGGGCATCGACGGGCTTGTTGAGGGGCACGATCGGCCGGGCTTGGCTCATGGCACGCGAGGCTAGCACTGCTCGTCAATCGCGACGATGACGACGCTCGGGCGACGGTGCTAGGTTCTGGCCCGTGAACTACCGGGTACGAAGCGGCAAGGATCGGGGTGGGTCGCCAGCCAAGCTGGCATCGCTCATTCGATCGGCCTACCCCTCGCGCGAGCCCGACGACGTGACCGCCATCCGGGTGTTTCATTGGTGGCGGCGCGCCGTGCCGGAGCGCGTGTACCTGCGCGCACGGCCGGTGCGGCTGCACGCCGGCACGCTCTACGTCAACACCGCCACCAGCGCCTGGTCGTCCGAGCTGGAGGCCTGGAAAGAGCAGCTGCTCGCGTCGGTGCGCCGTGCCGCGCCCGAGGCCCGTGTGCGCGCCGTGCGCTTTCGCGTTGGACCTCTGCCCGAGCTGCACGTGGGCACACGACCCGAGCGCCGGCAGGCCCCGCCGGTCGCAGTCTCGACCCTGCCCGAGCAGCTGGCGCGCACGTTGGCGGCCATCGACGACGACGATCTCCGTCACGCCATCGCCGTCGCTGCCGGCCTCTCCCTCGGACGCGATGCACAACGCTGAGCGGCGAACGACACGCGGCCTGTTCTGGGCTGCGGCACTGTGTTGTGGACTCCTCGGCGAAGGCTGTACCCAGCGCGAGCGCGCGATAGCGACACCCCAAGGTCCCCCCGCACCGACGCACTACCTCGACGAGTGGTTTGCGGTGGGCACCGCACGCTGTCGGCTGACGAGCGCCGAGCCCGCGCTCACCGAGCCAAGCCAACCCGTCGTTGGCCGCGTGGCCGAGGACCTGCACGTGGTGGACACCATCTTTGCCTGCGAAGACGCGAGCGGCGCCACCGTTTCCGTGAGCTCGCTTGCGGCGCGGATGGCCTACGCCGATGAGGCTCTGGGCACGCACTCGCCATCCACGCGGACCAAGCTCGGGCAGGCGCTCCGCGCGCGCGGAGCGGCGACGCGCGAGCTGCCCCTTCCCCGCCCGCACGGCGAAGACTCGCGCGCCCTGACACTCTCGCGTGCTGCTTCCGCGCGGACGGGCTTGCCTCCGCGTGGAGCCGTGCGCGCCGACGCGTCGCCCGATCACGTGCTGTTCGAGGTCCCCGCCGGACAAGATGGCCTGCTGCGGGCGCGTACGTACGACGCCAAGTCGGGCGATCCCACGGGGGCGCGTGAGCGGCGCGCCGCGCGTCTGCTCATCGAGCCCGTCGCGCCACCCGATCGCGCACAGGTAGCCCACGCGGAGATGGTCGGCGCACCGCGCGCCAGCGCCGCGTCTGTATCACCCATCGTCATCGCGCCTTGGCCGCGCCTGCACGACCGGGCGCTCGACTCCTTCCTCGATCGCCTCGCGCACACCCTGGCGGTCGAGACGCCGTTCGAGACCCTGAGCGATTCTCCCGAAGGCCACGCAGCCATCGCCAGCGCCACCGAGCTCTACCAACGCGCACTCTCGCTGTTGGCTCCCAAGCTGTTGGTCGTGCGCGCCATCGAGAACCGTGAAGGGCAGCCGCGGCTCACCCTTCGACTCGAGAGCGGCGTCACGAGCGCACCGGTGGCGAGCTTCGAGTTCGAGCTGGTGCTGCACGGCGGCGAGCCTGTCATCGTGCGGCTGCTCGATCTCGAGGCCACCAAGAACGAGCTCGACTGCGCACTCGACCTGCGCGACGTGCGCGCACGCAGCGAGCGAGCGCGCAGCGAGCAGCGTGGGTCCGTGTACTGCAACGCGCTCGGCGTGTCGCTCCCGGGCAGCTGCCAGGCGACCGACCAGGCGCTGCTCAAAGACGCGCTGCGCATCGGCACTCGCTGCGGTCGCGACGGTGAGCTCGGCCTCGACGTGCACGAGTCCGACCTGGCCCCGAACGACTTCGAGGTGAGGCTGCGTCGCGGCCGCGCAGAAGGCGCCCTCGACAGCGCGCCACGCTACACCGTCACGCTTCTGCGCTCGGGCCACGTGCGTTTCGACGGTCAGCAGTGGGTAGGCGCGCGTGGTGCCCACGAGGGCCGTACTTCTGGCACGTTGCTGTCTGCGCTCGCGGGCGTGGTGCACAGGCTGGGCTGGTTCGAGCGCCCGGCAGGCGACGCTTCGCGTTGCGCAAACGACGAGCGGGGCGACTTGATCAGCGTCCGCGCGGGTGGACGTGAGCGCTCGGTGCGCGACCGGGTAGGTTGTCGCGGTGCGTTCTCGGCCGAAGAGCTCGCGCTCTTGCGGCGAGCCATCGCGCGCGTCGCCGCGCTGGACGTATGGACCGTCCCTGCTCTCTCGCCCTTTACGCCCGACGCCGAGATCTGGGTCGTGGCCGCAGAATAGGTTGGAACTCGATGCCTTGGACTACGCAGAACATTCCGCCACTCGATGGCAAAAACATCTTGATTACAGGGGCCAACAGCGGGCTCGGACTCGAGAGCGCCAAAGCCCTCGCGCGCCGCGGTGCGCACGTGATCCTGGCCTGTCGCACGCTCGCCAAGGCGAATGCCGCGGCCGAAGAGATTCGTGCGGGCAACGCCGGTGCGCGCCTCGAGCCCCAGGCCGTCGACCTGTCCGACCTCAGCTCGGTGCGCGCGTTCGCTCGCGAGATCAACGCGCGTCACGCTCGCCTCGATGTGTTGCTCAATAACGCGGGCGTGATGGCCACCCCGTACAGGCGCACCCAAGATGGCTTCGAGCTGCAGTTCGGCACCAACCACCTCGCGCACTTCGCGCTCACCGGCTTGCTGTTCGACCTGCTGAGCAAGACCCCCGGCGCGCGCGTCGTCAACGTGTCGAGCTTGGCGCATCGCCTCGGCAAGCTGCGCTTCGACGATCCGGCGTGGGAACGCGGCTACTCCAAGTGGCCCGCCTACGGCATGAGCAAGCTGGCCAACTTGTTGTTCACGTACGAGCTCGCTCGACGTGCACGCGTCGCAGGCGTCGACGTGCGCAGCGTGGCCGCACACCCCGGCTACTCGTCCACCAACCTGCAGCTGCAGGGCGCAGCCATGGCCGAAGCCAAGCTCAAGCTATGGGCAACTCGTTGGTTCACTCCTCTGGTCGCTCAAAAGGCGAACATGGGCGCTCTGCCGCAGCTCTACGCCGCAGTCGCAGAAGGCGTCGACTCGGGAGACTTCATCGGACCCGACGGCCTGGCCGAGGCAAGAGGATACCCCAAAAAGACCCGCAGCAACGCGCGCTCTCGCGATGCGGAGTCGATGCAGCGGCTGTGGGAGCTGAGCGAGCGGCTGACCGGAGTGCGCTTCGGGTTGGTGTAGCGTCGGCACTGGGTGGACGTGGATGTCGCCGTGCTCGTCTTTACTCTGCGGCTTGCTCTCCACCCTCCCTGTGACGAGAGATGGCCGCCAAGGTCTCGACGACGTCTCCTCGCAAAAACGCTCTCACCTTCCCGATGGCGTTGGTCTTTCGCGCAAGGACGATGTCGTTGAGCGAGAGCACCGCGATGAGCTTGCCTTCGTCGTCGACCACGGGCAGGCGACGCACCTGACGCGTCATCATGGTGCGCTCGGCCTCGCTGAGCGGGTCGTCGACGTGACAGGTGAATAGGTCTGTCGACATCGCGGAGGCCACGTCGATCTCGGCGATGGCGGCCCCGCGCAAATAGGCCGCCATACAGATGTCACGGTCGGTGATCATCGCGACGGGCCGCCCGCCGGCGTCGACCACGGGCACAGCGCCAACGTCGTACTCCCACAGTAGGCGCGCGGCCTGCGCGAGCGTCTGCTCGGAAGTGCACGAGTGAACAGCAGTACTCATGAGACTGCGAACGCGCATAGGGTCTCCTCTCGAAGGGGGGGGGGGCTTCCGTGATGTGTACGCGATCTCTGTGCGCGGCGCCGTAACGGGGGCAGTCCGGCAGGTTTCGTCGTGAATAGAGCTCGTGCGGGCGAGACACTCGGGCTGCCGACGTAACGAACCCCGTCCCCTTGCCCCGGCGCAATCCGCTACACTGCGCCGCCCCCGTCGAACTCTTCCCTCCTGCGTAGCTCGGAATACCGTGAACAACACGTTGCAAGTGATTCTGTTGGGCGTGATCGAAGGCATCACGGAGTTCCTGCCCATCTCCAGCACTGGGCACCTCTTGATCGCAGAGAAGCTCGGGCTGGGGCAGCGGTCCGAGGTCTTCAACATCGTCATCCAGGCGGGCGCCATCCTGTCCGTCACCTTCATCTTTTGGCGGACGCTCTGGGACCTGCTCACCGGACTCGGCGATCCAGACAAGCGCAGCTACGTCCTGAAGCTGACGGTCGCGTTCTTGATCACCGCGGTGCTCGGCCTCGTGGTGAGCAAGCTCGGCTTCGAGCTGCCCGAGACCGTCACTCCCATCGCGTGGGCACTCATCGTCGGCGGTCTCGTCATCTTTTTGGCCGAGTGGCTGGCCGCAAAACAAGAGCCCCGGAGCGAGATCACCTGGCCCGTCGCCATCATCGTCGGACTCGCGCAGATCGTCGCCGGCATCTTTCCGGGCACCTCGCGCTCGGGCGCAACCATCTTCGCCGCGATGCTCTCGGGCACGAGCGATCGCAAGGCCGCTGCGCAGTTCTCTTTCCTCGTGGGCATCCCGACCATGTACGCAGCGAGCGGCTACGCGTTGCTCAAGCAGTACAAGCTCGGTTTCGGCAGCGAGAATTGGACCGACCTGGGCATCGCATTCCTGGTGTCGACGCTGACCGCGTTCGTCGTGGTGAAGTGGCTGATGCGGTACATCCAGACGCACACCTTTAATGCGTTTGCGGTGTACCGCATCGTGCTGGGAGTGGCCTTGCTGTGGTTTTTGCCCTCGGGGGGGTGAGGACTACCGTCTCACGAGCACGAGCACGAGCACGAGAGGCAACGTGCACGTGCCCGAGCACGAACACGTCCGGACCGTCCGGCGCGCTGCTGGGCACGTCTGCGCCCGCGTGTTCGTGAGACGTGCTCGGGCTCGTTGGCTCTCGTGTTCGTTGACGTGTTCGTGCTCGTGCTCGTTTTCGTGTTCGTGCTCGTGTTCGTGCTCGCTTCACGAGCGCGAAGGAGAACCTACCCTGCCTTGCGACGCACTGTCTTCTTGGGCCGGCTCGGAGCCGTGTCCCCAACGCCCACCGTCTCGCGCGGACGCAACGAGGCCCGCTCGCCCGCCTCCGCGTCGGAGTGCGCTGCCACCGCGTGCTCGTAGGCCTTGCGCAGGAGTCGCACGAAGGTCTCTTCCTCGACCGCGGTGAGCCCCCCCATCAGCGGCTGCAGCGCCGAATCGACCACGGGGGACAGCGTGCGCTCGAGCGCACGTCCCTTGGTGGTGAGCTTGACGAAGCGCTGACGTTTGTCCGTTGGGTCCACATCCGCCGTGACGAGACCCTCGCGCGTCATGCTGCGCACCAGCCGGCTGGCAGCGGCCGGGTCGATCGCCGCGTCGTACGCGAGCTCGTGCTGGGGAACTTCGACGTCGATGGAGAGTCTGAACAGCACCGCGTACTCGTGCAGACTGCAGCCAACCACCGAGAGGCGCTTGTTGATACTCAGCGAGCACAGCCGGCGCATCTGCGTCATGAGCCGTGAGACCTCGCGGTGAATCTGATTGCGCATCTTTAAGTAACGTAATCCGCCCCGAGCCGACGATCAACGGGCAGATAACGCGAATGATTGATTGTGCAATCGTCGCTCAGACATCAAATACACTGCCGCGGCGGCAATCCTAGCTAGAAATAGCGCTGAAACTCTTGACCGCCCGAGCTTGCGCACCCAATATCGTTGAGGACTCAATGATCACCAGGACCGTTTCCACAGAGCTGAGCAGTGCGCCGAATCGTGCCGGCGCCGGCTTGCTCGCACTTGTCTTGTCGGTTGCCCCGGTGTCGTTTGCTTCGTCGCAGGCAGCCCCCATAGCGTCACCGACAAATGTGGGTGCCGCCGCTGCCCCCGCGCCCCAACCGCAAGGAGCGGTGGCGCAGGCCACGCCTCAGGCAGCCCCCGCGCAGGGCACACGCGCCCAAGACCGTGTCGAGGCGCCGCCTCCCGCACCCGCGCCGGCCGCTGCCCCCGCTGCCCCACCCGCAGCGCCGCCTGCCGCAGCCGCTGGCGAGACCACACGTGCATCGGCCGAAGCAGAGGCGGCCAACCGCGACATGCAGGCCGAGCTCGAGCCCACGCCGGGCGGCCTCACCGCCGACGAGATCATTCGCGCCGCCTTCGACAACTCGCCCACGCTCGCCAAGGCCGAGCTCGAGTTCGCCAAGGCCGACGCCAACCAGGCGCGCGCCCGGCTGGCGTTTGCCCCGCGCTTCGACGCCAGCGTCGGCTTCACGCGGCTGTCGAGCATCAAGCTCAAGCCGCTCAACCTCGACCTGCACGGCATTCTGCGCGACGACGCGTTCAAGTCTCAGCAGGAGATCGAGGACTACATCAGGACGCATCCGGAAGCGGCCAAGAGCCCGTTTTCTCCCATCCTGAGTCAGTGGGCGATCTCGGCGAGCGTCACGCTGCCCATCACCGAGATCTTTTTGACCATCGTCCCCACCTATAAGGCGACACAGAAGCTCAAGCAGGTCTCCAACCTGCAGCGTGAAGCGACCAAGCTGCAAATCTCGTACGACTCGCGGGTTGCCTTCTACGAGTACGCACGCCTGCGCGGGAGTGCGTCGGTGGCGCGCGCGTCGGTGCGCGTACGCGAAGCAGGCGTGCGCGATCTCGAGTCCCTCGTGCAGGCAGGCACCGCCACCGGTACCGAGCTCGTGCGCGCACAGGCCGAGCTCGCTTCCGCAAAGCTCCTCGAGACGCAGGCGCTCGGCGGCGTCGAGGTTGCGCTGGCCCGCCTCGAGCAGCTCACCGGCACGGCCATCGACCCCAACCGAGGCGTGGGCGAGCCGTTCATCGGCATCGAGATTGGCCCGACGCCCAGCATCGAGTCGGTAAAGAGCGAGGCCAAGGGCGCGCGCCCAGAGTTGCTCGCACTCAACGCGCTGGTCGAAGCTCGCGAGCACCTGGTGCGTGCACGCAAGGGCGCGCAGTACCCCAAGCTGCAGGGTCGTGGCGCGGTCCTCTACGCCAATCCCAACCAGCGCTACGTGCCGCCCGAGCGCAACTGGCACGACACCTACGAGGCCGGCATCTCCCTCAGCTGGTCGCCCAACGACACCGTCTACGCGCACACGCAGGCCACCGACGCCGAGACCGATCTCAAGACGGTCTACGAAGACAGGCGTGCGTTTGAGCAGGGCATCGTCGTCGAGGCCGCCTCGGCAGTCACCGGACACCGCACCGCCGCCGAGCAGATCGGCGCACGCACGCAGGCTCTCGAGGCCGCGCGTCGCTACGAAGCAGACCAGCGCGCACTGTTGCTTGCTGGCGCGGCCACGCCCAACGACGTGCTGCTCGCGCAGCGCGATTTGTTGGCTGCCTCGCTCGACTGGCTCAACGGCTTCATTGCCGGCCGGGTCGCGCAAGCCGCTTTGCTCAAGGCCCAAGGGAAGACTGGCCTAGCCAACTAAGACGCAGAAGAGGCACGATGAAACGCCGTATGGATGCGAAGAATGTTCTGGGGGTCGTGTTCGTGCTCAGTGCCGTCAGCGGCGGCTGTGGCGATCGCGACGCAAAGCTCACGCAGCTTCCGGCGGCAGAGAGCAAGACCGCGACGAACGAGGCGCTGACCGTCTCGGCAGCCAGCGTCACGCGTCAGGCCATCGTGCGCAGCGTGCTCGCCAATGGCACCAGCGAGCCCGCGCGCGTGTCCGCCATCGGACCGCAGATGACGGGCCGCATTGGTGCCGTGCTCGTCAAAGAAGGCGACAAGGTCAAGGCCGGCGCCGTGCTGGTGCGGCTCGACTCGGACGAAGCGTCGCTGCGCGTGCAGCAGACGGCCGCCGGCGCAGCGCAGTCCAAGGCGCAGTACGAGCTGGCGCGTGCCGAGTACGAGCGACTTGCTCCGCTGCTCGAGCGCGGCACCATCACGCCCCAGCAGCTGCAGCGACTCGAGGCGCAGCGCGACGCGCTCAAGAGCGCGACCGAGGCTTCCCATGTCGCGCAGTCCGACGCTGCGCGCATGCAAGGCAACACCACCATCAGGGCGCCCTTCGCAGGCATCGTGTCCAAGGTGCCGATGGAGGTCGGAGAGATCGCCACGATGGTGCCGCCGAGTGTGCTGCTCCGCCTGGTCGATCTGTCGAGCGTCGACGTGCGTGTGCAGGTACACGAGCGCGAGCTCAGTCGGGTCTCCATTGGCGATCAGATCGAAGCCAAGTTCCCGAGCAGCAACCAGACCGCGCAGGGTCAGGTCACCTTCATCAGCCCCGAGATCGACCCCAAGACGCGCAACGCCGAGGTCGTCACGCGTATCCCCAACGTCGATGGCTCGCTGCGCGCCGGCATGTTCGCCGAGATCAGCATCAAGCCCAAGACCAGCCCCAACAGCCTGGTGGTGCCGGCCAGCGCGGTCGCGGGCACGGGCGACGACCGCTACGTGTTCTTGATCTCCAACGACACGGTCAACCGTCAGAAGGTCCGTGTCGCACCCATCGACAGTAAGACCGTCGAGGTGCTCGAGGGCATCAGCGAGGGACAGTCCGTGGTGCGCGCTGGCCTGGGTCGTCTCAGCGATGGTGCGCACGTCAAGGTCGAGACGCCCAGCGAGGCCGTGCCCGAAGCGCAGAACGCCGGGGCCGAGCCCGTCCACGAACAAGCCGAGAAGACCCCCGCTGCCGCGACGCCCGCTGCTGCGGCCAAGGCAAAGCTGCCTGCCGCCAAGGCGAAAGGTAAGTAGCCGTGAAGCTCTCCGACGTCTCGATCAAGCGCCCCATCTTTACCGCGATGATCATGCTGGCCATCCTCGTGTTCGGGGCGGTCATGTACAAGCGGTTGTCGGTCGACCTGTTCCCCAAGGTCGACTTCCCGATCGTGACGATCACCGTCGTGTATCCGGGCGCCGATCCCGAGACGATGGAGACCAAGGTCGCCGACCCCATCGAAGAAGCCGTCAACAGCTTGAGCGGCATCGACCAGCTGCGCTCGACCAGCCTCGAAGGTGTCGCGCAGGTGTTCGTGCAGTTCGACCTCGACGTCGATCTCGACGTCGCCGCGCAGGACGTGCGCGACCGTATCGCCAGCGTGCAGCGCGATCTACCCCAGGCGGCCGAGCAGCCGGTGGTCGAGAAGCTCGACATCGGTGCATCGCCCGTCCTCCAGATCGCCGTCTCGGGTACGGCCGACGCGATCACGCTGGCGGCCTACGCCGAAGACGTACTCAAGCCAGGCCTCGAGCGCATCGATGGCGTCGGCAAGCTCGAGCTCATCGGCGGTCGCGAGCGCGAAGCGCACGTGTGGATCGACCCGGCCAAGCTGCGCACGTACGGGCTTGCGGTCACCGACGTGGTCAACGCGCTCGGCTCGCAGAGCATCGACCTGCCCGGCGGTCGCGTCACGCGGGGCAGCGAAGAGCTGGTGGTGCGCACCAACGCGCAGGCCGCCACGCCCGAAGAGCTCTCCAACCTGGTCATCTCGTCGGCCAACGGCGCCATCATCCGTGTGCGCGACGTGGCCGAGGTCGAAGACGGACTCGAAGAACAGCGCTCGGTGGCTTCGGTCGACGGCAAGTCCGCAATCGCAGTCGTGTTGCGCAAGCAGTCCGACGCCAACACCATCAAGGTGGCCACGGCGGTGAAAAAGGTGCTGCCCAGCCTGGAGAAGCTGGCGCCTCCCGGCACCAAGGTCGAGGTGCTGGTCGACAACTCCCTCAACATCACGAGCTCGGTCGAGACGGTGCAGCTCGACTTGGTGCTCGGCGCGCTGTTGGCCGTCGCCATCATCTTCCTGTTCCTGCGCGACTGGCGCGCCACGTTCATCAGCGCGCTCGCGCTGCCCACCTCGGTCATCGGTACGTTCACCTTCGTCAAGGTGATGGGCTTCACGCTCAACATGATGACGACGCTGGCGCTGTCGTTGTCGATCGGCATCCTGATCGACGACGCCATCGTCGTCATCGAGAACATCGTCCGCCATCGGACCGAGCTCAAAGAAGGTCCGCGCGAAGCAGCATCGAAGGGCACCGCCGAGATCGGCCTCGCGGTTCTCGCCACCACCATGAGTATCGTGGCGGTCTTCGTCCCGGTCGCCTTCATGGAAGGCATGGTCGGGCAGTTCTTCTACGAGTTCGGCCTGACGGTCGCGTTCGCGGTGCTGCTCTCGCTGTTCGTGTCGTTCACGCTGACGCCCATGCTGTCCGCCCGCATGCTCACCGGGCACCACAGTGCACCGACCGGCATCTCGGGGGTCATCGAGCGTGCGCTCACCGGCCTCGACAACGGCTACCGCAAGGTCATCCGCTGGGCGCTGCGCAACCGCATCATCACGGTGCTCGTCGCCGTGGCCGCGTTGTTCAGCTCCTTCGTCGCTGCCGGCAAGCTCGGGTTCGAGTTCTTGCCGCCCGAAGATCGTGGCCAGTTCCAGGTCAACGTAGAGCTCCCCACGGGCAGCTCGCTCTCGCAGTCTGCCGAGGTCGCGCTCGACCTGGCGGCCAGCGCAAAGAAGGCGCCCGGCGTGCTTTCTACGTTCGTCACGGTGGGCGGCGGCGTGCAAGAGAAGGTCAACACCGCCACCATCATCGTGAGCATGGAGCACCGCAGCAAGCGTGCCTTCAAGCAAGAAGACATGATGGCTTACCTGCGACGCAAGCTGGTGGGTAAGCCCGGCGTGCTCATCTCCATCGAGCAGCTGTCCAACGTGAGCGGCGGTGGTCTCAAGAACACGCCCATCCAGTTCAGCGTGCGCGGCGAGGACCTCACCGAGCTCGAGACCGCGGCGCGCGGCATCGCCGATCGCCTGCGCAAGTCCACGGGCTTTGCCGACGTCGACATCAGCTACCGCAGCGGCAAGCCGCAGCTCGACGTGGATATCGACCGCGCACGAGCGGCCGACCTCGGTGTGCAGGCGATGCAGGTCGCATCCACCGTGCGCACGCTGGTCGCCGGCGCAGTCGCCACCGAGTTCGAGGCGCACGGCGATCGTTACGACGTACGTGTGCAGCTCCCCGACTCGATGCGTACGTCGGCAGACGTCATCGCTCGTGCACAGGTTCGCACGGGTGCGGGAGCGCTGGTCGACGTGGGCTCACTCGGCGAGATCCGTGAGAGCACGGGTCCGAGTCAGATCGACCGTCAGGCTCGCCAGCGTCAGGTCACCGTCTACGCCAGCCTCGAAGGCAAGGCGCTGGGCGACGCCCTCAACGAGGTCCGGGCCATCGCCAAAGAGGTCGTGCCGCCGCACATCGAGACGGCGGTCGCGGGCATGGGCGAGAACCTCGAGGAGTCCAACAAGAGCATGGGCTTCTCCATGCTGCTGGCCATCATCTGCATCTACATGATCTTGGCCTCGCAGTTCGAGAGCCTGATCCACCCGCTCACCATCATGGTGTCGCTGCCGTTCGCGCTGATCGGCGCGTTCGGGGGTCTGCTCATCGCCAACATGCACATGTCCATCTTTGCGATGATCGGACTCATCATGTTGATGGGTCTGGTCACCAAGAACGCCATCTTGTTGGTCGACTTCGCGGTGCAGCTGCGCGAGCGCGGACAGTCCGTAAAAGAGGCCCTCGAGAACGCGGGCGCCACCCGCTTGCGTCCCATCTTGATGACGACTGCCGCCATGGTGTTCGGTATGGTGCCGGTGGCCATCGGCCACGGCGATGGCGGCGAAGTTCGCGCGCCCATGGGCGTGGCCATCATCGGTGGCCTGATCACCTCTACCGTCCTGACCTTGGTCGTGGTGCCGGTCATCTACACCTTCATGGAGGCGATCAGTCAGTTCGGCTGGCGCGTCGTGAAGAGGTTCTCGAGCGGTGAGGCCAAGCCCGAGGAGCACTGGCAAGCCGAGCCGAGCGCACGAGGCAGTCTTCCCCCGCTCGAAGCATCCAGCGGGGAGTGACTCGTGCTCTGCTAGGGTGAGGTGCCGCGGCGTGGGGGGGGGGGTGCCACAAAGCACGTAGCGGGCCAGGGCGTTGAGGGGGCCGGGGGAAACAACACCGAGCGGTT
>JBEGTL010000146.1:0-15363 GCA_041179425.1 Pseudomonadota bacterium | reverse complement strand
TGGCCGTCATCGCCCCCGCGGTGCCGAGGATCAGCGCGTCGCGCAAAAACACCGGGTCGCGCAGCGCAGCGGGGCTGAGCCCACCGGAGAACGCCAGCAGCGACGCGCCCGAGACGACCGCCACCAGCAAAAAGGGCACGACCGTTGCGAACGCCGCCACACGCAGCAGCTCGTTGCTGGGCCCGCCGCGAAACTGCGCACTGAAACGAAAGCCCGACACGAAGCCGATGCAGCCGAGCCCGATGCGCAAGAGCGGACTCAGGTCGGCCAGCAGCGCGTCGCTCAGCAGTCCCACGCGCGAGGAGCGCGCGACCAGGCCGAGCAACACGAACGGGAAACCCGCCGTGATCACCTGCGACAGGCTGAAGCGCCGCTCGAGCGCCTGCACACGCTTGTGACCGCCCAGGTAGGCGAGCGCGAGCAGCGTGAGCAGGCCGAGCAGCGTGCCGATCACCACCTGCGGCCGGTCCTCGCGCGCGATGGTGGGTGGCTCGCTGGGCAGCGGCTTGCGCTCCACGATCAGCGGCGCGATCTCGGGATCGGGAGCGGCAGGTGGCAGCGGCGCAAGCGAGGTGGACTCTCCGAACAGGCCCTCGTCGAGCTCGTCGTCGAGCGGCGTCAGCGGCGCACCGTCGGGGTAGGCGCCTGCGTCGCCCGGCTCGCCGGCGGCGGCGGCCGTCGACGCGACCCCGCCCGCGTCGAGCCCCTCGAGCAGAAAGGACGCATCGCCCGGGAGCCCCGCGTCGCTGCCACGCGCGCCGGCGTCCAGCGCACGTCGACGAGGCTTTCCGTGGGCGACGCTGGTCGCACACAACACGACGACCAGCACGGTCGAAACTATCCAGCGCAAACCACGGTCCTCTCGCAAACGCTCAGCTTACGCCGTAGCGCTCCAGCTTGCGGTAAAGCGTCTTGCGATCGAAGCCGAGCACGCGCGCAGCCAGCCGCTTGTTGCCGGCCGACGCCTCCAACACGCGCAAGATGTAGCGCCGCTCGACCTCTTCCATGGGCACCAGCTCGTCGGGGTTTTGGCCCGCCACGATGATGTGTGAGGGTCGGTAGCTGCGCACGCGCTGCGGCAGGTCCTCGGGGGTGATCTGCTCGAAGCGCGCGAGGGCCACGGCGTGCTCGATACAGTTGACGAGCTCGCGCACGTTGCCGGGCCACTGGTAGCTGAGCAGCAAGTCGGCGGCCGCCGGCCCAATGCCCAAGACTTCTTTGCCGGTGCGGCGCGCGAACTCTCGCAAGAAGTGCTGCGCGAGCAGCAGCACGTCGCCCACCCGCGCGCGCAGTGGCGGCAGCTCGATGGGCAAGACGTGGATCCGAAAGAACAGGTCCTCGCGGAACTTGCCCTCTTCGATGGCGCGCTCCAGATCACGATTGGTCGCCGCGACGATGCGTGTGTCGAACGGCACCTCGTGGTCGCCTCCCACCGGACGCACCACACGTTCTTGCAGCACGCGGAGCAACTTGGCCTGCGCCGACAGCGGCAGCTCGCCCAGCTCGTCGAGGAACAACGTGCCGCCCTGCGACTGCACCAACAGACCCGCACGCGCGGTGCGCGCATCGGTGAAGGCGCCCTTGGCGTGGCCAAACAGCTCGCTCTCGATCAACGACTCGGGCACGGCCGCACAGTTGATGGCGCTGAACGGACCGCTCGCCCGCTTGCTGAGGCGGTGCAGCGCGCGCGCCGCGACCTCTTTGCCCGTGCCGCTCTCACCGGTGATGAGCACCGTGCTGTCGGTCGCTGCGACCCGCGCGATCAGCTCTTTGACCAGGCTGATGGCAGGGCTCTCTCCGAGCAGCTCGGGGACTGCGCTGCCGGCCGCGACGACCGAGCGCAGGCGCTTGACCTCGTCGCGCAGCCTGTGGTGCTGCACCGCGCGCGTGAGCACTAGTGCGACGGCGTCGATCTCCACAGGCTTGGTGATGAAGTCGTAGGCCCCCGCGCGAATCGCGGCCACGGCCGTGTCGAGGTTGCCGAACGCGGTGATCACCACGGTGGGGATGTCGGGCCGCGCTTGCGCCACGCGTCCACACAGCTCGATGCCATTCATGCCCGGCATGTTGAGGTCGGTCAGCACCACGTCGAAGTCATGCTGCTCGAGCAGGAGCAACGCCTCGTCGGCCCGTCGCCGCGCCGATGCGGTGGCACTGGGTACACGCGCCGAGCTGGAGTATCAGGTCCGCGAGCACGCACTGCAGCTGGCCGGCGTGCTCGGCGGTCTGGCCACGGCGACGCTGCGCCGCGAAGGCGTGGCCGAGCTGGTGGCGGGCGGTGCGCGTGCGGCCGAGCTGGCCGAAGCGCGCCTGCGCGCACAGTTTGGGACGCCGCTCGACGTAGACCAACTGCGCATCGACGTGGAGCGCACCGAGCAGATCTTGTCAGGCGCCGACGGCGACATCCTGAGCAACCTGGCCGCCTGCGCGAGCCTGGTCGGTCGCCCTTGCGAGAGCTTTCACGACGCAGCGTCGGCCCGCGCGTTCCTCGCGCAGTCGCTCGCACAAAATGATCTCGACCCGTCCGACCTGAGTCAGCGCGCAGACATCCGTGCGCTCGCGGCCTACGAAGAGGCAGCCGGTGCCGCCCGCGATCTGGCCGACGCGCGCAAGATCCCCGACCCCACGCTGCGCCTCGGCTACCTGCGCGATCAGTTCGTGATCTCGGGCAACCAGCTCAACTCCGTGAACGTGGGCGTGAGTATGCCCCTGCCCGTGTTCGATCGCGGTCAGGGTGAGCGACAGTCTGCAGAAGCATCGCTGCGCGGCCTCCAGGAGGAGCGCGCCCAACGTTTGTCAGTCGCCAAGGCTCGCATCCCCGCGCTGCAAAAGCGTCGCACGCTGTCCCTCGCGCGCTGCCAGCGCCTCGAGACCCAAGTCTTGCCGCAGGCGCGCGCCGTGCTGTCCGACCTGGAGAAGGCCGTCGAGAATCGACTCTTGCCACTGAGTCAGGTCATCCAGGCGCGGCGCGTGGTGAGTGAGCTGTACATCGAAGAAGCGGACAGCTGCGGCGACGCCTACGTGGCGGCGCTCGAGCTGTTCCGAGAGATTCCCGCAGAAGGAGCATGGAAGTGAGTAGAAAGAGTCAGACCGGTCTGCCCTGGGCCGTGTCTCGCGCGTGCCTGGCGCTGTCGCTGCTTGGTGCGTGCCACCCGGGTCCCCCCACCAAGACCGATCAAGCCGCAGCGTTCCACGTCGACAAGGACGTGGTCAGCGTCGCGAGCAAAGGTCCCATCGCGTTCGACGTCACCGAGGTAAAGCGCGGCTCCGCGTTGCCCCTGCCGCCTGCCACCGCGCGCATCACCACCGTCGAGGCGCTCACCTCACCGAGCTTTGCACCGCTGTCTGGTCGTGTGATCGAGTCCCAGGTGCACCTCGGCGATCAGGTGAAGAAGGGCCAGCAGCTGGTGCTCGTGCGCACCGCGGACCTTCCCGCGCTCGAGCGCGACGTGCGCAGCGCGGAGCTGGCCGTCACCACCAAAGGTGCCAGCGTCGAGCGCATGCGCGCGCTCGTGGAGTCGCGTGCCGGTTCCCAGAACGACCTGCTCCTCGCACAGAGCGAGCTGTCCGAGTCCAAGCTCTCGCTGCAGGCCGCCAAGGCCAAGCTCAACAGTCTGCAGATCGCGCGCAGCAAAGACGAGACTGCGTACTGGGTGCTCGCCAACCGCAGCGGCACCGTGGTGCAGCTCGACGCTACGCCTGGCTCGTTGGTCGGCCCCGAGCGCGCCGCGCCGGTCGTCACCATCGCCGATCTCGCCGAGGTGCTGGCCGTCGCCGACGTGCCGCAGCGCGATGCGATCGAGCTTCAAAAAGGGCGCATCGCACACGTCTTCCCGTTCGGCGCGGCGGGCGAGTCCATCACGGGGACCGTCGAGGTCGTATCGGACGTCGTCGATCAAGAGCGGCAGACGGTGCCGGTGCGGGTCCGCGTCGACAACACGGCACGTAAGCTCCGGCCCAACGCGTACGTCGACCTCTCGTTCGAGGCAGGCAGCGCGCGCCCCGTGGTGCTGGTGCCCAGCGTCGCAGTCGTGCGCGATGGGGCAGACGCCGTGGTGTTCGTGGAGACCAAGAGTGGTTCGTTCAAGCGTCGCCCCGTCGTCGTCGGTCGCAGAAACCACGACGAAGTGGAGGTCGTCAGCGGCATCGCCAGCGGAGAGCGCGTGGTCACCACGGGTGCCCTCTTGCTCGTCAACGCGCTCGACATAGGAGCTTGATCCGTGATTGAAGCCTTCGTCGCGGCCGCGCTGCGCAATCGCGCCGCCGTGATCGCCATGGCACTGCTGACCGTGGCGCTCGGCTACTTCGCGTTTCGCGAGGTGAGCATCGAGGCCTTTCCGGACCCGACGGACACGCAGGTCAACGTGATCAGCCTGATGCCGGGTCAGCCGGCCGAGGAGATGGAGCGTCAGATCTCCATTCCCATCGAGCGCGCGATCAACGGCGTGCCTGGACTGTCGCGCGTCCGCTCGCTCAACTTGTTCGGTCTGTCGTACATCACGCTCACCTTCAAAGACAGCATCGACGTGCTGTTCGCGCGCGGCCAGACGCTCGAGCGCCTGCGCCTGGTCGACCTGCCCGCAGGGGTCACGCCGCAGCTGGGTTCGTTGTCGACGCCGATCGGCGAGATCTACCGCTACACGGTGACCGCGCCCAAGGGCGACCCGCTGTCGCTGCGCACCCAGCAAGACTGGGTGGTACGGCCCCACTTGTTGCGCGTCGAGGGCGTGGCCGACGTGGTCAGCTACGGCGGCCTGTTGCGCGAGATCGAGGTGCGCCCCGACCCGGTCGCGCTGGCGGCCAAGGGCCTGGGCATCGCCGATCTGCAGCACGCGCTCGAGAGCTCGAGCGTCAACGCCTCGGGCGGCATCGTCGAGCAAGGCGTGGAGCAGCTCATCATCCGCAGCAAGGGTCTGTACGACGGCCTGGGCGACATCGAGCACACGGCAGTCGCCACGCGCGGCGGCACCCCCATCTTCGTGTCGGACGTGGCCTCTGTGAGCGAGGGCTGGCAGCCGCGTCAGGGCGTGGTCGGTCAGGGCCACAATCCCGACGTGGTCGAGGGCATCGTGCTCATGCGGCGCGGCAAAAACCCCACGCGTGTGCTGTCTGACTTGCGCGCAGAGATCGACAAGCTCAACCACGAAGTCCTCAAAGACGGCGTGCAGGTGTCCACGTTCTACGACCGCACCGAGCTCGTCGACAGCACACTCGGCACGGTCGGTCACAACCTGATCGAGGGCGCCGTCCTGGTGGTGCTCGTGCTGTTCGTGTTCTTGCTCGATCTAAGGGCCGCGCTCTCGGTCGCGCTGGTCATCCCGCTGTCGCTCGCCGCCGCGTTCATCTACCTCTACATGCGCGACATGTCTGCCAACCTCATCTCGATGGGCGCGGTGGACTTCGGCATCATCGTCGATGGTGCGGTGGTGATCATCGAGGCCATCGTGCACCGGCTCGCGCACGATCAGGATCAGGCGCACGGCGAGCACCTGACGGTGACCGACCGGGTCGAGCGTG
The DNA here is from genome assembly GCA_041179425.1 of Pseudomonadota bacterium. Lineage (GTDB taxonomy): Bacteria > Myxococcota_A > Polyangia > Polyangiales > DASUME01 > DASUME01. The sequence goes on along the minus strand of JBEGTL010000146.1, from coordinate 9,846 downwards.
CGGTGCGCGACGTCGCGCGACCGACCGTGTTCTCGCTGCTGATCATCATCGCGGCCTACCTGCCCATCTTTTTGCTGCAGCGCGTGGAGGGCCGCATCTTTGCGCCGCTCGCGCACACCGTGGTGGCCGCGCTGCTCGGAAGCCTCGTGTTCTCGATGACGTTGGTGCCGGTGCTGGCCACGTTTGCCTACCGCAAGCCGCGCAAGCACCGCGAGTCGCCGCTGCTGCGCTGGTTCGAGCTCGGCTACATGCCCCTGCTCAAGAAGGCGCTGCGCTGGCCACTGCTGGTGATCGGCATCTCGCTCGCGTCGCTGTTCGGGTCGGTGCACTTGATCCGCGAGCAAGGCAGCGAGTTCTTGCCCGAGCTCAACGAAGGCGCGCTGTACGTGACCTTCACGTTGCCCTCCAACGTGTCGCTCAGCGAGGGACGCAGGCTCGCTCCCACGCTGCTGCGTATGCTCGACCAGTTCCCCGAGGTACAGAGCACCATGAGCCAGCTGGGGCGCCCCGAAGACGGCACCGACCCCAAGCTCTCCAACAACCTCGAGCTGTTCATCAAGCTGCGGCCGGCCGACGAGTGGCCCGCGAGCACCCCCGACCTGGGCACGCTGATCAACAAGCTCAACGCGGTGTACGCCGAGATCCCCGGGCTCGAAGCCAACTTCTCGCAGCCCATCCGCGACAACGTCAACGAGAGCATCGCCGGACAGTCAGGTCAGATCGCGCTCAAGCTGTACGCCGACGACCTTCCCTTGTTGCAAGAGACGGCCGAGGCCGCCAAACGTGTGCTGTCGAGCGTGCCGGGCGTGGCTGACCTGGGCATCGTCAAGAGTGGCGTCGTGCCGCAGCTGCAGGTCAAGCCGCGCCGCGAGTCGCTCGGTCGCTTCGGCATGACGCTCGACGAGTTTCAGAGCTACCTGTCGACGGCACTGGGTGGACACGTGGTCGAGCAGCTGTGGGAGGGCGACCGCTCGTTCGATGTCGTGCTGCGGCTCCCGGTCGCGGCGCGCGACACCGTGGAGGAGATCTCGGCGCTGCGCGTGCCCACGCCGACCGGTGCCCTGGTGCCGCTCCCTGCCCTGGCCGACATCGGCGTCGACTACGGGCGGGCGGCGATCAACCGCGAGAACGGCCAGCGCTACGTGGGCGTGCGCATGAACGTCCGTGGGCGCGACCTGGGCAGCTTCGTGCTGGATGCACAGGCCGCCATCGCCAAGAGCCTGCCGCACGCCAAGGGGCTGACCATGGAGTGGGGAGGCGAGTTCGAGTCCAAAGAGCGCGCCATGCACCGGCTGCTCGTGGTGTTGCCGCTCGCGCTGGTCGTCACCCTGATCTTACTGTTCAACGCGTTTGGGTCGCTGCCGCTCGCAGTGTTGGTGCTGTTCAACGTGCCGTTCGCCCTGATCGGCGGCGCGGTGGGGCTGTGGGCGATGCACATGCCGTTGTCGATCGCGGCGGCCGTCGGGTTCATCGCGCTGATTGGCCAAGCGTCGCTGAACGGGGTGTTGGTGTTGTCGGCGATCGAGGCGCGGCGCAAAGCGGGCGCCTCGCTCGATGACGCCGTGCTGGAGGGCAGTCGAGAGCGCCTGCGCGCGGTGCTGATGACGGCGGCCCTGGCTGCCTTTGGGTTGGTACCTGCTGCGATGTCCAAGGCGATGGGCGCAGAGACGCAGCGCCCAATCGCCGTGGTGATCGTGGGCGGCACGGTGTCTGCTGCGCTGCTCACCTTACTGGTCTTGCCCGTGGTGTACCGCGCCTCGTTTGCGCTGTACGGTCGCTGGAAGGCGCGTCCCGGACAGCGCGAGCTCAGCGAAACCGACGCCGTCTAGAGACGTCTAGAGAGCGGAGTCTTGACGCCTTCTTGATGCGGTCCGGCGCTAGCCTGGGTTCGTGCACGGACAGTCGTATTCTCGACTGCTGTGCACGCGCGTACGGCGCTGCCCACGCTATCCCTGGCGCGCCTGGAGCACTGGAATGGACCTTGCGTACTTGCTGCGAAGTCTGCTGTTTTTTGCGCTCGGCGTGGGCTTCGTAGAGCTCTGCGCGCGCGGTCTCACCACGTAGAGAGGGGCATCCCATGACCATTCTGTTGGCAACAGGAGCCGGACCGTCCGTGTTTCTGCTCGCTTATCTGTTCGTTGCCCTGCTTTTTCCGGAGCGGCTATCATGACCTTGCACGCTGTTCTGAGCTGCTGCCTGTTCGTGGGCGCACTGCTTGCGCTCGCCTGGCCGCTCGGCGAATATATGGCACGCGTCTACTCCGGTGACGCAAAGCTAGCCAGTCGAGTGCTTGGTCCGCTGGAGCGCTTGCTCTACCGGATGGCAGGCATCCGCGAAGACGCGGACATGCACTGGACCAGCTACGCCAAGGCCCTGCTCGCGTTTAATCTCGCGGGCCTCGTGCTGGTGTACGCCCTGCAGAGGCTGCAGGGCGTGCTGCCCTTCAACCCCGCCGGCCTCGCTGCCGTCTCGCCCGAGGTCTCGTTCAACACCGCCGTCAGCTTCGCCAGCAACACCAACTGGCAGGCCTACGGCGGCGAAACGACGATGAGCCATCTGACACAGATGTTGGCCCTGACGGTGCAGAATTTCTTGTCTGCGGCGACCGGCATGGCGGTGCTGGTCGCGTTGATCCGCGGCTTCACGCGCAAGACAGCAGACGGCATCGGAAACTTCTGGGTCGACATGACGCGAAGCACGCTCTACGTGCTGCTGCCCCTGTCGGTCGTGGTCGCGCTCGTCTTGGTCTCCCAGGGCGTGGTGCAGACCATGACGGGCTCGGCGACGGCCGGCCTGCTCGAACCGTGGAAGGACGGAACGGGCAAGACGCTCACGGAACAGGTGATTGCACTCGGCCCCGCGGCCTCGCAGATCGCGATCAAGCAGCTGGGTACCAACGGCGGCGGCTTCTTCAACGTCAACTCGGCGCATCCGCTCGAGAACCCCACTCCGTTCAGCAACTTCGTGGAGGTGATCTCCATCCTGCTGATCCCTGCGGCGCTGTGCTTCACGTTTGGCGCGATGGTCAAACAAAAGCGTGAGGGCCGCGCGCTGCTGATCGCGATGCTGGTCATCTTCATCCCGCTGATGCTGGTGACGGTGTGGGCCGAACAGGCGGCGACGCCAGCGCTTCAAGGGATCGGTCTCGACCTGAGCGCGAGCGAGCTCGCCAGCGGCGGCAACATGGAGGGCAAGGAAGCGCGCTTCGGCGTGGTCGACTCCGCCATCTGGGCCACCGTGACCACTGCCGCTTCCAACGGCTCGGTCAACGCCATGCACGACAGCTTCACGCCCATCGGCGGTCTGGTGCCGATGTGGCTGATGCAGCTCGGTGAAGTGATCTTCGGCGGCGTGGGCTCAGGTCTGTACGGCATGATCGCCTACGTCATCGTCGCGGTGTTCGTGGCCGGTCTGATGGTCGGCCGCACGCCCGAGTACCTGGGCAAAAAGATCGAAGCGTACGAGATGAAGATGGCCAGCCTGGTCATCTTGTTGCCCGCCTCTGCCGTTCTCGTCGGCACTGCGATCGCATGTCTGCACCCGACGGGCACGGGCGCAGTCGCCAACCCGGGCGCGCACGGGTTCAGCGAGATCCTGTACGCGTTCTCGTCCGGTGCCAACAACAACGGCTCCGCGTTTGGCGGCCTCACTGCCAACAGTCCATTTTATTCGATCGCGATCGGCATCTGCATGTTGGTCGGGCGCTACTTCGTGATCGTGCCCATCCTCGCCGCGGCGGGCTCGCTGGCCAAAAAGAAGCTGGTACCGCCCACCAGCGGGACCCTGGCCACCCACACGCCGCTGTTCGTCACGATGCTGACGGCCACCGTGCTGCTGATCGGCGCGCTCACGTTCGTGCCCGCGCTGGCGCTCGGTCCTGTCGTCGAACAACTCCAAGCCCACCTGAGTGTTGTGCCATGACCAAGTCGCAGAGAGCCGCGCTGTCGGTCCCCGTCAGCGAACCCATCGTCACAGAGCCCCAAGCGGCGACGCCCGAGCCACCGCGCAGAAACCGACCGCTGTTCGAGCGCTCGATCGTTCGCCGCGCGTTCTTCGAGTCGTTCGCCAAGCTCGACCCGCGCCGGATGATCCGCAACCCGGTGATGTTCGTGGTCGAGGTGGGTAGCACCTTCACCACCATCCTGTTTTTGCACGCAGCCGTCACCGGCAACGGCGAGGCACCCGCTGGTTTCATCTTCGGCGTGTCGGCCTGGCTGTGGCTGACGGTGTTGTTCGCCAACTTCGCCGAGGCAATGGCCGAGGGCCGCGGCAAGGCGCAAGCCGACAGCCTGCGCAAGGCGCGGCAGACGGTGCTCGCCAAGCGCCTGGTCGAGCCGCGCCACGCAGCCAGGAGCGAAGAGGTCGATGCCGGCCAGCTTCGTAAAGGAGACGTGGTCCTGGTCAACGCGGGCGACCTGGTGCCGAGCGACGGCGAGATCATCGACGGCGTGGCGTCGGTCGACGAGAGCGCGATCACCGGCGAGAGCGCCCCGGTGATTCGCGAGAGCGGAGGCGATCGCAGCGCGGTCACCGGCGGCACGCGCGTGCTGTCCGACTGGCTGGTGGTGCGCGTGACCACCAACCCGGGCGAGACCTTTCTCGATCGGATGATCGCGATGGTGGAGGGTGCCAAACGCAAAAAGACGCCCAACGAGATCGCACTCGACATCTTACTTGCCGGTCTGAGCATCATCCTGCTGCTAGCCACGGTCACGCTCTACCCCTACTCCAGCTACGCAGTCAGCGTGAGCGGCCAGGGCAGCGTCGTGTCCATGACCGTGCTCGTGGCGCTGCTGGTCTGTCTCATCCCCACCACCATCGGCGGTCTGTTGTCTGCCATCGGCATCGCGGGCATGGACCGTATGATCCAGGCCAACGTGATCGCCACCTCTGGTCGCGCGGTCGAAGCGGCGGGCGACGTCGACGTGCTGCTGCTCGACAAGACCGGCACCATCACGCTCGGCAATCGTCAGGCCGCCGCGTTCATCCCCGCGCACGGCGTGTTGCCGCGCACGCTGGCCGACGCGGCGCAGCTGGCCTCCCTGGCCGACGAGACGCCCGAGGGTCGCAGCATCGTCGTGCTGGCCAAGACGTTGTTCGAGCTGCGCGGTCGGGAGATCGAGCGCGCGGGCGCGACCTTCGTCCCCTTCTCGGCACAGACCCGCATGAGTGGTGTGGACCTCGAGGGGCGAAAGGTGCGCAAGGGCGCGCTCGACGCGGTGGAGCGCTTCGTCAGCGAGCACGGCGGCAAGGTACCCGACGAGCTGCGCCGCGTCGTCGAAGACGTCGCGCGCCAGGGCTCGACGCCGCTGGTGGTGGCCGACAACCAGCGCGTGCTCGGCGTGGTCGAGCTGCGCGACGTGGTCAAGGGCGGCATCAAGGAGAAGTTCGCCGAGCTGCGCCGCATGGGCATCAAGACGGTGATGATCACCGGCGACAATCCGCTCACCGCCGCCGCCATCGCGGCCGAGGCCGGCGTCGACGACTTCCTCGCTGAAGCCACGCCGGAACAAAAGCTCGCCTGCATCCGCGACTACCAAGCGAAGGGCCACCTGGTCGCGATGACCGGCGACGGCACCAACGACGCCCCTGCCCTCGCGCAGGCCGACGTCGCGGTGGCGATGAACACCGGCACGCAAGCCGCCAAAGAGGCCGGCAACATGGTCGACCTCGACAGCAACCCAACCAAGCTGATCCAGATCGTGGAGATTGGAAAACAGATGCTGATGACGCGTGGTGCGTTGACCACGTTCAGCATCGCCAACGACGTGGCCAAGTACTTCGCGATCATCCCGGCCGCGTTTGCGGCCACCTACCCCGCGCTCGGCGCGCTCAACGTGATGCGCCTGCACTCGCCCACCAGTGCCGTGATGGCGGCCGTCATTTTTAATGCCCTGATCATCATCGGACTCATCCCGCTCGCACTGCGCGGCATCAAGTATCGCCCGGCCCCTGCGTCCACGCTGCTGCGTCAGAACATGCTCGTGTACGGCCTCGGCGGCGTGCTCTTGCCCTTCCCCTGCATCAAGGCGATCGACATGTTGTTGGTCGTGCTGCACCTGGCCTGAGGAACACCACACCATGTCCATCCTACGTCCCACGCTGGTCTTCCTGTTGTTTTTCACGGCGCTCACCGGCGTCGCCTACCCCGCGCTGATCACCGTAGTGGCGCAAGCCGTGTTCCCCGAGCAGGCCAACGGTAGTCTGCTCAACGAGGGTCAGGTCGTGCGCGGCTCGCGTCTGATCGGCCAGCCGTTCGAGGCACCGGGCTACTTCTGGTCGCGGCCCTCGGCCACCAGTGCGCACCCCTACGACGCCGCCGCCTCGTCCGGCAGCAACCTCGGGCCCCTCAACCCGGCGCTGGCTACGGCCATCCAGACCCGCGTCACGGCGCTGCGCGAGGCCGATCCAGGCAACACCGCCCCCGTCCCGGTCGATCTGGTGACCGCGTCGGCTAGCGGCCTCGACCCGGAGCTGTCCCCCAGCGCGGCGCTCTACCAAGTAAGCCGCGTGGCGCGCGCGCGGGGCGTCCCGGCCGAGCGCGTGGAGCAGCTGGTCACGGAGCACACCGAGGGGCGTACCTTCGGTGTGCTGGGCGAAGCGCGGGTCAACACGCTGGCGCTCAATCTCGCGCTCGACCGCGTCTTCGGGCAGCCTAAGGCGCAATGAACGCCGACGCCCGGCCCGACCCAGATGCGCTGCTGTCGCAGCTGCGCGCCGAGGAAGAGCGCACCACGCGCGCCAAGCTGAAGATCTTTTTCGGCTTCGCGCCGGGCGTCGGCAAGACGTACCGCATGCTGCAGGTCGCGCGCGAGCTCGGCACGCACGGCGTCGACGTGGTGGTCGGCGTGGTCGAGACGCACGGCCGCTCCGACACGGCGGCGCTGGTCAGAGGTCTCGAGCTTTTGCCACGCCGCCCGGTCGCCTACCGCGGTCGCACGCTCGAGGAGTTCGACCTCGAAGCTGCGCTGGCGCGCAGACCAAGCCTCATCGTGGTCGACGAGCTCGCGCACAGCAACGCCGAGGGCTCGCGTCACGACAAGCGCTGGATGGACGTGATGGACCTGCTCGACGCGGGCATCGACGTGTTCACGACCATGAACGTGCAACACGTGGAGAGCCTGAACGACGTGGTTGCCGCCATCACCAGGATCCAGGTGCGTGAGACGGTGCCCGACACCATGCTCGAGCGCGCCGACGAGATCGAGCTGGTCGACATCAGCCCCGAGCAGCTTTTGTTGCGTCTGCAGGAGGGGAAGGTCTACCTCGCCGACTCCGCGACGCGCGCCGCCGAGCACTTCTTTCAGCGCGGTAACCTGCTGGCGCTGCGCGAGCTGGCCCTCCGTCAGACTGCGGTTCACGTCGAGTCCGACGTGCTCGCGTACCGCGAGCGGCACGGCGTCGACAAGCCATGGGCCACCAGCGAGCGCGTGCTGGTCAGCGTCGGCCCGTCTCCTGCCTCGGCGCGGCTGGTGCGCGCGGGCAAGCGCATGGCGGCCGGCCTGCGCGCACCGTGGGTCGCGGCCTCCGTCGACGCCACGCACCGGCCTCCGCTACGCGAGCGCGACCGAGAGCGCCTCGAGGCGCACCTGCGCCTGGCCGAGTCGCTGGGCGCAAGCGTGGTGCGTCTGCAGGGCGCCGACATCACGAGTCCACTGCTCGACTACGCGCGTCGTCACAACGTCACGCGCTTGATCTTGGGCAAGCCCACCCACGCGCGTTTCCTCGATCGCCTACGCGGCTCGCTGCTCGATCGCATCGTGCGCGCAAGCGGGGACATCGACGTGCACGTCATCTCGGGCGACCACGTCGGTCCGCCCGAGACTGCGCCCGCCGCGACGCCCGAGGCACGTACCAAGCCCTCGCTGCGCGCGTACGCCCTGTCTGCCGTGTTCGTCGCGCTGAGCACCGGGGTCGGCATGCTGGTGCGCGCCGTTTACCCGGTGCCCGACCTAGAGATGCTCTACCTGCTGGCGGTGATGATCGCTGCGTCTCAGCTCGGCCGCGGCCCGTCGCTGCTGGCCGCGGTGCTGTCGGTGCTGGCGTTCGACTTCTTTTTCGTGCCGCCCACCCTGACGTTCGCGGTGCGCGACGCCAACCACATCCTCACGTTTGCGATGATGTTCATCGTGGGCTCGTCGCTCAGCGCGCTGACCACGCGCCTGCGTCGCCAAGAGCAGGCGGCGCGCGCGCGCGAAGATCGCTCGACGACGTTGTACACGCTCAGTCGCAGTCTGGGCTCGCTGCTCGATCCCGACCGCGCGGCGCAGGTGGTGACGCGCCAGGCGGCCGACAGCTTCGAGGCCCGTGCGACCCTGCTGTTGTCGGAGCCCGACGGGGCGTTGCGCGAGCTCGCGACGTTTCCCGAGCGAGAGACTGCCCACAGCGCGGCGCTGAGCCCCACCGAGCTCGGCGCGGCCAAGTGGGCGCACGAACACGGCCGGCTCGCGGGGCTCGGCACCGATACGCTGCCGGGCTCGCGCGCGCTGTGCTGTGGCCTGCGCGTCGGCGCCGCGACCGTCGGTGCCATCGCGCTAATCCCGCTCAAACGACCCGGCTTCGACGCCGAGCAGCGCGACTTTTTTCAGGCGTTCTGTCTGCAGGCGGCATTCGCGTTTGAGCGCGCACGCCTGGCCGAGCAAGCGCGCAAGTCGGCGCTACGCGCCAAGACCGAAGAGCTGCGCAGCTCCCTCTTGTCGGCGGTCTCGCACGACCTGCGCACGCCGCTGGCAGCGATCACGGGTGCCGCCACCTCGTTGCGCGACGACACCAACCTGAGTGCGGCCACGCAGGCAGAGCTGCTCGGCTCGATCTGCGCGGAGGCCGAGCGGCTCGAGCGCCTGGTCACCAACCTGCTCGACATGACGCGGCTCGAGGCCGGAGGGGTCGAGCCCAAACGCGAGTGGATCCCGCTCGAGGAGATCGTGGGCGGCGCACTCACACGACTCGAGAGCAAGCTCGCCAGCCGCGAGGTCAGCACACACATCGCCGACGACGTGCCGCTGCTCTCCGTCGATGCGGTGCTGATGCAGCAGGTGTTCATCAACCTGCTCGACAATGCGCTCAAGTACACGCCGGAGTCGTCGCCCCTGCAGATCGACGCGCGCGTCGAAGGAGGTTTCGTCGTCGTCGACGTCAGCGACCGCGGACCAGGCGTGGGCGACGCGCCCCACGTACTGTTCGAAAAGTTTCGCCGGGGCGCGGTCGGTAGCGTCGTCGGCGCGGGCCTCGGCCTGGCGATTTGCCGCGGGATCATCGAAGCACACGGCGGTACGCTCAGTGCGCACAACCGCCAGGGGGGCGGCGCGACGCTGTGCATCCAGCTGCCGGTCGCGAGCGACCCTCCGCAGATCACGACAGGCGAGCCGTGAGCGCGAACAGTGGACCCGTCATTTTGCTGATCGAGGACGAGGCGGCCATGCGCACGTTCCTGCGCGCATCGCTGACGGCACACGGCTTTCGGCTGGTCGAGGCGACCACCGCGCGCGAGGGCACCGCGCTCGCGCAGAGTCACAATCCCGAGCTCATCTTGCTCGATCTCGGTCTGCCCGACGGGGACGGCATCGAGCTGACGGCACAGCTGCGCAGCTGGACACGCGCGCCCATCGTTGTGATCTCGGCGCGCGGGCGCGAAGACGACAAAGTCGCCGCGCTGGACGCCGGCGCCGACGACTACGTGACCAAGCCGTTCGGGATGAACGAGCTCTTGGCGCGCGTGCTGGTCGCGCTACGGCACGCTCAAGCGGCGCAGGTGAGCAGCTCGACGTCCGTGGTCGACTTGGGCGGGCTGACCATCGACCTCGAGCACCGTCGTGTCCTGGTCGAGGGGCGCGGCCCCTCCGCAAG
>JBEGTL010000145.1:0-15363 GCA_041179425.1 Pseudomonadota bacterium | reverse complement strand
TCTCCGTCCCATGGCAGTTCACAAAGCCGACTCACACGCAGAAGCGACCCCCGGTCGCCGTGCACACGGCGGTCGAGAGTCGTTTAGTAGCAAGCTGTCGAAGCGCGCGCCCTGGTGTGGGGCACGCGAGCAAAACAGTGTGAGTCGAGGGGGGCAGCGCGATTTAGAAATCCCGGTAGTCATACTCGAAGTAGCTCCCGGTTAGAACCAAGAAAGATGAGCGCACGCATCCCGCAAAATGGCCGCGCGCGTCAAAAGAACGCGAGAGTGCCAGCCGCGCTGAAAGTTTCGTGTGCCGCTGACTGAGCCGCCTGCCCAGAAGGAACGCTTGTTCCTCACGCCAGTAATGAGCCTCGCTTGACGAGGCCCCCTCCCTACACTCAAATCGGGTTCGATGAATTGGAACCGACTGCAGTATGCCGGGCTCCTCGTGCTGGCTTCCTTTGCTTCCGCGTGCGCCGAAGACGTCGGCGCTTGCACAGGCTCCCTTCAGGGGCGCGACACGGTCGTGGTCAACAACATGGTCGTGTACGGCGGCCAGGCGATCATCAACCGGGGTTGCACCACGGGTTGTCACTCGTCCACGGCAGCGGGCGCCGATCGGCGCGGCGTCCCCAGAGGGCTCGACTTCGATCTCAACCCGATCGACGAAGAGGACGCGACCGGCACCAAAAAGAGTGGCAGCGCGACGATCCTCAAGCTCAAGGCTGCGCAGGTCGCCGGCTTGCGCGCGCGCCAAAAAAAGATCGTCGAGCAGCGCAACCTGATCTGGGAACAAGTGCAAGACGGGCTCATGCCGCCGGGCGGGATGTTCGACTCGGTGATGAGCAACATCTTTGCATCGAGCGAGAAGACTCCGTGCAAGGCCGGCAAGGAGTACTCGAAGATCCCAGAGGTGCAGACGCGCGAGGTCTTGCGCAACTGGCTCGCCTGCGGCGCTCCGCTGGTCGAGACCAACGGCAGCAAGGTCGACAAGAGCAGCGCGGCGGGCGCGGCCGGTTATCAGTACCCCGCGTGCGTGAAGGAGCCCGACGCCGTCGTCACGCTCGACACGCTGTTCAAGACCACCCTGGGCGACTGCGGCGGCTGCCACAACAGCTCCATCACCGGGCCGCCCGAGTTTGCCAGCGTCGAGGTGCTCGCTGCGTCGCTGCGCACCAAGTCGGTCTGCGCCGGCAAACGTTTCGTCGTGCCGGGCAAGCCCGAAGACTCGTACATGCTCGACCTGCTCAAGGGGCCCAACCCGGACTGCATGCACGAGCAGATGCCCAAGGGCGAGCCGCTGTCCGCGCGCGGAATTGCCGAGGTCACGGCGTGGATCGCCGCGGGTGCGCCCACCACCGCAGACGATCTCAGTTCGGAGCCCCAAGGCGGCGACGACGAGCCGACGGCCGAAGCCGACGACGAGCAGGTACCCGACCCGGACGCCGACGACGACACGGCCACCTCTGACGTCGACGTAGAGAAAGACGCCGGCGCCCCCAAGGACGCGGGTCTCGACGCAGGCAAAGATGCCGGGAGCGACGCAGGCAAAGATGCCGGTCGTGACGCAGGCAAAGACGCCGGTCGCGACGCAGGCAAGTAAGCTCGTTCGCCCGCCTGCCTGCACGCTGAGGGGCGTGTAGGCGCGCGCGATCTCGTGTGCTTCGTCCGGCCAGTGGCTGGCCCATCGCGGACAATCGATTTGCGTTTCGAGGCGCTCGGGTGATGCGTCTTGACCACCGCGCGCACTCCGTCCGAGAACGGGCAGTACCTTCGTCGAACGCGTCGGCAGCTGTTGCGATCTTACTCTCGAGGTCGACGCCGCGTGTGCACCGCTGCGTCGTCTTCACAAAGTAAGGTCTGCGGCGCGGCTGCGACCGAACGCTCGTTGCAAACAAAACGTGCATCGCGTGTTTTGCCTCGATAAAAAACCTCAACGTCGGTCATGGCAGCTCATGCGTACCTCTCCGCTCTCTTCCGCCGCTACTCCTCGTGCTTGGGTTGTCGCCGGGATCTTACTGTTCGCCGTGAGCTGCTCGGGCAGTGCACCTCCCAACAAGATCGACGGCGACGACGGACCTGGTGACACGGACGACGACAGCAGACCGTCGACCGCCAAGGACGCCGGCGCGGGCAAGAAGACAGACGCGGGCAAGCCGCCGTCGAGCGCGGGCGGCGGCACCAAACCAGAGGACGACAAGCCTCGACCCACGCCCAACACCGAGATCGTCACCGAGCCACTCGCCATCGACGACTGTGGCGACGGCAACGCGGCTGGCGTCTCCGCGGCCGATGCAACGAAGCTGAAGGCCGGTGGGGGCTCCGCGGGCGGCATGAAGTGGCTCTACCCGTACGACGGCACGGTGTTTCCGCGCGGCATGATCGCACCCGAGCTGATGTGGCAGGGCGGCACCGGAGACGTCGCATACGTCCACATCAAGAGTAAGATCTTCGAGTACGCAGGGTGCGTGAAGCCCACGGCGGCCGGCCGCATCGCGCTCGACCAAGAGGTCTGGGACAAAGCAGGGCAGCGCAGCCAAGGCAAACAAGACATCTACACGCTCGAGGTGTCGGTGCTGAGCCAGGGCAAGGTGACGGGCCCCGTGAGCTCCACCTTCCAGATCGCGCAGGCCGCGATCAAGGGCTCGATCTACTACAACACGTACAGCTCCAAGCTCGTGGGTGCCGGAGGGGCAGACCCGACCGGGGGCCTCGGCGGTCTCTTCCCCATTCCTGGAGGTTTTGGTGGGGGAGGCAGCTTCGAGGGTGGCGATGGGCGACGACGTGAAGCAGTTCAACGTGTACTTGGCGACCGATCTCATTCGCGAGGTCAAGCACCACGCCGTGGAAACTGAGCAGTCGTTGTCGGCCATCGTGGCGGCCGCCCTGCGTGCCTACCTCGACAAGCAGGCACCGCACAGGAGGAAGAAGGCATGACCACACAGGGCATTCAAGGACTGCTCATCGAGACTCACAACTGGGGCAAGACCGTCGCGTTCTGGAAGGCGCTCGGCTACGAGCTCGAGTTCGAGACCGATCACAACTCGGGCCAGCTTCGGCACCCAGGGGGAGGGCCTTCCCTGTTCGTTGCCGAGCGAGCGCCAGGTACGCCCCTCGTGGTGCAGCTCATGGTGGGCGTACGCGACGCGGCTGCGTTCTCGCCTCCGGCCGCGGGCAAGGTCGTGCGTTCGTTCGAGCCGCAGCACTGGCCGGTGCTCGAGCTCTTGCTCGCCGATCCTGACGGTCGCCAGCTCAGCGTCCAGGCGCCGCTTCCCGGCGGCGTGGGCACGGAGCCCACGCATGGCTGACCCGTCCGACCCGCGCACTCCTCGTGCCGAGCCCCAGGTGTCGAGCACGGGCCCTGACAACACAGCCGTCCGCGTCGCGCTCTGGCGTGCGCTTCACGTCGAGGTCGACGCACCGCCGCAAAGCGCTCAGCGCGCGCTACTTTGCAGGTCGCGCCGACGGGCTCAGGCCGTCCAGTGGCGAGGAGCTCCTGGTGGCTACGACGTAAACATCGGGGCTTACACAGCGCGTGTTGCGCGTGCTGGCAGCGCTCGTGCGAGAGGCCAGTAACTCGCGCGGTACACGCGAGAAACGTCGTGGTGCGCGGGTCGATACAAACGAGTCGCGGGCGCCACTGCGTCTCTAAACATTTTCGTCGCCGATCTGACGGTTTTGTCTCGCGCGCGTAGTTTTCACCGCGCGCAGCGTGCACGCGTACGCGTCGTGCGCGCGCCCGCCGAACGCTGCGATCGTACGCATTCCACTGCACAACGCACTCGCGCGCTCGCTCGTCCGCGGAGTGTGTGGTGCGCCGCGCGCGACGTCGGCACAGTCTCTGCTCAAGGCTCTGGACGAACCTGATGCTGGAGGTCACGTCCATGAAATCGATTTCGAAGTGTTCGCTGGTGCTCGCGATGATCTGGACCTTTGCCGCGACCGCGCTCGCGAGCCCCGCCGACAGCGCGCTCGCAGCGCTGCTCAAGGCGCGCGCGAGTCTGGTTACGCTGCTCGACACGAGTGATGCCGCCACCCAGAAGAGCCTGGAAGGGGAGATTCGTACGGCCAGCAAAGAGGTCGACGACAGCGTCAAGTCCGCGCTCGCAGACAAGGCCACGCCCAAGGACGCGGCAACCAAGCTCAAGGAGTTCGACGGCGTGTGGAAGGACTTCAAGAAGACGCGCGACGGGGAGATCATTCCTGCGGTCAAAGCCGGCAAGGTCGACGCCGCGAAGGCGCTCGCCAAGGGCGTGCAGGCCGAGCGCATGGGCAAGATGAAGGAGCTGCTGGCAGCGGCCGGCGCGAAGTAAGCGGAGCCGGCGCCATCGGCGGCCGCGCACGCTCGGACGAGGTGGCGTGCGTAGGTAACTGTGTGCAGACCTAGGACCGGAGTGAGGCAAGGCTTGCACTCTGTGGCAGCCTGGAGCGTTTGTTGGGCGGTCGGCGGGGCAGAATGGCGCCGCCGAATGGCTCTCTAGGCGAGCCTCGCAACCCAGGCTGGATCTCGACGATTTGCGCCCCTATGGTTGCGCCAGCACGCGGGCACAGGACTACGCAGAACATGTCGTCGCTGGGAGCTCCGTGCGTCAGACGCAACAGGCCGCAGGTCCTGCTGCGCACGGAGTTTCTTCGAACATGTCGCAGCCCGGTTTGCCGTCCGACCTTACGCGTTCACCCGCGCCGGGCGACCACGAAGGGCATCAGCCCACGCGCGCGGACTGGCGGTCGTTCATCGACAACGTCCAGAACTACGCCATCTTCATGCTCGATGCGGGTGGCCGCGTCGCCACCTGGAACCGTGGGGCCGAGCGCTTCAAGGGGTACACGGCCCCCGAGATCATCGGGCGGCACTTCTCGACGTTCTACACCGAACCCGACCTGGCGATCGGCAAGCCCGAGCGCGAGCTCGAAGATGCGCGGCGTCATGGGCGTGTCGAGGACGAGGGCTGGCGGGTGCGCAAAGACGGCACCACGTTCTGGGCCAACGTCATCATCACTGCGCTGTTCGATGATTCCGGAGCGGTCACCGGCTACGCAAAGGTCACACGCGACCTGAGTACGCGGCGTGCTGCCGAAGAAGAGCTGCGCCGCTCCGAGGAACGGTTCCGTCTGCTGGTCGACTCGGTCCAAGACTACGCGATGTACATGCTGGACCCGAGCGGCGTGGTGACGACCTGGAACTCGGGAGCGGAGAAGCTCAAGGGCTACACGCCGTTCGAGATCATCGGCCGACACTTCTCGCTGTTCTTCCCCGCGGAGGACGTACAGGCGGGAAAACCCGAGCGAGAGCTGCACACCGCGCGCACGGTGGGGCGCTTCGAAGAAGAGGCGTATCGCGTCCGCAAAGACGGAACGCTGTTTTGGGCAAACGTCACGCTCACGCCGGTTCGCGACGCCGACGGCACGCTGCTCGGCTACGCAAAGGTCACGCGAGACCTGACGGCACGCATCGCAGCCGAGCGCACCGCGCGCGACCTGGTGCGCGAGCAAGTTGCACGCTCGGTCGCGGAGTCCGCCGAGGCGCGCGTACGCGAGGCGTTTGCGCTGGCGCGCGATGCGGCCCAGCGCGCGGAAGAAGCCAACCGGTTCAAGGAAGAGTTTTTGGCCACGGTGTCGCACGAGTTACGCACGCCCCTCAACGCAATCGTCGGCTGGTCGTCGCTGCTCCGCTCGCGCGCGAGCGACGAAGCCGTGCTGCGAGGGGTCGACGTGATCCACCGCAACGCACTGGCGCAAGGCCGCATCATCGAAGACATCCTCGATGTGTCGCGCATCATCACGGGCAAGCTCCACCTGGACCTGCAATCGACCGACCTTGCTGCCGTGGTCCGCGAAGCGCTCGAGGTGGTGCGTCCCGCGGCGATGGCCAAAGACCTGCGGCTCGAGTTCGTGCCGCCTCCCGGCGAGTGTTCGTTGATCGCGGACGCGGAGCGACTACGGCAGGTCGTGTGGAACTTGCTCTCCAACGCGGCCAAATTCGGCAATCCCGGTGGCACCGTCCATGTCAGCATCGAGTCGACGAGCAGGCACTACGTGCTGACGGTGAGCGATGACGGCAAGGGCATCGAGCCGCAGTTTTTGCCGTACGTCTTCGACCGCTTCAAACAGGCCGACAGCTCGATGACACGCAGGGTAGGCGGGCTTGGCCTAGGCCTCTCCATCGTCCGCCACTTGGTCGAGCTGCACGGGGGGCAGGTCGAAGCGAGCAGTCTCGGGCTCAACCTGGGCGCGACGTTCCGCGTGACCTTACCGATTCGTGCCGTGCAGTCAGGGGTCGCCGACGCCCACGCGGCGCTCGACCGGAAAGTCGAAGGGCCGGCGCCGTGTCGTGCCGATATCCTCGCGCACAAGCGCGTGCTGGTGGTCGACGACGACGACGACTCTCGAGAGCTGCTCGAGACCGCGCTGATCGCGGCCGGCGCACAGGTGGAGACGGCGCCCTCTGCCGCGCTCGGCTTGGTTGCGCTGACGCGGTTTCGGCCGCACGTCCTCATCAGCGACATCGGCATGCCCGACGAAGATGGCTACTCGCTGCTCCGTCGGGTGCGCGCGCTAGAACCGGGCCTCGGTGGCGACGTGCCGGCCATCGCGCTGACGGCGTACACGCGCACCGAGGACAAGGCCCTGGCGCTCGCTGCTGGATTCGCGACACACGTCAGCAAGCCGGCGCATCCCGGTGAGCTGATCGCCGCCGTCGTCGCGCTGCTGCCCATGGAGCCCAACTGACCATGCGCGCCCGTTCGGCGGCGTCGGTGCGGGCCCCGTTACTGCGCCTCTGCGCCTCGCCGTGCGTCGCGCGCGGGTGCCTGCTGCGCGGGCGTCTGCTGGTCTTCGGATGGAGTGGCCTCGCGGAGCAAGACGCCGCCCCGGTTGGCCAGCTCGAGATCGGCACGCTGCGTCCGTGACGTGTGGACTTCGTTCTCGGTCATGGTGGCCTCCTCTCAGGTTCGCGCTGCCTCTACAGATCTACGCCTTTGTCGCGCCTTCGGGCAAAGCGAACGCGCTGCCGGCTGCCGAAAACGCACGGTGCCTCTGCGCTGCAAGAACGCGTGGCGTCCCCATGTTGGAGGGAAAACGACGTAAATCAGCGCGTCTGTCGAGTGCTCGCGCCAGCGGGTGCCGAGAACATCTGCTGCGTCCGCTCACGCAGCGCACGAACCGAGGCGTACGTGGTCTCGAGTGCGGCGTCGGACAGCGCGAGCTTGTGTGCACAAAGGCGTGCTTTGCCCAGCGCCTCGCGACGCTCGCTGGCGCTCCCTGACTGCAGCGCGTCGCGAACCGACTCGTGAGCGTACCTTCTGCAAGGTCTCGGCCTTTTCTCGTGCATCTTCGATGGTGGTCGAGGTCTCGGTGAGATGCGCTTGCTGCTCGCCCGTCTCGATCGCGGTCGCTCCGTCGAGGTCTTCCATGGGGCGTGACGTCTGCGCGACTTCTTGCGCCACACCGAGGCGCACGCCGAGGGCTCGCAGCGCGTCACACTGCTGGATGAGCCACGGGTTCTCGGTCGAGGTAAAACACTCGCTCATGGCGTTGAGGTGGAGGTAGAAGGTCGCGCTGTCGCCCGCGAGTGCAGCGACGTGCGCGCGCTCCTTGTGCACCCCGCCGAGGAACAGCGGGTTGCCGTAGCGTCCGGCACGCTCGAAACACGCGTCGATCAGCGTAGCGGCTTGGGCCAGGTTGCCGAGCCCGGCTTCGGCATTCGCGAGCCGGATGCGCGGCGTAATCACGATTGCGTCGCCGTCGCGCCCGGACGCGGCGACTTCGTCGATGAGCGCGAGCGCGAGCGTCCGCGCTTCGTCGAAGCGGCCGAGCAGACACAGTGCCTGAATGTGCACGCTGCGCTCGATGGGGTAGCTGGGCAGCGTGCGCCCCGCATCGTTGTTCAGCTCGCGTTCGTAGATGGGGAGCGCACGCTCGGGGTGGCCGCGCAGCACCTCGAGGTGGGCCTCTGCCAGCGTGCGCAGCAGCGCGATGCTGGGGGCGAGCTTGGCCACGCGCGCAAGGTCTGCCACCACGTGCACCAGGCTGACGACGTCACCGATGTTGACGTAGCCCTGCACCATTCGCATGGTGAGCACGACCATCGACGACCACGACGAGCCGCCGCGCAAGGCCAGCGCCTCGGCGCGCTCGCGGTAAGGCAGCGCCTTGTGTACCTCGCCACGGTACAGGTGGTAGGTCATGAGGATGCCGGCCGCATGCGGCGCGTAGAACGTGTGGCGCTGCTCGAGCTGGTTGGCGAGCGTGACTGCCTCGGGCGCGGCGTCGGTCACCAGGGCCTGTGCTTTGCCGTGGATGGCCCCCGCACGAAACTGCTCGAGCGTGACGGCGTCGAGACCCAGCACCTTGCCCCGAAAGACCTCGTACAGCTCTGCGTAGCTCTCGGAGGACGCCTTGATCTTGACCGCGATGAGGTCGGCCGTGGCCAGGCAGAACTTCATCATCAGATACATGGCGCTCTTTTTGGACGCCGCGGCGAACGGGTCGAGCATGTGCGCGATGCGGTAGGTCTCGCGCACGTCCCAAGCGCACGCCGATGCCGCCGAAGCCGAGCTGGGGATGGCGCCGAAGTTGGCGAAGTGCTGCAAGTACGTGTGGCGGTTGTAGGTCCGCTTCGTGAACGAAAAACGCACGAAGCCGACGAACATGCCCACGATCAACGCAAGGCCCGCCCCGAGGTAGCGCTTGAGCCGCTCCGTGATGGTGAGACCAATCACCGACGACAGGGCGGCCATGGTCCGAGACAGGTAGCGTTCTTGGAGGTCGAGCTGGCCGTACAGGCCGGCCATCGCGAGTGGGATCAGCAGCCCGAGGCACTCTTGCTCGGGCATGTTGCGTGCGTCGAAGACAGCCAGCGCATGCTCGAGCAAGGGTAAGGCGGGACGCGACGAAGCGAGGTCGATCTTGTGGTTGTCGTCGATGGCGGCGAGCAGACTCGCGCCTTCGAGTGTGTGCTCGTCGCCGGCTGCCAGCAGGTGACGCGCACTGGCGATGCGGGTCGCGAGTGAGGACTTGTCGTTTCCGATCGTGAGTGCACGCGAGAGAGTCAGCTGCGCCGCGCGCAGTTCTCCGTCGGGTCGAGAGCTGACCAGGGCGCTGCGCAGCGACTCGCTCGCGCATGAGACGCTGTCGTCGCTCGCGACGAGGACGCCGCGCTGCACGAGCTGCTCGATGGCCAAGACCAGCTCGCGTGCGCTCAGGCCGGTGGCATGTGCGAGCTGCTCGCCGCTGAGGGGACCGGCGTGGACGCCTAGCAAGTAGACCACGTCGCGTGCCTGGGCGGGGAGGCCGGCGATGCTGGCCAGCGCTGCTTCGCCGTGGCGCGCAATCGCGACGCTGTTCTCGAGCTCGTGGGGCAGCGTGAACGTGCCGACCGTGTAGCGGATGGCGCCCTGCGCGAGCAGCAGCCGGGTCAGGTCGATGCAGTGTCCGGGGTTGCCGCCGGTCTGTCCGTGGAGCCAGGCCGCCAGGTGCTGACTGTTCTGCACACCGCCGAACATGGCGCCCACCAGCTCGCCCAGGTGCTGCTCGCTCAGGGGGGTGAGCTTGACGTGTTTGGCGCTGGCCTCGAGCTTGGCCTGCGCCTCGAGGCTCTGTGCTGTCTCCCCCGTCTGCACACTCAGGACCATGAGGATGGAGTGCCCCCGCACCGCCTATCCGAGCGAGGCGAACAGCGCGAGCGACTCGGCGTCGATGGTGTGTGCGTCGTCGATCAGCACGACGAGCGGCGCGCGCAGACTCAGCTGCAGCAGCTCGTCCTTGAGCAGCGAGGCCATCATCGCTTGCTCCTCGGACACGTCGATGGCCGAGCGAGCGGCCGCCCTCTCGTCGCGGCCGACGACCCGTATGCGATGCGAGGTCCGGTCGCGAGCGCGCTCCGCGAGGTCGGGGAAGATGCCAAAGCCGGTGTTCACCACGTGCCGCGCAGCGCTGAAGGCCACGGTGTGCAGACCGCTCTCCGCGCGTAGCACCGTGGCCCCGGCGAGCTGCGCGTTGACGGCGAGCTGGCGGAGCACCGAGCTGCGACCGAGACCTTGTTCTCCCTCGAGCAGCACGATCTCCCCGGTGCCGGCGATGGCGGCGCGCATGCCGCGCTCGAGCACGGCCATCGCCGGCTCGCGGCCGCGCTGGGGCGCGTGCTGTAGGTAGCTGAAGGCGACGCGCTGCTCGTTGTCCTCGGGAGGGAGACCGGCGATGGTGGTCAGCTTCTCGATCACGTCGGGGGCCCGGCTCGGGCGCGCCACGGGGTCGTGCTGCAGCAGCGACATCACCAGCTCGTCGAGCTCCTTGGGCACCTCTGGTGTGAAGTGCGAAGGCGGCGGGACCGGGTCTCCCCATGCGTAGGCAAGCTCGTTGAGGCTGTTGGCTCGGATGTGCATACGCCGCGTGAGCGTCCAGTAGGCAAGCGCGCCGAGCGCGTACAGATCGGTGCGCTGATCGAGCGCCGCGCCGTCGAGCGACTCTGGAGGGATGAAGGCGGGTGTGCCGACGATCTCGGTGGGCACGCCGAACGACGTCAGGCCGCCAAAGTCGATCAGCTTCGCGCGGCCGTCCGCGGTCAGGCGCACGTTGTTGGGGCTGACGTCGCGGTGCACGAAGCGCCGCGCGTGGACCAGTGCAAGCGCCGAGGCCACATCGCGCAAGACACGGCATGCGTCGGCGACGGGGAGGGGCGCGAGCTTGGCGAGGTCACTGCCGGAGAGCAGCTCCATGGTGTAGTAAGGTCCCAACGCGTCGAAGCCGTAGTCGTAGACCTCGACGATGTTGGGATGCGTGAGGTGGGACAGCGTGTCGTACTCACGCCGGAACAGGGCCGCGACACGCGAGCGTGCAGACTCCTTGGCCGTCGACAGTCGTTTGTACGCGACAGGTCGCTGTGCGAGTCGGTCGAAACCTGCGTGGACGGTGCCCATGCCCCCCGAGGCGAGCACCTCTCCCACATCGTAGCGACTCGCCGTGGCCACTGGCGCCAGCGGAAGTGCAGCGGTCTGCGTCATGGGCGAGATGATACAGGAGCTCCCGTGTGGGGTCGCCAGCTGTCAGTCTTCTTTGATCTCGGAGTAGGTGCGCGTGTCGCGCATGCTCGCGTAGACCACCAGCGACGCGGCAACGCAGGCCGTGACGTACCAATAGTACCACTGCTCGTGTCCGAGACTCTTTACCCAGAGGGCCAGGTACTCCGCGGTGCCGCCGAACAGCGAGACGGTGACCGCGTAGGGGAAGCCCACGCCGAGCGCACGAATCGTCGCGGGAAACAGCTCGGCCTTGACCACGGCGTTGATGGCCGTGTAGCCGCTGACGACGAGCAGGGCGAGCGTGAGCAAGGCAAAGCCCTGGGTGACGTCGGTGGTGGTGCCGAGGGTCTTGAGCATGGGCACCGTGCCGAGCGTGCCGAGTACACCAAACCCGATCAGCACAGGTCTTCGGCCCACCACATCGGACAGTAAGCCCACCAGCGGCTGCACCAGCATGAAGACGAACAGCGACCCTGCCGAGGCGAGGGTCGCGTCCGACTTGCTCCAGCCTGCGGTGTTGACGAGGAACTTTTGGGCGTAGGTGGTGAACGTGTAGAAGGCGACGGTGCCGCCCGCCGTGAGACCGACGACAGTGGCCACCTGACGCCAGTGGACCAACAACTTGCGCAGCGGCTCGCGCTCGACGACCACCGTGTGAAAGGCCGTGGTCTCCTCCATCCGGCGACGCGTTCGAAAGACGATCAACGCGAACGCTGCGCCCACCACGAACGGGATGCGCCAACCCCAGGCTTCGAGATCGGACTCGCTCAGCCAGCGCTGCAGGAGCAGCAGCACGGCCAACGCAAGCAGCTGGCCCATGATCAACGTCACGTACTGAAAGCTGGAGTAGAAGCCGCGTCGGCGTCGGCCGGCCATCTCACTCAGGTACGTGGCGCTCGCTCCGTACTCGCCGCCTACCGAGAGCCCCTGCAGCAGGCGCGCGAGCACCAACATGGTGGGCGCGGCCATGCCCGCGGTCGCGTAGCTCGGTGTGACTGCGATCAGCAGCGAGCCGCCGCACATCATCAACACCGACGTGGTGAGCGCCGCGCGCCTGCCGTGCCGATCCGCGTAGCGGCCCATCAACCAGCCGCCCAAGGGCCGCATCAAGAAGCCGACGGCGAACACGGCGGCGACGTTGAGCAGCTGGGCGGTCTGGCTCGCCGGCGGAAAGAAGGCCTTGGCAAAGTACAACGAGAACGCGGAGTAGACGTACCAGTCGTACCACTCCACCAAGTTGCCGGCCGAGCCGCCCACGATGGAGCGCAGGCGTCGGCTCTCGGTGATGGGGGGCGCGACCGAGACGGGTGCGACGTCGGATTGCGTAGGAAGGCTCACCGGCTGCGGTATGCAACGGCGCGCGGGACGCTGCCAACCGCGGTCAGAGCCCGAGTCGGCGCCGGATCGTCTCGGTGGCATCCCCGAAGCGCTGCTGGATGATGCCGACCAGCTTGTCGGCCGAGCCCTCCGCACGCGTGATCTCGTCGTCGGTGAGCGTGCCCCAGATGCGCTTGGCCTCGCCTTGGATCTGTTTGAAAGACCCGCTGACTTGATCTCGATTCATGATGTTCCTCCTCAGACACGACTGAGAAATGCCGCGCATCCTAAGAACTAAGCGCGGACGACGACGTCGCTACCGTCTCGTTCGTCGGGCATTGCCCTCAGGTTTTACGCTTGAGCTCCCACGACACTGGACAGGCGACCCGATCTCGAGCCAACTCGGGTTTCGTCCTGGATGTGAGCGCATGAGAAGAGTCGTGAGTCGGGCAGCGTTGGGTTGGTTGTGCGCGAGCGCGCTCGGCGCTTGTGCAGGGAGCCCGGCGTTCGAAGGTGCCGACCTGCTCGACGGCTCGATCACCACGGACATGGCCCCCACCGTCATCGGCTACATGGATGCGAGTCGCCCCTCCATTACCGATCGACCGGTCGCGGAGAATCCCCGGCGCGACGCGGGCGCCGGGGACTCCAGCGCACTCGATGACGACGGCGGCACGACTTATCCGGTCACCGATGCCGGCCTGATGAGTGCAGACGCGGGCGTGCCCACCGACGTGCCTGTCCTTCCCGACAGCGGGTCCGTGGTGCCCCCGCCCGACCCTGTCGACAGCGGTCCGCCCGTCGTGCCCACGTGCGCCGCCGGGACGACCCTCTGTGGCAGCACCTGCGTCGACCTGACCCACGACGCCGCGCACTGCGGTAGCTGCGCCACGAGCTGCGCAGGCGCCACCTGCGTGGCGTCGGCGTGCACGAATCCGGTTCCCGCCGGCTGCACGAGCAAGACGTACGGCGCGCACTCTTATTTGTTCTGCACCACCCCGCGCAACTGGATCGACGCACGGGACGCGTGCCGCGCGTCCAAGCTCGACATGACCGTCATCAACGACGCCGCGGAGAACGACTTCGTGCGTGGTGCGGGCGGGGCGTGGATCGGGGCGAGCGACATCGACGGCGAGGCGAAGTGGCGCGCGCTCGCTCCGGGGGTGATGTCGCGTGCGGACGGGCCCTTGGTCAGCTTTACCAACTGGGCGGTCGGGCAACCCAGCAACACGTTCTACTGCGCGGGTCTGCCGGCCATTGGCAACGACTGTCTGTTCGTCGACAAGGGCGACGAAGACTGTGCGTACATGGGCGCCGATGGCCGCTGGGACGACGCTCGCTGTGAGCTCGTTCGCCCATCCGTCTGCGAATCGTACTAAGCCTCGGTTCGTATGCACGTCGAGCACCCCACCAACGCTGCGCGCGCAGAGACCAATCCCGCGCCCCGGCCGCTGCACCTGACCTACTGCAGCAACATTCACCCGGGCGAGAGCTGGGCCGAGACGCTGTCCAACGTGCGGCTCGAAGCCACCAAGGTGAAGCGCCGCCTGCGCCGGGAGGCTCCGTTCGCGCTCGGTCTGCGCCTCTCCGCACGCGCGGCCGACGAGCTCTGCACGCGCGCTGGTGCCCTCGCCGAGTTCAAGGACGAGCTCGTGCAGCTCGGCATGTACACGTTCACCCTCAACGGGTTCCCCTACGGCACCTTTCACGGCAGTCCGGTCAAGGCGGCGGTCTACCGGCCCGACTGGCGAGACCCCGCGCGTGTCGCCTACACCGAGCAGCTGATCCAGATCTTGTCGGCGCTGCTGCCTTCGGGCACCGCGGGCTCGATCAGCACGGTGCCGGTGGGCTTTCGGGCCGAGCTTGGCGAGCGCAGCGTGCTCGACCGCTGCGTGGCCAACTTGCTGCACTGCGCCGGCCAGCTGTGGCGTGCACACGAGCTGTCGGGCGTGGACATCGCGCTGGCCATCGAGCCCGAGCCCGCGTGCTACCTGGAGACCACGGGCGAAGCCGTCGCGTTCTTCGAGCGCGAGCTGCTCTCGCCCCAGGCGCTCGGCGCGCTCGCCAAGGACCTCCGCGTCGACGTCCGGCGGGCCGAACAAGTGGTCCGCACGCACGTGGGCCTGTGTTTCGACACCTGCCACGCAGCGGTCGAGTTCGAAGACGCGCGCGAGGCGGTGGGCTCCATCGCGGCCGCGGGCGTGCGCATCGGCAAGGTGCAGGCGACGACGGGGCTGCACGTCGAGCCGGTCGACGCGGTTCGCCTCGCGGCCCTCCGCTCGTTCGCCGACCCCATCTACCTGCACCAGGTGGTCGCCTTGCGGAAGCACGGGGAGGGCGGGACAGACGAGGACGACGACGTCGGCCGAGACGCTGTGGGCGCCGCTCCACGCCTCCTGCGCTTTGTCGATCTCGACGACGCATTTGCGTCCGTCGAGGCGGGCGACGCGCGCTGCTGGCGTGTGCACTACCATGTGCCGGTCTTCGAGCGTGCGATCCCACCCTTCACCAACACCCAGAGCTTTCTGCACGAGGCGCTCGCCGCCGTCGTCGAAGGCGAGCTGTGTGAGCAGTTCGAGGTCGAGACGTACACCTGGAGTGTGCTGCCGCCCGCGCACCGCACGCGCGAGCTGAGTGAGATGATCGCCCTCGAGCTGTCGTGGGTAGAGCGCGAGCTTTTGGCTTCGCTCGCACGCGGCGCCACCCGTCCCTCTGACTGCAGAGGAGAGCCGCAGTGAAGTTGTCGACGGCGCTTCGGCTCGGCCGAGTCTCCAACTTGCCCACGGTCTCGAGCAACGTCCTCGCCGGGCTCGCGCTGGCTGGCGCTTTGGTCTACCCAGCGGGTGCGATCGCCGTCGCCTGCCTCTCCGCTTCGCTGCTCTACGTGGGCGGCATGTTTTTGAACGATGCGTTCGATGCAGACATCGACGCGCGCGAGCGGCCGGAGCGACCCATCCCCAGCGGGCTCGTGGGACGAAACGAGGTGTTCGTGTACGGCGCGAGTCTGCTGTTGGCAGGCGTCGTCCTGGCGGCCTCGCTCTCGCTC
>JBEGTL010000144.1:0-15385 GCA_041179425.1 Pseudomonadota bacterium | reverse complement strand
GAATAATGACCATTTACTGCATTTAATTTTATAGTACAGTACCCTATTGAACGGCGCGCGTCCGGCCGCCCTCATGCCAACCGTGGGAGGTTTACGCAGTGCCGCTCTGTTGATGAGTTCCTCGACGCGCTGCGGCCACAACGTTCGTTGGGGCGGCTCGGCCGCTCGCGCCTTTATCGTGGACATGGAGACGCCTCTTACCGGCTTGTGCCCAATGCGCTGCGACCGTTCGATCGGCAGTCAGACGCGGCGGATGGTACTGCGAACGCTGCGTCGGCTGACAAACTCCCCCCGTTCCTGAACCTGACGCTCAGCGCCGCGCAAGTTGCCTGCAATGAAGCCCGGCTATTGAGTCTCTTCGTTGAAGCCTGCGACAGGGGCGGCATTGCCGTGCCCGGCGATAGCGATGACTTTCGCACCGAACTGTACTTGCTCGGCGATATCGATCGAGTCGCATCTCTGGCCGAGTGGCCTTTGAAGCATCACCACGCCATCTGGGCAGTCGCGCAGCATCACGGTCTGCCCACGCGACTGCTCGACTGGTCGAGGAGCCCACTCGTTGCAGCGTACTTCGCAGCGACCGGATGTCTGATGAATCGACGTCGGCCAGATAGCTTCGCGGTCTGGGTAATGGAACCTTGGGCCGTCGATGGGAAGTCATTGCGCGTGGTCGAGGTGGCTCCAGCCCACAGCCGCAACTTGGCCGCGCAGCTTGGGGTCTTCACCTTGACCTCAGAGCCGAATCTTCAGAATCGAGCCCCGATAGGCGTGATGACGGTCGACGACCTCGCCAGGCCGAGCACATCGCGGCTCTTTCCTCAAATGTCCATACCCTCCCTTTTCAGATATGAGCTTCCGCGCCAGTACGCTGAAGACCTGCTGGACCGGTGCGAGGGTTACGGATTCTCGGGGGCGACGTTGTTTCCTGGGCTTGACGGTGCGTGTCGTCAAGCGCTTGAGAAGCGCGCTCGTATCGAGTCACAAGAGTTCAGTGAGCGCATTTGGAGCGCCATGCTGGGCTCTCCCCGGGCCAGCGACGACGACGACCAACTGCCCTGATTCATCCTCGCCACATCACCAGCAGACCGCCGATCGTCTCCGCGTGCGCCGAGCTGTTCCGCACTGTCACCGTCGACGCCGGGTTGGCCACCTCGAAGGTCGACGCCTGCCCGTCGAGCAAGAACTCGCGATAGTCGCCGACCTCGACGCAGTGCGCGGCGTTCGAGCTGGCCCGCGTCGAGGTGTAGCTCGCGACCTCGACGCCACCGACGTCGAGCGCGACCTCGACGTCGGTGGGGTTGGACATGCCCGCGGAGCTCGCCGTGCATTGCAGAGCGAAGCGGTACGTGCCCACCGCGGGAACCGAGATCGAGGGCGCTTCTGCGCCTCCGACGACCGAGTAACCTGGCCGGCGTACGTACCGCGTGTGCAGACGGAAGCCCGCGCCCGGCGCCGCGCTGCCCAACACGCCAAAGATCGCCGTGACGCGTGAGGACCAGCGGGCAGCATGCAGATCGTACGGCACGCGGGCCGCTGTGAAGGCTGGCAAGCCCATGTCTGCGATGACCTGCCCGCGCAGCTCTGCAGCAGCGCGCTCGACCGAGCCGATCACGGCGCGATACGGAGCTGCAGACGCGGTCTCGAGGCCTGGCAGCACGTACCCGAGCCCGCTCGGGCATCGATCGGCGTGAAGGTAGAACTTGGCTGCAGCGAGAGAAGCGTCTGCAGCCTTGCTGGAGCCGAGCAGCGCGGCGAGGTTAAGCGAGGTGGGCATGACGACCGGGAGGTCGACGAAGACCGGGTGAACTGCCGGGGCGTCCTGATTGCGCCTGCCGTTCATCGTGCGGCGGGCCGTCATCTCGACGGCCAAGATCGTGCTGGCCGCGGCCCGCGCGTGGCCCGAGGGTGCGGCCGCCAGCGTGGTGACGAGGTCGAGGAAGGTGGACCGATCAAGCATGGGCCGCCTCGCTCGCGTGGTCGTGCGTCGTGCCCGCCGCACCGTTTGACGTAGGCTGCCGCCGATCGAACTCGCCGCCGCGCCAGGTCGCCGCAGTCACATCGCCGACGCGCCCACGAGCTCGGGGTCGAGGCACGAGGCCCTTCGCAGCAAGTTCGAAGGTCATGGCGTCGCGAAGCCGCCGAACCATACCTTTCAACGCGTCCTCACCGACAGCGCCGCCTAGACGCTTCGCCAGCACCTCATAGGAGACCACGCCGTCAGCGAGGAGACCGGGCGTGCGCTCCAGCAAAACGCGCGCTGCAGCTGCAGGGTCTAGTGGGTCGCCACAGGTCTCGCACGCGCGTGTCAGCGCCTGCTCGATGGGCAAGACGTCGAGAGCCGCGACGACCGCGCTAGGGTCGGTTTTTCGGGGGTCGCGCTGCAGCTGGCCACGGTCACCTCGTGCTGCGCGTTCGAGGATCCGCCCGAGCGCAGAGGGCACGCTGCCGCCGTCGCGTGTGTGCTGAATATAGGCCAGCAGCGCGGCCGCGAGCGACGACCAACGCGGGGCCCCTTCGACAGGGTCGAGGTGGTGGTCTTTGTTCCATGGCGACACGGCTGCCCAGAGCTGTGCAGATCTCTCCCATTCACAAATCGGGCATAGCCCGCAGCGCCGGTGCTGCCCGCCTTTGCAGCTGGCCGCCCAGAGCGCCCCGGTGATGATTGGAGTCGTGGGCGCGCGCGGTGCGAGGTCGCTCGCGACCGCTTCGAGCGCCAGGTGGATCTCGTGCGCGACCGCGTCGGTGGGCGGCAGCGAGTAGCGCGCGACGGTCGACCGCGCGGCCGCTCGCTGTGTGCCGCGCATCCTTGCCAGACAGGCTTTGCACCGGACGTCGAGCGCGTTGCTGGTCGTGCGTACATTCAGGTATCCGCAGATCGAGCTACTGAGCACGCTTGTGCCGGTAGCGAGCGATCCGAAATGCATGGTCTTGATCTTCGTCATTCGCGCCCACCCCCCCCAACACCCTCAGAACCGGCTCACGAAAAAAAACCGGCCAGCCGAGTGCCTCACCCTCGCGAGAGGCAAGGCAACTCGGCCGCCGCGCGCTCGTCGCGGGCTCGACGCCGAGCACCACGCGACGTCGTGGTGCTGACCGAGATGTGGATCGGTCGCGACAGGATAAAAGTACGCGAGCCGTACGACGAGCCGGTGAGCTTTGTCGCATGGCTCGCGCACGCGCTCGGACGCCTGGCGCGCATGGCAATGCCTGCACCCCGCGCGCGCTCGAAGGGCTGCGCCTTTTTGCACCCTTTTCTCGGGAGGATAGAGCCGATAGCGTCCGAAAATCTTTCATGCCGATTTCTCGGCGGCGTGACTCTCGCGCAGCGCGCGCACAGCCTGTTCTTTGGCTTGCTTGAGCGGCGCGCCGACCAGGTCGCGCACGAGCTCAATCGCCTCTTCAAGCGAGCCGCCACTGCGAGCGAGCGCGTAAACACGCTGTGCGATCGTCGGTGCCGCGTCGCGCAGAAGCATGATCTGCGCTTGCGCGACGTAGGCGAGCACGTGGGTGCGAACGAAGTCACGCGGGATCAATGTGCCAAGTAGCTGACCGTTCTGAGTCTCCAAACGTGCTGTGTCAGCGACCTTGCGCCGAAGTGCAATCCAGTCCGCGAAGCCGCGCATCGAACCGAAACGCTGCACGACCTGACGAACGGTGAGGTCGAGCAGCTCGTCAGCGATGGCCGGAGCATCGAAGGGATTCTCGGTCGTCGTTCGAGCGGTGGGGACGGCGTGCAGCGGCGCCGCACTGGGGGCCGCTCGAACTGCAATGACCGAGTAGGGGCGCAACAGCTTGGCAGGATCGAGCCCTCGACTGATCGCCCACTTCACGACGGCAGGGTGCGCCGCGTCGATGCGCCCGTCTTCGAGTTTTGCCGCGCGTAGTGGCCCCTGAGCTGCCTCGGTAATTGTGCTGCGGGCTTTGCCAGATCTGCGCGCGAGTTCGATCAGCGCCAGCGGGTGCGGCGCTGACGTGGACGTCTGATCGGGCGGCTTCGGCACTACGACACCTTGTACAGTTTGAGGCTTGCGATCAGGCCACGGCACTGTCGCCGAGTGGCGCGACGTCGATCACGGTGATCCCAATGTTTCGTAGCTGATCGATCAGCGCGGCCGTGATGTTGTTTCCGTTGCCGTCAGCCGCGATCACCAGGCGCGAGCGGGCGACCTCGCCAGCGATGAGAGCGCGGATCGCGACGTCACCCGCGCCGGTCGCGACGACGTCTGAGGGCACGAGTGCGACCGCGACCTGACTGCCATCGAAAGCGGCCGCGCTCCACGGCGTGAGTCTGCCGGTCGCTGTCACGCGGCCGAGGACCGTGCCGCGCAGGACGGTGGCCGGCGCAGTGAAGGCGAGCAGCTCGTCGCGGAACTGCGCACCGTGCAGCGACAAATCGCGGCCGCCGAAGGTGTTGTTGGTCATCGTCATCGGGGCGCCTCGCTGGTTGGCTGCATGGGGCTGCTCGGGTCGGAGCGCGGTCGGCGCGCGGGGTGGCTGGCGGGCTGGTTGAGGCGGTTGGGTGGGAGCGCGGTCGGTAAGGTACGCGAGTGTGGGCTTTTTGATGGGTGTAGCCCCCGAACACCGGCGTTCGGAACCCCGAACAGAATGATCAGGATCACTGTC
Organism: Pseudomonadota bacterium; assembly: GCA_041179425.1. GTDB lineage: Bacteria > Myxococcota_A > Polyangia > Polyangiales > DASUME01 > DASUME01. Next base: position 10,762 of record JBEGTL010000144.1, on the reverse strand, counting down.
GAAACGAGGGCGGCCGGTGCGAATCTCAACTGCCTCCACCGGCCCCCCCTCCTCACAGGACCCGCCTGTTTTGACGACGTGTGCGCAGAGTGTGCGCACACCAGCAAAGGCAAGCTGCTACAGCGCCTCGACGATGACGCCCGCGGCGAGCAGACGGTTGAAGCGCAGCAACCCTCGCTCGACGACCTCTCCGTCTGTGTCGAGCTCGTCGAGCAGGTCAGCGGCAGTCACCTCGGCCCCGTCACACAACGTGCCTCTGCGGGTCCGTGAGACCTGCTGATCTGGTGCGATGGCGAAGCGACCCGGCGCGAGGCTCTTGCGAAGGATGGCGACACGGTCGAGGTAGTGAAGCAGCGTCGTCGCGTCGCCACACCGCACCGGCACGTCCCCGCGCAAGTCAACGATCTGACGGACCATCACTTCCCTCCCTCGACCGCCAGCGGGGCAAGCCCCTTACGCTCGCGCATGATTGCGACCACCCGCATACCAAGGTCGTCGCCGCTCTGGTCTGCAGCTTGGCTCGCTGCACCGCGCCGCTGGTCCCGCTGGGCGTCCATACGCTTGAGTGCGTCGAGAGCGATCGCTGTTTGTGACTCGTTGCCACTACTTGCCGACGTCGCCGAGCTCGCACGCGTACGGCGCAGTGCGATTAGTTCCAGTGCGAGGGCGAGCTGCACGTCCGTTTCTTCAAACTTCAAACCCACGATCGCGGCGAGCGACTGCATCTGAGCCAGCCAAGCCTGATGATCGGCGATGTCTTGTGCGGTGATTGCGGGGCGTCCCATTTGCCTCTCCCTGTGTTGCTCTCGGATCTTCGTGCGCGGTGCAGTGCGGCTCTACTCCGCGGCCGCGAGTCGATGCACGTAGAACGCACGCCCCGGCGCGAGTTGATCAATCAGCTCGGCGACGAAGCGGCGTCGCTCGTCTTGAGGCGCCAGCGTGCGCGCGTACTTTTCGAGCTGCTCCACGACCACCATCGGCGAAGCGACCGCGGGCGTAAGGTCTGGTCGGGGCGCAGGCAGGCCGAGCGCATCGCACATGCGCGCCCGCTCGCATTCCTGCGCACGAAAGGTGCACTCGAGTGCCTGCTGCGCGTGCCGAACTTCGACGACGCGAAGCAACAGCAACGAATGTTCATCTTCCAGTTCGCGCCGACGACGAGCTTTCGCCATCGGCGAGAGCTGACTCTCAAGTCGGGCGAGCTCTGCTTGGAGCCGCGCACATACTGCTTCTGCAGCCTGACGCTCGGCGGCCGCGACCAGTCGATCGGCGCGCGCGGCGTGCAGCTCGGCACGCGCGACAGCGGCCCGAGCGTCGGCCAGGGCGGCCTCGGTCGCCTCGCTGCCATCTGCGTCGAACGCGTCTTGCGCGAGCTGCTCGGCTCGCTCGGCGGCTTCGAGGGCGGCCTGTGCGGCCCCGCGTTGTTCGACCAGCTGATCGGCGGGCGCGGTGCGCGGGCGAGTGGCGAAGAGTTTGGGCAGCGTGATCTTCATCGTGTTCGGTCCTGTGAGTGGTGGAGTCGAGTCCTCTCCAACGGCGGTACATCTCACGCGGGTCAGCGCGTGCGCCCGCCCTGCAGCAGAGCGAGACGCGGAGCGAAGCGAGGCACCGGGCGCGGGCGCGTGAGGCCCTCGCGCTTGAGTGCTACTGCGGGCGTGCAGAAGCCGGGGCGATCGACACGACCCACCTCGACGCACTCGATCCACTGGCCGAAGCCACCGACGCTTCCGGCAGTGAGCTCCCAGCGGGGTTCCAGCTCTTGCTGTGCCTCGCGCAGCGCCTGCAGACGGATTGCCCAGCTGAGATCCCAACCGTCTTGGTCGAGCGGGTCGCGCCAGCCGAAGCCGCGCTCGAAGCGCCAGGCATGACCGTGAAGCCATGCGCAGGCATGCGCGCGCAGGTCGCCAGTCGGCGCGACCAAGTTGCTGCGGAGAGCTCGCGACCAGCTGAGTGGGCAGCCGATCAGCGTGGTGTCAGCGTCGGGTGTGGCTTGCATCGATCAGCTCGCCAAGTGCTCTGTGAGTGCGTCGCTGACGATGGCACTCAGTGAGCGCCCGTCGCTTGCGGCACGCAGACGCGTTTCGCGCGCGAGCGAAGTTGGCAGATACACGGACATGCGTGCGACCTGTCCGTCAGCTCGATCGACCAGCCCGCGCGATGTCGGTGCGGCGTGCGCCTTTGCGCGAGCTCTCTGTTTCGCTGCCATGGTTCATATTGCAGACCGTTCGCGGATTTCTGCAAGAGGTTGCTTAGTGAGAAAGTGCCAAAACTCCGTGATTTTTGACCGTAACGTGTCCGGTTATAGCGATCGCTAACCCGACAGGTCCTGACACTTTCGAACGTTCGCGAGCTCTGTGGCGGGTGCCGTTCTGTCTCGAGATCACAGCGCTTCTCTCGAAGAGATCCGCGACCTGTCGCCACGCGCACCCGCGGGGTCGAGTCCCCGACCTCTCGGGCACGGATCTTTTTTTGCGCGGGGCCGATCTGCCCGAGGGTTGCGGCCGAATCTTCATCGCGGTTCGAGAGCGCGGGGGGAGAGGCGAGACGTTCTCCGCGCTGCGCGACGCGCATCAGTCTTCGCTCGCGTCGGGCTTCGGCAGGAAGCCCGACGCGATGCAGTGCGACAGGGCGGCTTCGATCCACTCGGCTCGGGATACGCCATGCATCTCGGCCACCGCGGTGTGGCTCTTCAGTCGCCCGACCAGCTCCACACTCAGGTTCACGTTGACTTTGATCGTGCGGGTACCGTCGGCCCGCTCGTAGGGCGTGGCGAGCGTGCCGACGCGGTGCTTCGCGCTCGACGGCCGTGCTTTCTGCTTCTTCGGGCGAGACTCGGCGCCGACAAGCTCGCGCGCGGTGTCGAGGTGTTGCTGTAGCTGTAGCTGTTCGAGGTTCTGCCGCGCCATCACGCCACCCCCCGCGCGACGAGCTCGCCCGCCAGCTCGCGGTAGTCGTCAGCCCCGTGGCAGGCCGGGTTGTACGCCGTGACCGGGCGCGCTGCCTTGCTGGCTTCCGCCAGGGCGATGTTGCGCCGGACCCGGCTGTTGAGCATCGCGGCCGGTGCGAAGAGCGGGTTGCCGGGAATGAGCTGCTCGACCTCTTCGCGGATCGTTGACGCGAGGATCGTGCGCTCGTTGCAGAGGGTGACGAACACGGCTTGCACGGTCAGCGCCCGGTTATCGTACCTGCGCACGCCTTCGATCGACTCCAGTAGACGCTTCAGCCCGTCGAAGGGCAGGGGTTCGAGGGGCAGCGGCACGAGCACGCCGTCGCACGCGATCAGCGCCGCCATCGTCAGCTGGTCGAGCGCGGGCGGGCAGTCGAGCAGCACGACATCCCAACGACCTGACGGCACGTCTTCGAGCGCCTCGCGCAGCACCATGCGCCCGTTGCCGCTGGTCGAGGTTTTCATGAACAGCTCGGCGGCAGCAATGTCTTTGCCGCCTGCGAGCACGTCGAAGCCGAACGGGCAGGCGCGGGCGAGGTCGACGACGTTCTCGCTTCGAGCCAGCACGCGGTACACGGGCGAATCGACGTCGACGCGCATGCCGATGTGCTCGGAGGCGTGTCCCTGCGAGTCGAGGTCGATCAGCAGCACGCGCTTGCCGAGTTCGGCGAAGATGGCAGCGAGGTTCACGGCGCTGGTTGTTTTGGCGCAGCCGCCCTTTCTGTTCGCGATGGCCAGCACCTTCATGGCCTGCAGCTCTTGCGTGCTGCTACTCCGCTACTCTGCGGAGTAGCTACTCCGCTACTCCGCAGGTCTGCAGACGGTCTGCAGACGAGTCGAGCGCGGGGTCGGTGCAGCAGCTCGACGGGCGTGTCGGCCGCTCGGCCGGGGCCGCTTGGGGGCGTCGACGCCGACAAGCCGTCCATACGCCCGCTGACGGCGCTGCAAGGTCGAGTGGCTACCGGGCGTCGACGGAGGTCGTCAGCGCGGCGGCTAGGCGGGCGTGGCCGTGCGTGGGGCGGGCGCAGTCGTGCGACGCACGTTGCCGCGAGACTCGCCCCCCGAACGGCTGTCTGGGATCTGCGGCTTCCCCTTCGAACCGCGCCCGGAGCCCCCGCGCAGGGCCGGGCTCGAAGATCTAGATCTATATCTATGTCTAGGAAAAAGCCGAGACCGCTAACTGCTTGTAATGGCGCATGTTTTCGAAACGTGCTTCCCCCCGGAGGGTCCGAATCTCCTCCTTGGTGGTCCGAATTTCCCCCCGGAGGGTCCGAATCTCCTCCTTGGTGGTCCGAATTTACCCGCGGGCAGTCTGAAGACTGCGGGCGGGACCAAGCGACGGAAGGCCGACTCGCTTCGTCCATCAGCCTGGCGGCTTTCGCTTGTCGGCGACCCGGGCGTGCCGGCTTGCACGCTCATGAGACTTGGATGCGTTCAGCAGTGGTGAATAGCTCGACAACAGCGCCTCGTGAACGCTCAGCGTGGCGACGGCGTCGGGGCCCATCGTGCCATCGATTGTGAGCGTGCCGATCTCGCTTCTTTCTGCGACGTCGGCAAGCGTTGCCCCCATCCGCGTCCAGAAGTCTCGCCCGTGCTTGCGGACACCCGCTGGGGCGTCCGCGCCGACTAGATCGGCGAGAGCTCGCAGCGGGGCCGAGATGGCACCATGCAACCTGAGGTGAGCGAGCATCTTCTGGCGCGCAAAGGTCGCGACGCCGATCGCGATGGGCACGTCGTCGGCGTCGAGCTGGCACACCTTGCGTGGTATGCGCACGTAGCTCTTGCGCAGCTCGCGTGTGATCAGGCGCGAGTGCGCGTAAGCGAGCGTCCTTCCGTCGGCACGATCTCGCAGTTCGTCTAGCAGTGCATCGCCGGTCTTCGCTTCGACGTCGCCGACGGCACGAACGCGAATCTGTGTGAACAGCGTCAGGTCAGCAAGCACCTGCAGCCGGTCGCGCGACTTGAATCGCTCATAATCGCGGCCGCCCTTGCGCTCTCGATTCTTGGTAGCGCCGATCACGTCAAGAATGGCGTTCGCGCCTTCGAAGGTGAAGACGCCGTCTTCGGGCATGCCGAAGTCCTGCCACAGCAGCAAAGTGGCAAGATAGGTGCGCAGCGCGCGCCCTACGAGCACCTGCCGCAGACTGACGAGCCCTCGGCCGCGCTGTTGGACGCGCAGCGTCTCGCCGAGCGGCAACGCCAAGGCGATTCCGCTCGGAGGTTGAACAACGATGTAGCTGTCCTGTGGCTCGCCCCGCATGAGGCGCGCGCGAGAAAAAGTGCTCGCGAGGTTCGTCGCGATACGCACGGGTTCGAGGTGGCGTCGCCTCTCGAGTTCCGGCTTGACTCGGTCGAGCCAGAGCGCTCGTCCAACCACGTACTCGTAGATGCAACGCTTGGAAGCAGTATCGCCGGGACCTGGTCTCGCACCTTCGTACGAGTCGGGGATCGGCGTGTTGTACCAGACGCGCCACATCGCGGCGGGGCTGCAAGGGAACCCTGCAAACGCGAGCGCACCGTCACCAGAGCGCAGCTCGCACGCTCGACGCAGCGAGTCGCCGCGAACAATCTTGGCGAGCTTGCGTCCCTCCTTTCCTATGTCGTCTAGCTGCCGAACGAGAACCGAGTCCCAACGATGTATCTCGTCGGAGTCGACCATCCCGCTGTCAGGCAGGTCCCCGACCAACACAACCTCGGCTGCGAGCTTCTCGAGCTGTGTCTGCAGCTTGCCCGCGAGATCTGCGCGGACACCTTCGTTCTCTTCACTCGCGACTTGTCCCATGACGAACGGCGCAACGACGTCGCGCAACGAGCTGAAGCACGAGCCGCTAGCTCTCCATCGCAACTCGATCAGAGCCGCCAAGGCGGCAGCGGCCGGGTTCGTCGCCGCCGCAGACGCCAAAACGCTCTCCTCGCCGACGGCCGAGCCAACGGTGATTCCGTCGACCGGTGCCCGTTGCTCGATCAGCGCAGTGATACGTTCGACGAGCTGACCGCTACGTCCTGAACGACGGTCCCTGTTCACCTTCGCCTGCTTCATCGTCTGTTTCATCGTTGGACCGCGCCCCCCGCGCGTTCGCTGCAGCGCCGGCCGCGCTCTTCGCCGCGCGATCCGCCTTCTTCTTTTTCAGCTGATCGCTGATCGCCTTCACGACCGCCCCGCCGTGCGTTGGGTCGGCGCGGAAGCTGGTCCCGTTGGTAGTCAACGAGCACCATCCCTCTTTGCCCATTCGGGCCTTCGCGACTGCGAAGACGACTCGCCGGTCGGGCTGCTTCGGGTCGCGCGGGACAGTCATCGCGACGAGCACCGTGTCGGCCGAGTACTCGCTCTCGCCGCTCTCTTTCCCGAGCCCGACGAGAGCGTCTCGATTGCGCAGGAACCGTTCGACGACGGTCTGCCCGCGCATCTCCGCGTCCACGCCGGCTGCGAGCAGAGCTTCGATACCGTTGACTTTGCCGTAGGCTTCTCGGGCGATGCTCGAAACGAGCAGGACCGTCACGCCTTTGCGGCGCGACACGTGCTTTGCAGCGTAGGTGGCTGTCTTGATGCGTTCACGCAGTTCCTCGCGCACGTCGGGCTCGCCCGAGATGATCTGTAGGAAATCGACAATCACAAGCAGGGGCTTATCTGGGTATTCGGCGAGCATCTCGGCGACCGCGACACGAAGGCGCGACACCCGCCAGCCACTTTCGTCGTCAGGTTCGAGGCGAATGGCGAGGTTGTTCAGCTCGGGCGCGACAGCGTGGAGGCGTCGACGCTCGTCGGCTGTAGCAGTGCCCGTCATGCATGCAGACCAGCGCACGTCGGCCATGTCTGCGGCGAATCGGACCCATGCTTGCTCATCATCGATTTCGAGCCCTGCATAGAGCACCGCGCCCCCGTCGCGCGCATGATTCAGCGCCATCGAGATCACAGCCGCCGTCTTCTGCACCCCGGTGCCGCCTACTAGGAAGTGCGCGCCCGGCCAGAGCCCCCCGCCTGGCAGCTGCTCGTTGAGATCTGGCCAGGGGGTCACGATCGGGCGCTCCCGGCCTTCGCCGCGGTCGTCTATACGTCGAAGCGCGGCGACTGACGCGTCCCCGAGGTGTCGTGAGCGGCGCGGGATGCGCTTCGCGCGCAGATTCGCCAATCCATCTATGACGGCGTGTTCCGCAATCTGCTCGCTCTGAAGAGCGTCGATCATGGCCTGCAGGTCGCGCACCATCGCTTCAGCAGGCGGATCAAAGTGACCGCTCGACCGAGTGCGCTTGTCGGCGTGCTCGTCGGTGGGTGGATCATCCCACCCGATTGGTTCGCCGCCGTCGTCATGCGGTATTTCCTCGCCGCGCGCGTGCCGGTCGTCGTCTTCGCAGTACTCACCTGCGTCGACGGGCGGCACCGCCGCGTCGCCGTCAACGAAGTCAGCGTCGATGACCTTGTCGCCGTTCTTCATGACGTGCCCTGCGCCTTCTTTGCAGCATCGCGTGCGCGCTTCCACGCTTCGTATCGTGTCTGCGCCGCAGCCGTCAGGCGCACGGTCTTGTCCTTCGCGGTCGGGTCGAGCTCGAACTCGCGTCGCAGGCTGACTTCGATTCCGCGCCCCCGCGCAAACTGCAGCGCGCGCAGGATCGTCGTCGCGTGCGCGGTACCACCGGGGTTCTCGTCTGTGCCGATCCAGACACGCGATCGGTCCGGCAGTCGAGCGACGAGCTCTTTCGTCCACGCCCCGCCGACAACGCCAAACACCATCGCGCCGCGCGGGTTGCCGTACTGCTTGCAGGCGCGAAGCGTGTATTTGAGCTCGCCTTCGCACACCTCGAAGCGCGGCTGCTCGCCCATCGGCCAGTCGACCGGTAGCGCTCCGGTCATCAGAACGTGCCGCGCGCGCGGGCACGCGAGCAGAAGACCCCGCTTCTCGAAGCCCCCCACGGAAATGCTCTTCGGCCGTGGGTCACCGTTAGGGCCGGGGGGCCTTTCGTCTTCTGCGAGCACGTTGCGCGCTTGGAAGGAACGCACCTGGCCTTGCGCGTCGACCAATGGCGCGATTAGGCGGTACCCAGCCCACCACCACCAACGCATCCAATCGAAGCGATCCTCCTTCGCAAGCACCGGTAGCACGCGCAGCAGCCCGTAGTTCGGCTCGACTGCGTCGCCGGTAGGCCGCGAGTCAAACCGCGCGATCAGCTCGGGGTCGAGCCGTTTCTTACTCGCGCTGAGATAGTGAGCCGCGAGGGGGTACGCCCGCACGCCGTACGCAATGCGCCACAGCTCGCGGACTTCGTCGATCGGCGGGTAGTTCGGCGGCTGCTCGGTTCGTTTCGAAGGCGCATGTCGCGCAACCGGTTGCGAACCGCCGACGTGCGGCGAGCGAGCGGCGCCGTCCGTGCCGTCGCCGAGCCCGGCCAGTCTCGCGAGGTGCACGACCGCGTCGTGGAAGGCGTCAATCCCCTTCGTCTTCATCACGTAGTCAATGGCAGTGCCGCTGACTTTGCATGTGTGGCAGTAAAACCATTTCTCCGACGGGTCGACGTAAAACGCTTGCGGATTGCCGCCGTCGTGAAAGGGACAGCGACCACGGTAGCCGCGGCCGTTTCGTCTCACGGTTTCACCGTAAATGTCGCTGACAGTCAGAATCGGCAGCGCACGATCCCGCAGATTCGACCAGCGCTGGAGATCGCGCATCACGTGGCGCCCTTGCGTGCACGGTTCCCCGTAGCGTCGCGGTCACGTCCGACCATCACTCACCTGCCCGGTCGAGCTCGCGCGTCAGACGCACCGCGTCGCCGACCGCGAGCGCCCTAGCCTGGGCGAGCTCGCCGGCTTCGCAGGTGGGACACCTCGCTGCAGGGCGCGCGTCGCCCATTCGGTAATACGCGCGACTCCGACCGCACCGCTCACACAGCCCTGGCAACACCGCCCACGCGTCGAAGAGCGTCTCGCCCTCGAACACCGAGCCGTCCGCCATCGACAGCACCACGTCTCGCGCGTGCGTTGTGAGCGCGACCGACACCACGCCCGCGGTGCGCAGCTCGCCAGCGGCGTGATTGAGCACGCGGGGCTCGTCGTGGTGGAAGCCGCGGATGAGCGCCGAGATCTCATCGCCGTAGCCGACCTCGGGCGGGTACGCGCTCACGCGGCAGATCAGCCCGATGACGGTGAGCATGTCGCGCGCGATGACGTCGTCGACGTTGCGAAGGTGCCACAGGTCGAACCCGCCGAGCTCGTCGGCGTTGTGCCACGCGAAGAGGAACTGACGCACGCGCGCGGACTGGCCGCTGTACTGCGCTGCGGCCGCGAAGAGGCGGTCGAGGGCGGCGCGCTCATGGGGTTGGATGGAGATCACGGGCGACCACCCGCTTCCAAGGGTCGGCTCGACGTGCCGTCTTGTCGGCCGAACGCGTACGCGCGTTCCAACGCGAGTCGAAGGTCGGCCATCGGCAAGTAGACGTCCGCGTCGAGCTGCGCGTCGATCTCGATCGACAGCGCTTCACGGGCGGCGCGCGCGACCGCATTTCGACGGGTGTCCTTTGATGGTATGCGTCGCTCGTTATCGGCGATGTAGCCCGCCTCGATCCGAGCGTTGAGGAAGTGCAGCACGTCATCTCGCGAGATTTTCCGACGGCGGCCGACTTTGACGGAGCGCAGCAGGGAGAGCGAGATCCAACCCTGGACGCTCCGTCGGCTGAAGCCTGTCAACGTCACCACCTCCGCGATGGAGAGGTACTTCGGAGCTCGCGCTACGTCGGCGTACACGACGCGTGCGGACGGCACCTTCGGCTCGGGCTGCGTCGTCGAGTTGCGGACCATGTGCAGCAGAGAGTTCGCAGCTTTGCACCGCCCGTCCTCTCATTCCCTGGAAGCTCCCTCCAACGGGGAAAATCTTGCGCGCTGTCGCAACTCGTACTAGCGACGGCGCCGCGTGCGAGCGTCATCGTCAGAATCGAACAGCTTGTCGGCGTCCTCGTCTCCGAGCGCATGCATGATGCGAACGACGACGAGTTCTGCAGGCTTCGCCGCACGGACTGCCTTGGCTACCGCGGCCGCGATCTCGTCGACCACAGAAGCCCTTGCCGGCAGAAACCAACTGACGCGCCTCGCATAGCGGGTACGCGCTCGCAGCCGCGGATAGACCGCGAGCTGTCGCGCAACACCCTCGGCTAGCGGGCGAGCGGCACCCTCACCCCGTTGAACGTAGGCAGCCCCCACGTCGGCGAGGTGGCGCGAGACGAATGAGAGAAGACCTCGTCGCTCATGCGCGAGCGTGCGCGGCCCGCGGTTATAGCGTTCACAATGCGACTCGGCCGCCTTCGACGCGTTCGCAAAGTGTGCGCCCCGGTCGGGATCGTCCTCCATGGACCGTCGGGCGTCGATCAGGGCAAGGAGCTGAACGCCATAGTCAGATAGAAGCGGATCGCCTTGCTCGTCCGCCGCGATCATTACGTGGTTTGCTATCTCGCCCAGACGCTGCTCTAAGACGTCGAGGGTCAGCCCATTCGGATCGAAGGGCGCGAGCTCAGTTACGTTCACACGAAGCGAGGGCTGGGCTTGCTGCGGCGCAACTGCTGTCGTGCGGCGGCCGCGGAGGACGCGCGCTCTCGTCCTCTCGACGTGAAGGTCGAGTGCTGCGGCAGGGATCCGCCAGTGCGCGCCCGGGCCGCTTCGGGACGCAGGCGGAATGTCTCGCGACGCGTCCCCGTCGAACCTGCCGGTTTCGCACATCCGTCGGACCTGCTCTGTGCTGCACTCCAGTCGGTCTGCGACCTGTTGAGAGGTAAGCACCTGCGAACGTCGCTTCTTCATGGGCTAGCACCAAACGGTTAGCGGCCCCGCCTTCG
>JBEGTL010000143.1:0-15413 GCA_041179425.1 Pseudomonadota bacterium | reverse complement strand
TGCCCTCCGCGCGCAGGTGCTTGACCGTCAGACCGCGTGTACGCAGCCGCTCGACCACCAGGTTACTGACCGTGGTCTTGCCGCTGCCGTCGATCCCTTCGAAGACTACGAACATGGGCGCGCTCTTTTCAGTCGGTGTCGACGGACAAGCCGCGACCGGGGTGGGGACGTGCCTGCTTGACGTACAGCGTGGCGGGCTGCGTGGGATCGGCCTCGTCGTCGAACTTGAACTCGGTGTCCATCGCGTACCAACCCGTGTTGCCTGCCCTGGGACCGTACGCGGCAGAGAACTTTTCGTGGATGGCACTGAGCGCCATGCCGAGCTGGTACACCTGACGTGTGCTGAGCACCGTCTCTCCGTCGGACACCAGGTTGGAGTGTGCGAGGTAGGTGATGGGCTGGTTGGGCGAGCTGTAGAAGTACAAAAACTCGTCGCTGTGGATGCCCGCCGGCGGGTGGACGACCTCGGCCTCCCCACCCCACTGCACGTTGACGTAGAAGCCGGGCTCGAGCCCGGAGGCATCGAATGGATTGCCCGTGAGCGCGACGCCGTTGGCCTCTTCGTCGGCGAAGTTGTGGTGCACCAAGAGCGCCATGCCGACCGACGTGTGATCGATGCCGTAGTACGCGCGCTCCTCGAACGTGCGGAACAGCCACACGGTCGACCAGGTCTTGCGGATGGCCTGCAGCACGTCTTCCCAGTCGCCCGCATCGCCCGTGTGCGACTCGTAGCAACCCGCGCAGGGAAAGCCGTCGAGGTCTTCACTGTTGGTGCTGGTGCGGAAGCGCATGCTCAGGCCGGGGTAGTCGGTGTCGAGCTTGGCCTTGAGCAAGTCTTGAAAACTCTGGTCGACGGGCGCGACCTCCATGTCGGCGCGCAGCTTGGCGAGCTGCGAGTCGCGCACGTCGGGGTCGTCCTTGAAGTGGGCATCGGCAAGCAGCGCGGAGATGCGCTCGTAGAACCCGTTCTCCTTCATGAACTGATCGTAGTAGTAGACCGGGATGGCAAACGCCTTGCGCACCGGCACGCCTTTGGTGTTGGCCAGCACGCCGTACTGCGCGGCCTTGCCGCCGTAGGCGAGCACCGACTTCTTGATCGCCTCGCGCAGATCACCCGTGGTCTCGTCGACCAGCTCCTCCACGTCGTGCAGGCCGGTGACCGTCAGGTCCAGCGCAGGCAGCACCACGGGCGTGGGCTTGTGCGCCGCGGCGTAGGCATCTGCCTCGGCGCTGGTCACCTCACGGATCTTCCACTCGCTCGCGTTGACGGTCAGCTCGACCCACTTGTCGTTGAGCGCGAGCAGCTTGGCGTTGGTGGTCGCACCCCGGAGACCCATGTTGGGCGTGCCGCGGTTGTTCGACAGCACGTTGACGTGCGAGAGCGGAGTCTGGAACTGCTCGGTGATCAGACCACTGACCACCGAGATGTCGTTGGGCACCTCGTCGAGCACGATGATGTCGCGGTACGACAGGTACTCGCTCGTGAGCTCTGCGGCCTTGACGAAGTGGAGCCGCCCCACCGACTGCCCCAGCGTCAACGGCTGAAATACCGTCTTGGCGAACAGCTGGTCGGTCGTGACCACCTTGATGTCGGCAGCCAGCTTCTTGGCTTCGACCGCTAGCGCGTTGGAGGTCGGGTGAAACAGAAGGGCCGGACCAAAGAAGGAGTGTGCGCGGACGGCGGTCACCACCTTGGTGATCATCTCGGCGCTGGCCGTGTCGTACGGCGCGAGCTCGAAGGCCCACACGTCGGGCTCCTCGTAGTACGTGACGGCGCCCAAGATGAAGCGGCGGTCGTCGTCGTAGTACTCGGACTGGTTGAACTCGGAGAGCTGCGGGACCACGGGCAGCGCGCCACCAGACAGGTGCGTGGACACGAACTGATAGTGGATCTGATACTTCTGACTGTTCTGGAAGTAGAGCGTGTCGCCGCCGAGCTGGTCGAGCACCACCTTGCCCGAGCGCGCGCCCGGGATGTTGGCGTCGATGGGCACCGAGGCAAGCGCCAGAAAGTCTTTTTTGCAGCCGACCGACGCCACGGAGTCGACCGTGCCCGACACGGTGCAAGCGCGCTCGACGACCTTGACCGACGCGGGCGCCTCCGCGCCACCGCCATCGGCCTTGGTCTCGGGCACCTCGGAAGAACAACCGAGCGCGAACCAGGCGAGACAAGACGCGATGAGTGCGGCGCGATGAGTGCTGTAGACGGACGAGTGAGACACGGTGATCCTCTCAGGGCGTGAGCGCAAAGCAGTAGATGCCGCCGTAACCGCCACCCGAGCCGACGGTGGGTGTGGACTCCATCGGTGGACCCATCTCGACGATGCTCACGCCCGCGCCGCAGCCGGCCTCGTCCAGTGCAGACATCCAGTTCTCGGTGCTGAAGGTGCTGCCGCCAGCATCCGGACGTCCCCCACCGGGGCGACCGCCACCACCCCCTGGGCCCGAGCGCGGCCAGGCGTGTCCGACGCGCGGTGCGTCTGCAGAATCGCCCTGGGACTTCGTCCAGTCGTTGCAGGTGACCTTGACGTCGTTTTTGTAGAGCTGGCCCTTGTCGTTGGTGCCCGTGAGGATGTCGTGGTTGTCGACCTGGCCGGTGCCGTCGGGGTCGTGGTTGGGCACGCCGTCTTCGTTGGGTAGGTCGTTCTTGATCGTGGCGTCGGCGCTGCCCGGGCGAACCATCAAGATGTCGGTCTTGTTGGTGGACACCAGACGACCGCGGCGGTCGTACCAGGGGCCTTCGCCGATGCGGTCGATCGCGTTGACGACGTCGCCGTCCGCACCCTTGGTGGCGCTCAAAAACGCGCGCCACACCTTGGTGCCCGAGCCGGGCATACTCTCTTCGGCGATAGTCGTGCAGATCTTGTCTGCGCCGCGTAGACCTGCGCCCTCGCCCGTCTCGCCGAAACGAAGGTCGCCGCCAAAACCGTTCTGGCTCCCGGACAGCTTACGGATCGCTTCGAGGCTGGTGACGAAGAAGCTGAAACGACCGGCCGTCCCCGCGTCGGCGGCCGGCACCTGGCTGCCCGCTTCCGGCGTGCTGGCGGCAGCGTCGCCCTTGGGCTTGCCTGCGTCGCTGGCGGGAGTCTTGCCGCCATCGCGAGACTGCGCGGTCCCGTCGCCGTTGTCGTCCTCCTCGCTGTCGTCAGTCGGATCGGCCACGTTGGCGTCGCGCTTGACGGCGCCGTCCTTGGCACCAGCATCTTTGGGAGCCTGTGTCGGCGAGTCGCCTTTGTCATCGACCTCCGTCGGGTCGTTGGTGCAGGCGCCGCCGAGACACAACAACGAACTCAAAGACCACACGAATAGCTGGCGACGGACTTTCATTCGGCCTCTTCTCCAAAAACGTAAGACCCTGCGTCAGGGTGTGAGAGCAAAACAGTAGATGGCGCCGTAGCCACCGCCCGAACCCACCGTGGGGTTCGAGTTGTTGGGGCCGCCCATCTCGTCCGCAGAACAACCGAACAGACAACACAGCGCAACGGCGCCAAGCGTGACACGACGTTCCAACATCGAGCGTCCCGTAAGCTTCTGACTCGTCCGCGACATCGACCGACTCATCCGCACGTCTTGTCGTCGCGGCACTTCTTACCGGTCGGACACTCCGTGTCGTCGCCGGTGCAAGACACCAGGCCGGGCACCTCGACCGGTCGATCGAAGTACGAGAACAGCCGCAGATCGATGCGACCGCGTGCCGTGAGTGCCGACGTGATGGACGTGCGCGTGATGGACACGCTGGGAAACCCGGCAACGCCGAGCGCGGTGAGCGCATCGACGAGCTTGGCCGGGATGGTGAACGAGCCGTCGTCGTCGACGTCGCACTCGATCTTTCCCTTGCTGCCGCCGTGATGACTGATGTCGAGCTTGAGCAGGATGCGCGACGCAGTCGCCTGCGCCGCCGCCTTCCATGCCAGCGCGAGTCCTTTGCCCGCGGCCAGCGGATACGACTCGCCGTTGACCAGCTCGAGCGTGGCGATGCCCTTGCCCTTGAGAGTGAAGGCCGCAATGCCACTCTCACCGGAAAGCGAGAACTCGAGCGCATCGCCCTCGGCGAACGCCGGGTAGGCAAGCGAGGCGCCGACCGGCGTCTGGTACGCGTACTTGACGTCCTTGGTGGTGTCGGTGGTGAACGCGGCGCTGCCCGTGTCCAACTTGACGCCCTTCACGCTCAGCGTGCCCAGCCCGATGGGGGACGGACTCTTCTGGCACTTGTCGTCGGCCACGCAGACGTTCCCCGAGCCACAGGGCGTCTCGCAGAACGGGACCTCTGGAATCAAGAGCGTGCAGCCTTCGGCCTCGTCCTTTTTGGTCCAGACCGTCGTCTCGGTGGCGGGACCATCGAACACCTTGCCGAGCAACGCGGTGTAGCCAGCCGTCGCGCTCACCGTCTCGCTCGCGGCAACTGGTGCCACCAGCTGCAGACTGAACTCACCAATCTTGGCGGTCGTCGCGGCCCCCCCATCGCTGGTGTTGACCGCGCCTGCATCACCCTTGGTGCCGGTCCCTGCGTCCGCGACGCGCGCATCGACGCTAGCATCTGCGCTCACTGCCGCGTCGGCCGGGGACCCGTCGGCAGGAGGGTCCTCGCTCTCTTCACAAGCGAGCGCGAGTACGCACCCCGCCACCAGAGACAACGAGGTACCGCGCGTCAGCCATGCACTTCTCATCAATGGGGACCCAATCATTCTGCTTCTTTGCTCCCGGTGGCCGGACGTTCGTTTTTCTCTGAGCTGCCACTCTTCTGCCGCGCAGTCGTCACACGACGTGACTACAGGATGCAAGCGCGACGATTGTGACTGTTGTGTGTAGAAACCTGTAATGGCCGCGCGGCGCTGGACTCTTGGTCCACGAGCGCCGTTCCGCGTTGCCCACAACGCTCTCGTGCGGCGCTCTGAGGGTGCTCGGACAAGCTCGACGGAGACGCACAGTGCCACCGTGTGCTGCCCCCGGTGGCCGCCTTACCAGCGTCGGGTCGAACACACGCCGGCCCGTCGAAACGCGCCCGCGGGCGTGCTAGCGACGATCGGTCGGAGGACCGCGTCCGTCGCCAGGGGGCGGTGGGGGCATCTCGTCTGGTAAGCAAAAGAGCCTATCGTCGAGCCCGGTCACACAGCTGCGTAGACCCAATCTGAGCGACCGCCCTTGCTCCGCTCTTACCGTCGCGTGTCGGAGTGTGTAGCGGACGACATCACAGCCCGAGCTTGTCGACGAGCCTGGTCAGCGTAAGGCCCGCACCCGCGTCGATACGCAAAGTCGCAGCTGGGTCGCCTCGCGTCTCGCCGTAGGTGACGATGGCGATGGGCACACCAAGCTTTTGTGCGGCATGCACGAAGCGTAGACCCGAGTACACCGCGAGCGACGAGCCGACCACCAGCAGCGCACTGCTGGCCTGCACCTGCGCCATGGCCTGTGCCACGCGCGCTGGGGGCACGTTCTCGCCAAAAAACACCACGTGTGGCTTGAGTGCACCGCCGCACTCGCAGTCGACGACCTGAAACGTGTCGAGCCTGTCGTCCTCGAAGTCCGAGTCGCCATCGGGTGCGAGCTCCGCGCTGTGCGCGACGAACGCGGGGTTCTGGGCCTCGAGCTCGGCCTGCAGCTGCGCTCGCGGGGTGAGTCGTTGGCACGACAAACAGATGGCCTCGCGCAGTGCACCGTGCAGCTCGACCGGGCGGGTGCCTGCGTCGCCGTGTAAGCCGTCTACGTTCTGGGTGACGAGGCCCGGGATCAAGCCCGCCGTAGCGAGCTTGGTGATGGCGGCGTGGCCCGCGTTCGGTTTGGCGCGCGCAAAGCGAGGCCAACCCAACATGCTGCGCGCCCAGTAGCGCTGACGTGCCGCCGCGCTGCGCAAGAACTCACGGTACAACATCGGGTTGCGCGCACGACGGCGCGTCTCCGGACCTCGGTAGTCGGGAATGCCGGACTCGGTGCTGATGCCGGCGCCGGTGAGCACTGCCACCAGACCGCGATCGAACAAACGAGCGAGCGCCTCGACCTCGGACGTCGACGCGTGTGCTCGTGCAAGCGAGCCAAAATCAGCGGGCGTGTGCGGCAGCGGCTCGGACATGCCGAAAGCTTACCACCCTCCAATCGCAGACCAAGGAAGCGGCCGCGGACTCACCGATCGCGCTGCCGCTGGCGCTGCAAGGTGATGCTGGTCGCGCTGTAGGTGGCCACGCAGTACGGGACCATGTAGGTCAAGCAGAGCTTAAACACGTCCACCGGGCGCGTGCCGAAGATGGCGTCCCCCTGGTTGATCAGGTTGAGCAGACTGCCGACGATGAGTGACATCCGTGCGGCGAGCCTGACGACGGATGGCGAGCTCGCGATCGAAAACGCGGTCATCGTGGCGCATTGTGCGGGAAGTCCTCAGCCCGTGCACTTGCGCGCGAAGACAGCGGGCCGGCAGCGCCCCTTTGTTACAGTTCCGAAATCAACCCCGCGGCAGAAACAGCGGCCCGCTCCCTGGACCCGTCAGCGCCTGCTCCCACCTTCTTCCTGCGCGGCCGCGACCACGTACGAGCGAGCGATGTCTGCTTCGTCGAGAAAGCCCACGATGAGACCGCTGTCGTCGATCACGGGCAGCTCGCGCAGTCCCCTGTCGACCATCAGCTCGGTCGCGTGCCGCAGGTGGTCCAGAGGGCGGAGTGACACCACCGGCGACATCACGTCGGCAGCGAGTAGCCAGGAGCACACGTCTTGCTGGTGCGCGACAGCGATCACGTCCGAAGCCGTGATCAACCCCACCAATTGCCCGCGGTCGTCGAGCACCGGAAAGACGTCTTGCCAGCCCCCCTCGGTGAGCTTCTGGACGATCTCGTGGAGCTTCGTGTCTCGGCAGAAGCTGACGTGACTCTTGGGATGAGACATCAGCATGCTGACCGAGGTGGTGGTGAGCACGTCGTGCAGGACGGCACCGCGGTGCGCGGGCGACTCGCGCGCAGTGGGCACCTGCGCCGGATAAAGATACGTGTTGCGCAGAGCCACGAACGCGATGCCCTCGGTGAGCATGAGCGGCACCAACAAGTCGTAGCTGCCGGCCATCTCACACCTGCAACCGCTCCGATCAACGCGGCGCGCAGCAGTGTCTGTCCGACCAAGCGCAGGTCGACCGGACCTCGGTCCAAGGCCCCAAACGGGAAACGAAGTGCACGCCCCCGCGCACGTGCGTAGCACTCGGAGCCCGACCAAGTCCGCCGGGAAGCGCGCTTCGGAGAAGGGCGCGACTCGCTCGGCTGTGCGCCATCGTCGGACGGTCTCTTACGCATCGGCGCGCTCCTCGATGCATCCTCAAAGCGGCGTGCTATCGGCCCTTACGATGGGCTGCAATATCGCGCAAGTCATTCGGCACTGGGCATTGGCAGATCCAACGCGGGTCGCGCTCGTGCTCGCAGATCACGGGCAACGCGAGCTGACGTACGGCGAGCTCGACCAACGCGCGCGGCGCGCGGGCGCACGGCTGACGGCGCTGGGCTTCGGCGTCGGCGACCGCCTCGCACTGAGCGTCCCCAATGGGCTCGGCTTCGTCGACGCTTGGTTTGGCGGACTGTACGCAGGCTGCACCTTACTACCCATTCCGCCGATGTCTGCCGCGCGGGAGATCGCGGTGCGCATCGCACACGCGCGCTGTGTGGCGCTGATCGCCAGCGCCGACATGCTGGCCAGCGGAGGCGTCGCGGCCGAGGCGCTCGCACAAAGTGTCGCCAGCGGGGCCGTGCCGACGCGCGGGGTCGACGTCGACACGCTGGAGGAAGCAGAAGGCATGCTCGATGCGCCGCGCGACCTACCTGCCGACAGCGTCGCCATGCTGCTCTACACGTCGGGTACCACGGGCGTCTCCAAGGGCGCGATGATCAGCCACGCCTCACTCGGCATCCACACGGCCGCGCTGGTGCACCACGTGCTGCTGCTCTCGGCGTCCGATCGGGTGCTGGCGGCACTCCCGCTCACACACTCTTACGGCATCCGCATGACCTTGCTCGCTCCGTTCTATGCAGGCGCGCGCGTGGTGCTCAGCGAGCGCTTTCGTGCGGACGTCGTGCGCCGCACGCTGGTCGAGGCGCAGATCAGCTGGTTTCCGGGCGTGCCCACCATGTTCCACGCGCTCGCGCACGACGACTCCGCGGCGGTGCTCCCGAGCACGTTGCGCTGGTGCTTGAGTGCGGGCGCCCCCCTGCCACGCGAGGTCCGTCTACGCGCGGAGCAAAAGCTGGGTGTGCCCGTACGCCAGGGCTTCGGCCTCACCGAGGCCACGTTCTCCACCATCGCACGCCCCGACGACCACGGCGCCGAGGACACCGTGGGCCGGCCCGTGTTCGGCATCGAGGTGCGCATCGTCGACGACCAGCAGCGCGTGCTGCCCCACGGGACGGCGGGCGAGGTGTGTATCCGCGGGGCCAACGTGATGGCCGGCTACCTCGACGACCCCGAAGCGACCGCGGGCGCCGTGCGCGACGGCTGGCTGCACTCCGGAGACGTGGGCGTGCTGGACAGCGAGGGCAGGCTCACCATCGTCGATCGCATCAAGGACATGATCATCCGGGGCGGCTTCAACGTGTACCCGGCCGAGATCGAAGCGGTGCTGGTCGAGCACCCGGCCATCCGCGACGCGGTGGTGGTCGGCCTGCCCGATGAGCGGTACGGTGAAGAGGTGCTCGCGGCGCTGGTGTTGCACCCGGGCGCCGTGCTCGCGCCGAACGAGCTGTCGGGGTTCTGCCGTGCACGACTGTCACGGGTGAAGGTGCCGCGGCTGCTGAGCATCTTGGAGGAGCTGCCGGTGGGCCCGTCGGGCAAGGTGTTGCGACGCGAGGTCAGACGCCGCGCCTTGGCAGGAGAGCTGACCATCGCCAAGCTGCCTCTGCAGGAAGGTGGCTAACCAATCTCGGCTTCGCTCACACCGCACCGAAACCAAGTGCGTCCACGCCACGTACTCATGCGCGTATCCTGGTTGCGCTCGCCGCGCGGAAGAGAAGTGCGGGCGGGTGCGTCTACATGATCAGCGTCCCTTGCAGCGGGAGTGTCTCATGCGCATCGTAAAACGGACCTGGCGCGAGCGGGCTCGCGGCCGTGTGTGGCTCGGGCTGGTGCTGGGGGTCGTACTGGCCAGCGTGGGCCTACGGCTCGCTTCGGTCGAGGCGCAGAACAAGAAGCCCGGAGCGAGCGCCGACTCCGTAAAAGCAGCAAGCCCCGTAACAAAGACCGCCGTCGGCACGAATGCCGGTCCCCCTGGCAGTGCAGCGAGCGGACAAGGAAGGAGCAAGATCATGTCGAAGCGTACCTACACCAAGCCGTCGGAGGCAGAGCTGCGCAAGAAGCTCACGCCCATGCAGTTCGAGGTCACGCAGAAGGACGCCACCGAGCCGCCCTTCCGCAACGCCTTCCACGACAACCACGAGGCAGGGCTGTACGTCGACGTGGCCACGGGCGAGCCTCTCTTCAGCTCCACCGACAAGTTCGACTCGGGCACGGGCTGGCCGAGCTTCAGCAAGCCCGTCGAGGAGCAGCGGGTCACCAACAAAGAAGACCGCACGTACGGCGTGCGTCGCGTCGAGGTGCGCTCGCTCGCGGGCAGCTCGCACCTCGGTCACGTGTTCGACGACGGCCCTGGCCCCACGGGTCTGCGTTACTGCATCAACTCGGCGTCGCTGCGTTTCGTCCCGGTCGCCAAGCTCGAGGCCGAGGGCTACGGCGAGTACAAGGTGGTGTTCGACAAGGGGGCCGTGACCTCCGGAGCCGCGCCCTCCTCCGCTGCCAACAGCTGCGCCGTACCCAAGCCCGGCGAAGCGCCCGGCTGCGAGACCACCCTCGAGACGGCCGTGCTCGCAGGCGGCTGCTTCTGGGGCATGGAAGACCTCCTGCGCAAGATCCCGGGCGTGCTGGAGACCGAGGTCGGCTACACCGGCGGCACCACCGACAAGCCCAACTACGAACAAGTCCACGGCGGTCGCACAGGCCACGCCGAAGCCGTGCGCATCACGTTCGACCCGAGCAAGGTGAGCTACGCGGACCTGCTCGAGAAGTGGTTCTTCAAGATGCACGACCCGAGCACGGTCAACCGTCAGGGCAACGACGTCGGCACCCAGTATCGGTCGGCCATCTTCTACACCAGCGAGGCCCAGCACAAGACGGCCGAGGAGATCAAGGCGCGGGTCGACAAGTCGGGCAAGTGGAAGAGTAAGGTCGCCACACAGATCGCGCCGGCCTCCACGTTCACCTTGGCCGAGGCGTACCACCAGGACTACCTGGTCAACAACCCAGGCGGATACACCTGCCACTGGATGCGCGACTGAAACTGGGCCGCCTGTTGCTTTAATGCCTCATGGGGCCGAATTGCCGTAAAAAACTTCCATCGCGGGCAGGTTTGATGGGCTCGGGGGACGTGACGGTGAGGGGGCAGCTGACTATTCTCACGGCAGATGGATGAACCGGCCGTCGTCTCGACCACCGACACCAAGTCACCTCTCCGCCGTCGACTGCTGCTCGCCTTGGCTACACCTTTGCTGGTGTTGGTCTTGGTTGGCCTGGTGCTGGGGCTCCAGGTCACACGCCTGAGCGACAATGCCACTTGGCTCGATCACAGCAGCAACGTGATCGCCAAGAGCTACGAGATGCAGAAGGCGATCGTCGATCAGGAGACCGGCCTGCGCGGCTACCTGATCACCGAAAATCGTGAGTTTCTCGAGCCCTTCGAGCGGGCCCGTCCGCTCGATACGCTCTCCGAGCTCGCCACGCTGGTCGAGGACAACACCCAGCAGCGCTCGTACGTGGCCGAGCTGCGTCGACGCTACGAGCTGTGGCTGAGCGCCGCGAGCAGCGCCATCGCGGGCAACGCCAGCGATGCGCGCGCGCTCGACACCATGCGCTCGCGCAAGCGCGCCATGGACGACATCCGCGTCAGCGCGGAGGCTGTCCTCGAAGCGGAGCGTAGCCTTCGCGACGAGCGAGCCAAAAACCTCAGCACCTCCAACGAGCTCACGCGGGCGATCTTGGTCGGCCTACTCGCGCTCGCGGCGGCGGCCATCGCGCTCGTGTCGCGACGCAACATGGCCGCGGTCGCCGAGGTCTTCGACGACGCGCTCCGGGCAGAACGAAAGACGCGCGCCGAGGTCGAGGAGCAGACCTGGGTGCGCACGGGCCAGATGAAGGTGACGGAAGCCATGCAGGGCGACCGTCCGCTCGAGGACCTGTGTCAGCGCGCGCTACGCACGGTGGCCACCTACGCCGGCGCCGACGTGGGCGCGTTGTTCGTCGCCGAGCCGCTGGGCTTCCGTCGCATCGCCGGCTTCGCGCTCGACGGCGGCGCGGCAGGCCCCGCGCTGTTCAAGCGCGGGGAAGGTTTGATCGGCCGCGCTGCCGAAGACGAGCAGCCCCTCGTGGTGCGCGACGTGCCCGGCGACTATCTCCAGGTCAGCTCGGGGACCGGGCAGCGTGTGCCGGTGGCGCTCGTGCTTGCACCCGCGCGCACCGATGCCGTGGTCTACGCGGTGCTGGAGCTGGCCTTCTTGCGGACGGTCCCGGCACGCGTGCTCACGCTGCTCGAAGCCGTAGGCAACAGCGTCGCGGTCGCGGTGCGCTCTGCCGAGTACAAGACGCGCCTGCGCGAGCTGCTCGAGGAGTCGCAGCGCCAGGCCGAAGAGCTGCAGACCCAACAAGAAGAGCTGCGCGTCGCGAACGAAGAGCTGCAAGAGCAGAGCAACGCGCTGCAAGAAGCACACGCGCAGCTCGAAGAGCGGCAAGAGCTGCTGACCGCGACCAACGTCAACCTCGAAGAGCGCTCCAACGAGCTCGAGCGTGCGACGCACGCCATCGAAGAAAAGGCCGCCGAGCTCGAGCGCGCGAGCCAGTACAAGTCCGAGTTCTTGGCCAACATGTCGCACGAGCTGCGCACGCCGCTCAACAGCTCGCTCATCTTGGCCGGGCTGCTCGCCAACAACAAAGACGGCAACCTCACCTCGGAGCAGGTCAAGTTTGCCCAGACCATCCACATGGCTGGCAACGACCTGCTCACGCTGATCAACGACATCCTCGACCTGAGTAAGATCGAGGCGGGCCGCATGGAGGTCCACGCGTCGGCGACACCCGTCAGCCGCTTGGTCGAGCCGGTGCGACGCACCTTCGAGCCGCAGGCCAAAGAAAAGAAGTTCAGCTTCCGCGTGGAGCTCGCCGACGACCTGCCACCGTCCATCGAGACCGACACCCAGCGCGCCCAGCAGATCCTCAAGAACCTGATCTCCAATGCGTTCAAGTTCACGGAGGCGGGCGAGGTCGTGCTGCACATCAGCGCCGATCGCGAGCGGGTGCACTTTGCGGTGCAAGACACCGGCATCGGCATCCCGGAGCACCAGCAGCGCATCGTGTTCGAGGCATTTCGACAGGCAGATGGCACCACCAACCGCAAGTACGGCGGGACGGGCCTCGGCTTGTCCATCTCGCGCGACCTGGCGCGCCTGCTCGGCGGTGAGCTCACGCTCGACAGCAAGGTCGGCGTCGGCAGCACCTTCACGCTGTCGCTGCCTCACGTGTATCGGCCGAGCCTGGTGCCGCCCAAGTCGTACAGCACCCCGCCAGAGAGCGCCGCGCCGATCATTCCCCGCGCACCGTTGCCCATGCGCGCCCAACCTCTCGCGCAGGCGCCCGGTCTGTCCAACCTGCCGAGCCGCGCCGCCGCGGCCCTCGTCGAGGACGACCGCGACAAGCTCGAGCCCGGCCGACGCGTCTTGCTGGTGGTCGAAGACGACCCCAAATTCGGGCAGATCTTGGTCGACCTGGCGCACGAGCTCGACTTCTTGTGTCTGGTCGCCCCAACCGCCGACGAAGGCATTCGTTTTGCGCTCGAGGTGGTGCCCAGTGCCGTCCTCTTGGACATGAACCTCCCCGATCACTCAGGTTTGTCGGTGCTCGACCGCCTCAAGCGCAACCCCGCCACGCGCCACGTGCCGGTGCACGTGGTGTCCGTCGAAGACTACGCACAGCAAGCGCTGTCCATGGGCGCCATGGGCTACATGCTCAAGCCGGTCGAGCGAGCAGACATCGTCGCCGCGCTCCACAAGATGGAAGAGCGCTTCACCACGCGCATGCGCCGGCTGCTGATCGTCGAAGACGACGACATCCAGCGCGAGAGCATGCTCGCGCTGCTCGGCGGTCGCGAGATCGAGATGGTGGCCGTGGGCACCGTGGCAGAGGCCCTCAAGCACCTGCGCAGCAGCACGTTCGACTGCGTGGTCACCGACCTTACTCTGCCCGATGCGTCTGGCTACGAGCTGCTCGAGACGATGGCGCAAGACGACGCCTACTCGTTCCCGCCGGTGATCGTGTACACCGGGCGTTCGCTCACCGACGACGAAGAGCAGCGGCTACGCAAACACTCGAGCTCGATCATCGTCAAGGGAGCCCGCTCTCCCGAGCGTCTGCTCGACGAGGTCACGCTGTTTTTGCATCAGGTCGAGTCCGAGATGCCTGCCGATCGCCAACGCGTGCTGCGTCAGGCGCGCGATCGCGAGGCGCTGTTCGAGAACCGGCGCATCCTCATCGTCGAGGACGACGTACGCAACATCTTTGCGCTGAGCAGCGTGCTCGAGCCCAAGGGTGCGCAGATCGTGATCGCGCGCAATGGCCGCGAGGCGCTCGAGAAGCTCGACGACGGGCCACACATCGACTTGGTGTTGATGGACATCATGATGCCGGAGATGGACGGCCTCACCGCGACGCGCGAGATCCGCAAGCGTCCCGCGCGGCAAAAGCTGCCCATCATCGCACTCACCGCCAAGGCGATGCGCGACGACCACGAGCGCTGCTTGTTGGCCGGCGCCAACGACTACATTGCCAAGCCGCTCGATATCGAGATGCTGCTCTCGCTGCTACGTGTGTGGATGCCAAAATGAGGGACCAAGCCCATGCTCGAAGTACAGGACATCGAGCTTCAGCTGCTGCTCGAAGCCATCTACCTGCGTTTCCGCTACGACTTTCGCAGCTACTCCATGGCGTCGCTCAAGCGCCGCGTGGCGCGCGCGCTCGACGAGTTTGGCTGTGCCACCATCTCTGCGCTGCAGGAGCGTGTGCTGCACGATCCAGCGGTGTTCCCGCAGATGCTGCAGTTCTTGACGGTGCAGGTGAGCGACATGTTTCGCGACCCGACCTACTTCAAGACGCTGCGCGAGCGCATCGTCCCGTTTCTGCAGACCTACCCGTCGCTCAAGCTGTGGGTGGCGGGCTGCAGCAGTGGCGAGGAGGTGTACTCCCTGGCCATCTTGCTGCGCGAGGAGGGGCTTTCCGAGCGCACCATCATCTACGCCACGGACATCAACGGCGAGGCGCTGCGCCGTGCCGAGGCTGGTGTGTACCCGCTCGACCGTGTGCCGGCCTTCACCGAGAACCATCGACTGTCCGGTGGGCGCGGCTCGCTCTCCAACTACTACACCGCGGCGTACGGGTCGGCGGTGTTCGATCGCAGCCTGCTCAAGCGCGTCGTGTTCTCCGACCACAGCTTGGCCACGGATCACGTGTTCGCCGAGGTGCAGCTGATCTCGTGCCGCAACGTGCTCATCTACTTCGACCGGGCCCTGCAGGACCGCGCGGTGGGTCTGTTCAAAGACGCGCTGTGCCGGCGCGGCTTTCTCGGCCTCGGCTCCAAAGAGTCGCTGCACAGCTCTCTGCACGGTCCAGACTTCGTCGACTTTGCGAGCGGCGACCGCTGGTACCAACGATGCTGACTGCGAGCACCACGCCCGAGCTGCCCGGCGCCAGCCCAGACGGCAGGCCCCACGACGTCACGCGCGGGTCCCCGGACGTGCGGTCACCGATCGAGGCCGTGGTCATCGGCGCCTCCGCCGGTGCCGTCGAAGCGCTCAGTACGTTGTTGCCTGCTTTGCCCGCGACACTGCGGGTGCCCGTGATTGTCGTCGTGCACGTGCCTGCCAACCGTCAGAGTCTGTTGAGTGAGCTGTACGCACCCAAGTGCGCGCTTTTCGTGCGCGAGGCCGAGGACAAGCTGCCCGTGAGCGACGGCACCATCTGGTTTGCCCCTTCCGGCTACCACCTGCTGATCGAGCGCGACCGGTCGTTCGCGCTATCCGTCGACGAGCCCGTCAACTACTCGCGGCCGTCCATCGACGTGCTGTTCGAGTCGGCAGCCGACGTGTACAAAGACCGCTTGCTCGCCCTGGTGCTGACCGGCGCCAACCACGATGGTGCGGCGGGCTCGGCGGCGGTGCACAAAGCGGGCGGCCTGGTCGCGGTGCAGGACCCCAAGACGGCCGCCGCATCCGCCATGCCCACCTTCAGCATCGAGCGCTCGCCGCCCGACTTCGTGGGCTCGCTCAGCGAGCTGGTCGACTTCGTGTGTGCGCACGCGCTGGAGCCGCAGTCATGACCACCACCACGCCACCCGTAGTCAAGCTGCTGCTGGTCGACGACCT
>JBEGTL010000142.1:0-15420 GCA_041179425.1 Pseudomonadota bacterium | reverse complement strand
CAATGGCATGACGGGCCAAAACCGAGAAACCGAGATCCGTCCCCTGTATGTTGTGTCCCCTGTATGTTGTGCGCGGAGAGGAGTGAGCATGAGTGAGCCTGGGCTGATCGTTGGACTGACCTACAACCTTCGCCGCATCGGAGTGTCCGAGGGCGACAGTGAGGCCGAGTTCGACGCGCCTTCCACCATCGAAGCACTGGCGCGGGCCATCAAGCTGCAGGGTCACGACATGTTCCCGTGCGAGGCCAACGCCGAGCTGCCGCGCGTGCTGAGCGACCTGATGCCCGACTTGGTGTTCAACGTGGCCGAGGGTCTGACCGGTCTGAACCGCGAAGCCCAAGTTCCCGCGCTGTGCGAGCTGCTCGACATCGAGTTCACCGGGTCGGACGCCGCGTGCATGGCCATCTCCCTCAACAAGGCCACAGCCAAGCGGCTGGTCGCGTCCGAGGGCATTCGTACGCCCGCGTTCTTGGTGCTGCGCAGCGGCGACGAGACGTTGCCCGCCGACTTCGTGTTCCCCGCCATCGTCAAGCCCATCGCCGAGGGCAGCTCCAAAGGCATCCTCGAAAAACAGGTCGCCGAGACGCCCGACGAGCTGCGCACCATCACGAGGGCGCTGCTCGCGCGCTACCGCCAGCCAGTCCTCGCCGAGGCCTTCTTGCCCGGTCGCGAGTTCACGGTCGCCATGCTGGGCGAGAGGGACCCTCGCGTCCTGCCCATCATGGAGATCGTCTTCACCGACCGCAGCGAGCGCTTCCCCATCTACTCGTTCAAGAGCAAGTTCGAGAGCGTCGGGGTCGAGAACAAGGTCCCCTGCGACGTGAGCCGCGACCTCTACCAAGAGCTCGAGCGAGTCGCCAAGGCCTCGTTTGCTGCGCTGGGCTGTCGAGACATCGCGCGCGTCGACCTACGCCTCGATGCGAGCGGCAACGTTCACTTCATCGAGTGCAACCCCCTGCCAGGCATGGCGCCCAACTTCTCCGACCTGTGCGTGATGGCCAAGGTCGAGGCGCTCTCGTACAACGCGCTGGTCGCCGAGATCATGGCGCCCGCAGTGAAGCGTCAAAGAGCTCGCTCGCGCTAACTGCCGTTGGCGGCGCGCCTGGGCTCGGGTGCGTCGGGCACCAGGGCGTCGACCAGCGCGTCGACGAGGCAAACGTACTCGCGAAGCTCGTTGCGAAACGAGCTCACCTCGTGGCACAGCGCGCGCGTCCCCTCGCTCTCGGCGCGTGCCCGCAGCTGATCTGCTCGCGACAGCAAGCTGTTGTTTTCGAGCCGCAGCTTGGCCAATAGCTCGTAAGTGATCATCGGCGTTCCCTCGTCACGGCAGAAAGCATGCTGTGTGCCACACGTCGTCGTAGCACTGAAACCAGCTCTGTTCCGCGCACCACGCACGTGGTGAAAGCGCTCGAGAACATTCGCGAAGCTCGGGTGCAATCAAAGCGAATTTCTGGCCACCCGAGAACGCCGCTCAGCGCGGCACTCAGTCACGGGTCACGTGCAAACCTTGCACTTTCACAGTGCAAGACGTGCGCACGCTTCAATCCTTGAAGTGCAGGCTACGCGTGCGCGTGAGCTGGTCGAAGCCGAGTGCGCTCAAGCTGTGACCACGCCCAGACAGACCCACACCACTCCAGGGTAGCCGGGGGTCGACGTGGTCGCAGCGGTTCATGAAGACCGTCCCCGTCCGGAGAGCGAGCCCAAAACGCTCGGCCCGCGCGCGGTCGCTCGTCCACACGCTCGCGGTCAGTCCGTACCGGGAGTCGTTCATCCGTTCGATGGCCTCTTCGTCGGAGTTCACCCGCTGCACCGCCAAGATGGGGCCGAACTGTTCGTTCTTCATCACGTGCGCGTCGGGTGGCACGTCGGAGAGCACCGTGGGCTGGAAGAAGCGACCACGACCGTCGGCTTGGACGGCCTTGCCACCGGTCACCAACGTGGCGCCGGCACGCAGCGCGTCGCGCACCATGCCCTCGAGCTCGGCGATGTGTTGCGGCTGCGCGATGGGGCCCATGCTGGTGGTCGCGACCAGAGGATCGCCCAACACGTACGCCTCGGCCGCCTTGCGCGCGCCTTCGACGAACGCCGCGTAGTGCCGTGCGTGAACGTACACACGCTCGACCGCGCAGCAGCTCTGGCCAGCGTTGTACATGGCGCCGTCGACCAGGTTCTCGATGCTGCGTGCGACGTCGGCATCGGCGGCGACGTAGGCCGGGTCGTTGCCGCCGAGCTCGTAGCCAATCTGCAAAAACCGCCCGCCCGCAGCCTGACTGATGCGCCGGCCGCCGTGCACCGAGCCGGTGAACACCACGTGATCGATGCGCTCGTCGGCGACCATGCGCTCGGTGAGCTCGTGCGTGCAGTCGAGCGATTGCACGATGCGCGGGTCGGCGCCCGCGTCGCGGAACGCATCGGCGAAGATGCGGCCCACGAGAGGTGTGCGCGGCGAGTGTTTGACGATGACTGCGTTGCCGGCGAGCACCGCGGGCGCGATCACGTTGATGGCGGTCAACAGCGGATAGTTCCAGGCGGGAAGATCGAGCACCACACCGAGTGGCAGCTTGAGGATGCGGCGCGTGATGCCGTCGTCGCCCCCCACATCGATCGGCCCGAGCGCTGCGTCGGCCAGCTCGATGACCACACGCGCGCGCACGGCCATGGTACGCAGCTCGCCGCTGGCCTGCCCCACCGGCTTGCCCATCATGCGGCTGATGTCGTTGGCGATGCTGTCGGCGCGCTGCTCCATCAGCGCGACCGCGCGTTCGACCAGCTGCTTGCGCTCGCTGAGCGGCAGAGCGGCCGCGATGCGTGCGCCCTCCCGCGCGGCGTCGAGCGTGCGCTCGATCTCGGGCCACTCTGCGAGCGGGATTTCGACGGCGGTATTGAGCGTAAACGGGTTGTCGACGGTGAGCGTGGGCATCGCCGTCATGATGAGCAGGCCGCGCGCCATAGACAAGCCCGTTGCGGGCTCCGCGCGTTGGGCCGCGCACTTGTCACCGGAAACGGGCCCGGGTGGGGCGCGGAAGGCTTGGGTCGCGTATTACCTAGTCATGCCCGAGTCTCCCCCACGCAAGATCCCTTGGCCCACCGTCGTCTTTTTGGTCGGCTTCATGGGCCTCACCTTGCTGCAGACCTACGTCGCCAAGCAGAACGCGCCGCAAAAGCTGCCGTACAGCGAAGTGATCGCCCTCATCGAACAAAACAAGGTGAGCGAGGTCGAGGTCGACGAGGACGAGATCATCGCCACGCTGGCGCCTGCGCCAGGCAGCGCTTCGACGCCCGAGGCCAAGCCGGCCGAGCCCAAGCCGGCCGAGCCCAAGCCGGCCGACGGCAAGCAGAGCGCCGCCAAGGTCGAGCCCCCCAAACGTGTGGTCGCCACGCGTATTCCAGGCCTCGATCCCGAAAAGCTGATCGCGCTGATCGAGCAGCACGACGTCAAGGTGCGCGGTCGTATCGAGCGCACGCCGTGGTGGGAGTCGTTCCTCTACGGCTGGGTGTTGCCCGTCGGGCTGATGGTCGGGCTGTGGTCGTTCTTGGCGCGCCGCATGAACAAGCGCGGCGGTCCACTCAGCCTCGGACGCTCGCGCGTCAAGGTGTACGACCGCGCGGCCACCGACCACATCACGTTCGCCGATGTCGCGGGCGTCGACGAACCCAAAGCCGAGCTGATCGAGGTGGTCGACTTTCTCAAAGACCCCAAGAAGTACCAGGCGCTCGGCGCACGCATCCCCAAGGGCGTGCTGCTGCTCGGTCCGCCCGGCACCGGCAAGACGCTGCTGGCCAAGGCCGTGGCAGGTGAGGCCGACGTCGCGTTCTTTTCGATGTCGGGCTCCGAGTTCGTCGAGATGTTCGTCGGCGTGGGCGCGGCGCGTATCCGCGACATGTTCGAGCAAGCCAAACAACGTGCGCCCTGCATCGTGTTCATCGACGAGCTCGACGCGATCGGCAAGTCGCGCGGTGGCGCTGCCGCCATGGCCGGCAACGACGAGCGTGAGCAGACACTCAACCAGCTGCTCGTCGAGATGGACGGCTTCGACGTCTCCAAGGGTGGCGTGGTGATCATGGCGGCCACCAATCGGCCCGAGGTGCTCGACCAGGCGCTCGTGCGCGCAGGCCGTTTCGACCGTCAGGTGCTCGTCGACCGCCCCGACGTGCGCGGGCGTGTGGAGATCCTCAAGGTCCACTCGCGCAAGGTCAAGCTCGACCCCACCATCGATCTGGCGGTGATCGCGCAACGCACGCCGGGCATGGTCGGCGCCGACCTCGCCAACCTCGTCAACGAGGCTGCTCTCAACGCCGCACGGCGCGGTGGCAAGCAGGTCGAGCAGCGAGATCTCGAAGAGGCCATCGACCGCATCCAGCTCGGCCTCAAGAAAAAGAACACCGTCATGCGCCCGGAAGAAAAGCGTCGCGTCGCCTACCACGAGAGCGGGCACGCACTGGTCGCGTTGTCGATGAAGCACGCCGACCCGGTGCACCGCGTCACCATCATCCCACGCTCCATCGGTGCACTCGGGGTCACCCTGCAGCTGCCTACCGAGGAGCGCTACCTCATGACCAAAGACGAGCTGTTCGATCGCATCTGCGTGATGCTGGGCGGCCGCGTCGCCGAAGAGATCGTGGTCGGCGACATCTCCACCGGCGCGCAGAACGACCTCGAGCGCTCCACCGAGACCGCGCGCCAGATGATCTGCCGCTTTGGCATGAGCGAGAAGCTTGGGCCGCTCACGTACGGCAAGCAGAGCCAGTCACGTTTCCTCGACATCCAAGGGCCCGAGGATCGCAACTTCAGCGAAGAGACCGCGCGCACCATCGACCAAGAAGTGCGCGCGATCATCGACACCCAGTACGCACGCACGCGCGCGGTGCTGGAGACCAAACGCGACCAGCTGTCGGCCATCGCGGAGCGGCTGTTGGTGGTGGAGACCCTCGAGCGCGGCGAGCTCGAACAGCTAGCCGGCGTGGTGCACCCGCCACCAGTGCAGGCCTAGTCAGAGGTACTAGCGGGCCGCGACCGCCTGTGCCGGGTCCACACGCCCGTGACTCCCGATGCCGACGTAGTGCGCCAGCGCGCGCAGCTTGCCGAGCGCAGGGTCGGGGTCGAGGCCCGCGCCCAGCCGCGCCAGCTGTGCGCCGTGCCACGCAGTCTGCAGCAAGCCGTCGAGCTGCTTGACGCCGGTCGAGAGTCGAGGTTCGCGCACACTAGCGTCGGGGTCCGTGAGCAAGCGGACACCGAGCTCGGGCTCGAGCACCAGCGGGCGGGCCAGGCCGACCACGTCGATGGCACCCGAGGCGAGCGCCTGCTCCATGCCCGCGCGCGTCCGAAAGCCACCCGTCAGCATGAGCGGCACACGCGTGCGCGCGCGCACCTGCTCTGCGTACTCGAGAAAGTATGCCTCACGCGCTCGCGTACTCGCACGCGGGGTACCCGCACCCATGCGCGGGGTACCCGCACCCATGCGCGGGGTACCCGCACCCATCATCGCGGCAGCTTCGTACGTGCCGCCCGAGATCTCGAGCAGGTCGACACCCGCTTCGGCGAGCTGCGCCACCACGTCCATCGACTCTTCTTGGGTGAACCCGCCACGCTGGAAGTCGGCCGAGTTGAGCTTGAGTGCGATGGGAAAGCGCTCGCCGACCGCACTGCGCACCGCCGCGATGACGGCGAACAAGAAACGACCGCGCCGCCGTGCATCGCCGCCCCAGCCATCGCTGCGCTGGTTGGTGAGTGGCGACAAAAACTGACTGATCAGGTAGCCGTGCGCCCCGTGCAGCTGCACACCGTCGAAGCCGGCCTGCTGCACCAGCGCCGAGGCGCGCGCGAATCGGGCGACGATGTCTTCGATCTCGCGTTCTTCGAGCGCACGCGGACGAGCGAACATGCCGCCGCCGCGCACCGCAATGGCCGAGGGCGCGACCAGCTCGCGGTTGACGCCGCGCGGCGACTGTCGACCCGGGTGGTTGAGCTGCACGAAGACCTGCGCGCCACCGGACTTGGCCACGCTTGCCCACGCGCGGAGGGCGACGAGCCGGCTGTCGTCTTCGATAACGACGTTGCCCACTTCGCCGCGCGCGCCTGCGTCGACCATCACGTTGCCGGTGATGAGTAGACCAGCGCCCGACCTGGCCCAGCGCCGATAGAGCGCGACCAGCGCGTCGGTCGGGGCGCCGCGCTCGCTGCCGATGCCAGCGAGCCGCTCACTCATGGCGGCCTTGGCGAGCCGATTGGGCAAAGAGAGGCGAGCAGTGGAGAGCGCATCGGCAAGGGCTGTCATCGACAGTGTGCGTACCGCTGTGCCCTCCCGTTTACCAGCCCTAAACGCGCACGAGAGAGGCCACACACGCGAACGGCGCGCGTCCTTCCCGAGGGGGAAGAACACGCGCCGCTCAGCCGTGGGTCAACTTACTTGGCGTCGTGCTTCGCGCACTCCTTACCCTTGCCACCGTGGTGGCCGTGGCCCTTGGCAAGCTCGTCCTGGGTGAGCTTGCCATCGCTGTTGGCGTCTAGCTTCTGCGTGAACTTCTGTGCTCCTGCCACGGCTTCTGCCTTGGTCACGGCTCCGTCGTTGTCGGCGTCGCCCGGTAGGCCGCGCGGCTCGTGTCCCTCTTTGCCTTTGCCGTGGTGCTCGGGGCGACCCGCCGTGAGCTCGGCCGCAGTGAGCGTTCCGCTCTTGTCGGTGTCGATGCGCGTGAAGTGCTCTTCCGGCATCTTTGCGATCTCGCTGCGCTCGATGACGCCATTCTTGTTGGCGTCCAGCTTGGCGAAGTGCTCCTTGCCGTGCTCGGCGTGCGAGGCCTTGAACTCCTCCGCGGTCACCTTGCCATCCTTGTTGGCGTCCGCCTTGGTCCAGCGCTCGAGGAAGCTCGCCTGAACCTCGGACGTGGTCACCACGCCGTCACCATTGCCGTCCATCTTTGCGAAGTGGTCGGGGCCACCGGGCTCTGCTGCCGCGACACCCACACCCGCGAGTGCCGAGACCACCGAAACCAAGAGCCACTTGTTCTTCGTCATTTGTCGTTCTCCCTTTGTCCTTGCCTGTTCCAACGGAGCGGCGAACGGACTCCGTCGCGGACGAACGATCTTTTTTTTCGCGATCTGGCTGCCTCTGCCGAGCGTGACCCAGCACACGTGTCTAGCGATCAGGCCGCGCTGGTGAGCTTGTCTGGCTTGGCCAGCACCCCAAGCTCGCTCTGGGGTGCAGCGCTGTCGTCGACGGGCGCGAGGCCACTCACGCTGCGCTCGCCGTGCTCGACCTCCTCGTCACTCGTCTCGAGCGCCCCAGGGCCGAACGACTCGGGGACGAACAACGAGTCGGGTGCCAGCGACGCCTGCACGCGCTCTCTCAGCTCTTCTCTCGACAAAGGAATCTCGTTCGAGAGCACTTCATCGGCGGGCGTACTGCTCATGCCGCGCATCTGTTTGCGCACCAACGCGGCGTACGCACCGTCGAGGCGCACCAGCTCTTCGTGCGTACCCTGCTCTGCGATGGCGCCTTCACGAAACAGCACGATGCGGTCGGCGCTGGCGACGGTCGACAGGCGGTGCGCGATGATGAACGTCGTGCGACCCACCGTCAGCCGCTCGAGCGCCTCTTGCACCTTCTCTTCACCATCGGCGTCGAGCGCGTTGGTCGCATCGTCGAGCACCAGGATGGGCGCGTTCTTGAGCAAGGCACGCGCGATCGAGATACGTTTGCGCTCGCCCGCAGAAAGCCGCTCGCCGCGCTCGCCCACCGGCGTGTCGTAACCCTGCGGCAGCGCCACGATGAACTCGTGCGCATTGGCGGCACGTGCAGCGGCCTCGATCTCTTCGTGGCTGGCGCCCGGCCTACCAAAGCCGATGTTGTCGCGCACGGTATCGCTGAACAGCGACCCCTCCTGCAGCACCACGCCGATCTGATCGCGCAGCGATCGCTGCTTGAACGTACGGATGTCGCGACCGTCGATCCAGATGGAGCCTCGCGTGGGATCGTACAGCCGCTGCAGCAGCGCGGTCAGCGTGGTCTTGCCGCCACCACTCGGCCCCACGAACGCGATACGTTCGCCAGCTTTGACCATCAGCGAGATATCGTCGAGCACCGGCTGGTCGGGACGATACGAGAAGCTGACCCGCTTGAACTCGACCGCACCCACGATGCCCTCGGCGTCGTGCGCATCGACGCTGTCACCGAGCGAATCTTGCGCCTCCAAGATCGAGAGCACCGACTCGAGCGCAACCGACGCGCGACGCACGGTCTGGTACATGCCAGTGAGCGTCTGCACGGGCGCGAACACACCGACCAGGTAGCTCATGAAAGCGACCAGCGTGCCCAGCGTGATCTCGCCGCGCATCACCAAGATGCCACCGATGGCGAGTGCGACCAGCCGCGCGCTCGCGACCAAAAAGCTCTTTGCGGCGCTGACGCGCGTGTCGCGCTGTACACCTTGCAGAACGATGCGGTTGGCCTCGCCCACACCGCCGAGGAAGCGGCGTTTTTCCTGCTCCTCCATGACGAAGCTCTTCACTACCACGATGCCGGTGAGCACCTCGTTGAAGCGCGAGAACACGCGCGTCCAGCGCTCGAGCAGCCCCTTTTCACGCGCGATTTGTTCCTTGGACGCCCAGGCGCCGAGCGCGGCAGGCAGCGGCGCAAAAGCAATCACTGCCAACGACATGCGCCACTCGAGCCGCACCATCACCACCACCGAGACCGTCAGATAGACCAGCGCCGGGAACAGCCGCGTGACCACCTCGCTGAAGGCGCTGGTGCAGCTGGCGATGCCGCGCTCGATCTTGGCCATCGTCGCGCTCACACTCTGGTCTCTGTGGTAGGCCAGCGGAAGCGTGTGCAGACGCTCGATGGTCGCCTGCATCAACGAGAAGTCGATGCCGAGGCGAATCCTCCACACCACGCGATCGCGCGCCGTGTGCAGCAGCTCTGCCCCGATCAACATCGCGATCAGGCTGACGAAGGGCACGAGCGGCTTGTCGAACTGGCGGCTGCTCAAGAACGCGTCGAACAGCAGCTTCATCACCAGCGGCTCGATCGCAGACAGGCACGCCGCGGCGCCACCCATCAACATCACGCCGAGCAGCGTGCGGCGGTGCGGAGCAAAGAACGGCAGAATGCGAGACAGCGCGCTCCACGTGGTGCGCGTTGGCTTGATGGAGAGAGGCATGAAAGGTGGGCGACTCGTACGTGGGAACAGGCACGCCTGAGCACAAAGGCGTATCGAGTCGAACGGCGGGTGTCGCCAAACCTGAAGGGCCCGCACTCCCTTTTGTGGGCCTCACACCAAGCTACGCATTGCCCTACACGGCCAAGGTCACAGCACGCGCTTGAGCCAGCCCCCCTTGGAGGCTGTGTAGGGCGGGTACATGATGCTGGGGTCGATCAGCGTGCCCTTCTTGAGCACGGCCTTGTTGTGGCTGAACGTGTCGAACGAGTGTTTGCCGTGATAAGCGCCCATGCCACTCGGACCCACGCCGCCAAACGGAAGACCCGGCACGGTGAGGTGGATGAGCGTGTGGTTGATGACCATGCCCCCGGAGCTGGTGCTCGACAGCACGCGCTGCTGGTTCTGCTCGTTGCTCGAGAACAGGTAGAGCGCGAGCGGCTTGTCGTGCGCGTTGATGTAGCGGACCGCCTCGTCGATGCTGGCGACGCGCAACACGGGCAAGATGGGTCCAAAGATCTCGTCGCGCAGCACCGGTGCATCGTCGGGCACGTCTTTGAGCACCGTGGGCGCGATGAA
Source organism: Pseudomonadota bacterium (assembly GCA_041179425.1). GTDB lineage: Bacteria > Myxococcota_A > Polyangia > Polyangiales > DASUME01 > DASUME01. Next base: position 5,685 of record JBEGTL010000142.1, on the reverse strand, counting down.
CAACGAGCTCGCGTCGCTCTGACCGCCGATGACGATGTCGCCGCTTCCCGGCAGCAGGTCGAGTAGTCGGCGGTGATGTCGCGCGTTGATGATGCGGCCAAAGTCCGGGCTCTGTTCGGGCTGGCTGCCGAAGAAGGCCTTGATGTTGTCGGCCAGCAGCGCGACGAACCGGTCGTAGACCTTGTCGATCACCAGCAAGTAGTCAGGTGCGACGCAGGTCTGGCCGCAGTTGAAGAACTTGCCCCACACCACGCGCTTGGCCGCGACCGCGAGGTCGACGTGCTCGTCGATGATGCACGGACTCTTGCCGCCGAGCTCGAGCGTGACCGGCGTGAGGTGCTTGGCCGCAGCCAACATCACGATGCGACCGACCGCTCCGTTGCCCGTGTAGAAGATGTGATCGAAGCGCTGTGCGAGAAGCTCGGTAGTCTCGGCGACTCCGCCTTGCACCACTGCCACCGCCTCCGGGTCGAGGTAGCGCGGGATCAGCGCGGCCAGCACGGCACTGGTGTGCGGGGCAACCTCGGACGGCTTGAGCAGCACGGCGTTGCCGGCCGCGAGCGCTCCGACGAGGGGGTTGAGCAGCAACAGGACCGGGTAGTTCCAGGGCGCGACGATCAGCGCCACGCCGAGCGGCTCGGGCTGAATGAAGCTCTTGCCGGGCTGAAGCGGCATGGGCGTGGCGACGCGCGTCGGGCGCATCCACTTCTTGAGCTGCTTCTTGGCGAGCTTGATCGCCGTCAGCACGTCGTGCGTCTCGGCCATCCAGCCTTCGAGCTGCGACTTGCCGAGGTCTTCGTTGAGCGCCTTGAGGATGGCGCCCTCTTCGGTCTCCATCATCCGCTGAAAGGCGGAGAGCTGCTCGATGCGCCACTCGTACGATCGCGTGCGCCCGGCATCGAAGGCTGCGCGCAGCCTATCCGTGGTCGCTGCGATGTACGACAGGTCGGGAGCGGAGGCGTCGACGCGCGAGACTTCGTTGGGACGGACTTGTGCGTGCACGGACTAGCTCCTGGTGCACCGGCCGACGCGCGGGGGTTCGCGCGTGAGCTAAAAAGTGAGTGCACCAGGTCGGCATATCACGAGTCGATGCGTCGCCAAACCGTCCAGCCTGCTCCTTGGAACAGGTTTTCGAAGTAGGGGGAGCGCTGGATGCGGCCTGGCCCACCGCGCACGAGGACGTAGCGGTACCAAGTCAGGTCCCGGTCGGGGTCGACGCGCTCGGGGGTCCACTCCCAACGCGGCGGGACCTTGGGCGGCCGAGAGTCTGCCTTGAACCGGAATGGCGACTGCGGAAACTCGGCGAACGTAAACATCACCGCGCCGCCCTTGCGCGCCTGGTAGAGCGCGACGTAGTGCAAAAACGGCGCAAAACGCACGATGTTGGAGCTACCGCCAAAGATCAGACCCGCCACGCGTTCACCCTTGGGGATGGCAGCGATGGCGGCGTCGATGTCGCCGACCTCTTCGCGCTCGAACTGCACGAAGGCCCGGTTGATCTCGTAGAAGCTGAGCCCTGCGACCAGGCCAGCGGCAAGCAGCAGCGTACCGCCGACCACGCCGCGCATCCGCGGCAGGAGCAGCGGAGCAAACAGCAGGGCAAGCAGCGGAAAGCGACCCGAGATGGGCCAGATCCACTCGTAGGCCGAGGGCAGCACGAAGTACGCGATGAACGCGATGGGAGAGAGCAGGCCGAGCAGCCACGCGTGACCGGGCTCGAGCACGGGACTGCCCGGATCGACGTTGGCCGTGAAGCTGCTGGGGTTGGCCGGCGCGCGCGACGAGAGCGCAGCACCCAGGCTCGCGGCCGACGGCGCGGGCAGCGACGGTGTGGAGGCGGAGGCCGACGGTGTGGAGGCGGAGGCCGACGGTGTGGAGGCGGAGGCCGACGGCGCGAGGCTGTCGACCGCCGGCAGCTCGAGCGATTCGGGCAACTTGCCCTCGCTGGAGACGGCAGACGAAGGCACGCCCCGCTTTTTGTGGGCGATCACGACCCGGTCGCTCGCGCGGCGCGCGAAGCGGTTGGGCATGAAGCCCGCAGCGAGCGTCAAGAGAAGCAGCACGGCCCAAGCCACCAAGAGCTGATCGTCGCGCTCGCGGTGCAGTACATCGGTCAGCCAAGTGGGCAGCTCGCGCAGCGCCTGACCTACCGTGACGTAGATGGGCCGCTCTTCGCTGTCGGTTGCCTCGGCCGCGGCCAGCGTGGCACGACCGGCCGGCGTACTCGCGAGCCAGAGACCCGCTGCGATGCCGACCGGGATGAACGCAAGGCCACGCTGGGCCGTGCGCTTGAACGAGTCGCCGATGAGCACGGCGGTGGCGCCGAGACCCAGGAAGGCAAACGGCACCACGTGCATGTAGAAGCAGCTCAGCAGCAGAATGCCGAGCGTGACCATACGCTTGACGCTGTGCTTCTCGCGCAGTCGCACGGCGGCGGCCAGCCCGAAGAAGACCAGCGGCAGCGCTGCCAGGAAGTTGAAGAACCCCAGCACCAGGTGCGCGTTGTAGGTCAGGCCAAACGCGAAGACCGCCAGGCGTGTGTCGCGCCCGAGCGACCGCAGCAGCGCCACGATGGAGATCGGCAGCGCGACGATGGCCACGCAGAGCAGGATCTTGTTCGCGAGCGTGACGCCGGTGACGTACGAGACCACCTGCGCGAGCAGGTAGTACGCGAGGTACTGCGTGCGCAGGAGGTGCAGCTCGAAGTACTGCCCGAGCGCGAGGTCCGGGTAGTTCTTCAGCACGCTGATCGCAGCCAGGTGCTGCGGCAGATCCTGAATGGGAGGATGGCGAGCGCGCCAGATCGGGTACACAGCCGCGATCGACAGCACCGCAAAGATCGCAGTCCACCATGGACCAAGCGGCTTAACTAAGCCGGACGCGAGCGCCTTGAGGCGCCCTTTGAAAGCTGGGGGGATCCGCACCGGAGTCTAGGACCGCAGCAGGCGGCTCACGTGTTGCCGTTCCCAGTCGATGGCCCGGGCGTACTGCCGGAAGCGCCTCTCGCTCTCACGAAACTCCGGCGTATGGAGCTCGCGCCGTCCATCACGGATGGGCATGGGCATCATGTGATGCAACATCTCATGGAAGACGACATACTCGACGAAGTAGCGCGGGACCCAGCTGCGGTCCAGTGCCGGATGGATGCGAATCAACTTACGATCTGCACAGTAAGTGCCGAGCTTGATGCTGGTTCGCTGATGCTTTGGTCGCTTGGCAGCCCGCCCCCAGGTGACGCTCGCGTCGACCATGCCCTGGAAGTAGGTGTCGTTGAGCCGGCCGAACATGGCCTTGAGGTCGTGGTGCTGACCCCGCGTGCGCAGGCTGTGTCGCGGCGAGGGCGGACGAATGCGCTGCTGGTTGCTCTCGATGTACGTACCGATGGTCGCGTTGGCCGCCGGGTCGCCGAAGCGTAGGTAGCGCCCCAGCGCGGCCTGCGTGAACAGGTCGGCATCGAGGAACATGTGGTGGACGCGCACGTCGAGCGCCCCGCCCACCGGGCTGGCGGTGATCATGGTGCGGCGGTTGTCGGTGATGGCCAGAATGATGCGCTGACCGAGCACCCGCCGCAGGCTCTTCTCGAGCTGCTGGCGCGCCCCCTCGTGCACGAACAGATGTGCAGTAGCGCTGTGGGCCTGGTCGCTCAGCTCGTTGCGCTTGAGCTGCGGCACCCGCACCGCACAGCGTGCCAGCTTGGGTGACGCACTCGCACCCGAACCTGGACGGCGCGAGGCGAGAGAGGGACCTGCGGAGACCAACCGATGGCGAGCCTGGGACTGCGCTCGAGAAGCGAGAAAGGGAAACGAGACCAGGCCCTGTGACACCGTGTCCTCCGCGGCCCAATGGGCTCAGCGATCACAGCTGGGGAGAATACGACGCCAGACGGCGCCATAGCCTCAATCATATCGGGTGTTTAGGCGACCCGACTCAGCCGCACGCTAGAGCGCCCCCTCCCCCTTGTCAAGCAGAGGTACCACCTTGAACGTAGGCATTCGAAATCATTGGCGTTGATGCCCGAACACACCCCCTCAGATAGCGGCTTGACGAACCGGTCCAGATGGACCTTGCCGGAGCCCTCTCGGAGGCGCTACGAGCCCTCGTGATGAAGCTTCACCTGGTCTACTTCGCGGCCGCACGCGAGCTCGCCGCGTGTGCAGAAGAGGATCTCGCCAACACATTCGGCGAGCAGTCGCTGCTCGAGTTCGTGAGCTGGCTCGGTGAACAGAAGCCACGTCTTGCTCCGTACCTCGCGCGCATGCGCTTCGCGATCAACGGTGAGTTCGCGACGCACGATGCGCGCGTACGCGACGGGGACGTGGTCACCGTTCTCCCTCCAGTCGCGGGTGGCAGCACACGTGTCGCGCAGCTCGCGGAGGTTCGTGAAGGTGCGCTGTCGATCGACGAAGTGATCGCGGCGGTGCGCCATCCCAGCGCGGGTGCCATCGCACTGTTCATGGGCGTGGTACGCGATCATCACGAGGGCAAGGCGGTGTTGCGGCTCGACTACGAGGCGTACCGCGAGCTCGCCGAGAAGGAGATGCGCCGCATCCTCGATCAGCTCGCCGACGAACACGAGGGCACCCGGCTCGCGGCGCTGCATCGCGTGGGCGAGCTCGCCATCGGCGACATCGCGGTCGTCGTCGCGGCGAGCTCGGCGCACCGTGCCGCGGCGTTTGCGAGCTGTCGCACCGCGATCGATCGCATCAAGGAGAGCGCGCCCATCTGGAAGAAGGAGTGGGCACCCGACGGCAGCTCCCTGTGGATCAACCTCGAGGCCGACGAGCGCCTCTAGTGCCGCGTCAGCTGTCGTTGCCGCCGATCAGAATCAAGGTGGCGCGGTCGGGGGCCACGACGCCGCGGAGCAAGAACCAGTCGTCGGCGGCACGCACACGCTGCTCACCCTCGGCGCCTCCGATCAGGGAGCCTGCACGCCGACGCGCAGCCGCCGCGTAGCCCGCCATGTCGAGCGCGCTGAGGTGTTCGTCGGCCAGCTCCCAACACGTGAGCGCGGCATCGCGGTCGCCGTGCGCGAGGCGCAGCTCGCCACGGAGCGCGAGTGCGATGGCGTCGGCCCACGGCACACGCTCGTCTTCGATGCGCGCGAGGTCGCGCTCGACCCCAGCGAGCAGCGAGCGGCGCGCCTCGGAGTCGCTCCTCGCCGCACACAGCGCCGACACGATGCGCAACCGATACAGCTCGACCCGGTACACCTGCAGCCGGAGCAGCTGGCTGCGTTTGATGGAGGGCCACTCACGCGCGAGTCGCGCCAGGGCCGACCGCCCGTCGCCCGCGTACAGGCTGGCGCAGGTAGATGCGCAGAGCACGAACAGGTGCGGCAGCGTGTAGCGGTCTTCTGGCAGACGCGCCCGCGCGTTGGCGATGCCTTGTTTGGCCGCGGTCAGGTCGCCGTGCAGGATGTCGCCGATGGCTTGCCAGCCGAAGACCCACTGCAGCGTGAGCCGGTCGTCGCGGGCGCGCGCTTCGTCGGCGATGCGCGTGAGGCGACGGCGCAGCTCGTCGAAGCGGCCGAGGTAGGACAGCGACCCGAGCGAGAACAGCTGGGCCGCGAGGATCTCCCAGCCGGCGCCGACACAGTCGTTGCGGTAGCTGGCCTCTGCCAGGTCGAGCGCGGTGAGGGCCGCTCCCCACTGTCCTCGGCCCCAGTCGACCACGCCGCGCGAGTAG
>JBEGTL010000141.1:0-15427 GCA_041179425.1 Pseudomonadota bacterium | reverse complement strand
CGAACTGCGGGCGAGCCCATATAGCTCACCCGCAGTTCGAACGGCACGCACTCGGACCCTTGCCCGCGCAACGACTGCGCGCGGCAAGACACCGAGTGGGTTGCCTAGGGACAAATCAGGGCAAGTTCAAGATGACAATCGCCCCATCGTCGTCGTCGGCAGGGGTCGCACCCGTCTGGATGCCGACTGCGGCCACCTGCTTCTTGCTGGGCGACACGCTGAGGCCCCAGATGTGGTCACCCGCTCCGCCGAAGTCGTACGTGCGTATGCCGTTGGGTCCGAAGGTGGTGTCGGGCAGTCCGTTTTCGCTGAGCACCGTCAGCACGGCGTCGGCGGGAGGCGTGCCCCCGTCCGAGGTTCCCGCCGCCGGCTTCACGCGGCCCGTGCCACCGCCGATGATGCGGTTGTCGGGCAGCGTCGCGATGGTGCGACCGTTGTCGGCGTAGCCGCCGACGTCGACGAAGGTCACGCCGTCGGTGCCAAAGGTGCGGTCCTGCGAGCCGTCCGCGTTGAAGCGGAAGAAGATGATGTCGGTGGTCGTCCCGTTGGGCGTGGGGCCGTAGCCAGCCGTCACGAACTTGGTGCCCTGGGGCGCCGCGCCGTACGCCTCAGCACCCTTTTGATCGCGTCGCGCGTAGTCGTGCCACAAGCCGGGTGCACCGACCGGATCGGTCGTCCCGAACGAAGTGTCAGGCGTGCCGTCGGCGTTGACCTTGTAGAGCACCGGGTTCTGCGCGGTCGTCCCGTTGGTGGTGAGGACTGCGTTGGTCGAGTAGCCAGCGCCCACGATGCTGCCATTGGCCAGCACGGTCGCGGCGCGCACGCTTGCGTTGGTGTTGCTGAAGTCGGTGCGGACTACGCCGGGCGTCCCACCCGTGGCACCGAAGGTCGGGTCGAGCGTGCCGTCGGCGCTCAAACGCACCAGCGCAAAGTCGCTGTCGGTTCGCACGCCGCCGTCGAGCGAGTTGCCGAGGCCGCGCGTCGCAGTGTGGATCACGAGCTTGTTGTCGACCGTCAACGACAGACTCCAGAAGGAGTCGGCGCCGCTGAGCGCAAGCGCAGGCACGCCGCCATCGGCCAGCGTCGCAGGCTGGGTCAGCACGCCCGTCCCCACGTCGTGGCGCACTACGCCAGCCGTGCCGAACGTGGTGTCGAGCTGCCCCTGCGCGGTGAAGCGGACCACGAAGACGTCTGCATCACGGACGATCGCGCCCGCATCCGCGGACGCGTCGTAGACTTGGTGCTCGGCCTGGCCGGCCACGACGATCTTACCGTCGGCTTGAATCACCACGCCACGGGCCGTCTCGACATCCAAGCCACCGGCGACGACATTTTTGATCGCGTAGCCGCTGGTGCCAAAGGTCGTGTCGAGTACGCCGGCAGCGCTGAACTTGGCGAGCACGAACGAACTGTCCGAGCCCGCCGCCGTCGCTGACGACGTCTGACCGACTGCGTAGATGTTGCCCGCGCTGTCGTACGTGACGCCGTAGAAGCGGTCGTGCCCGGTGGCAGAGATCTGCGCGTAGATGACCTTGTCGGTGATCCCGCTGCCGCCGCCATCGCTGCCCGTGGCGCCACCATCTGGCTTGATGCCCGAGTCGAGCCCCGCATCGAGACCCGAGTCGATGCCCGTGCCCGTGCTGCCGTCTGGCTTGAGACCCGAGTCGCCAGCGCCACCACCGTCGACCTTGGGCTCATCACCGCCCTCGTCATCGTCTCCACAACCCACAACGAACGAACAAGCCAGGACAGGGGCCATCAGCCAACCGTGCCGGACGCGCTTTGCGACGCTCATAGATCCACTCCTCTGGGGGTGATTCACCCCCACCAAGCAACGCTGCGGAAGTTAGTCGCGAAAGTGCTCTTGACAAGCAAATTCATCGACGTCCCGCGGAGCCTCTGAATTGCGCCCATTTTCGCGCTATCGCAGGGAGGAACCGAGTCGGCCAGCGATTCTATTCCTTCACTGTTGCAAACGCGGTTCATTTACTACGCAGCTTGCAGCAGGCGCACCGACCCCCGGCCGTAGCCCGCCAAACGCTCGCCGAGGCTGCGCGCGTGACGCGCCGTGCCTCGGCCCCCGCACTCAGTCGTTGCGGCCCCAGCCGTAGGACTTGAGCTTGTTGTAGAGCGTCTTGCGGTCGACGTTGAGCACCACGGCGGCTCGATTCCGGCTCCCCCCCACGGACGCCATGACGTGCAGGATGTGACGACGCGAGAGCTCTTCGAGCGTGAGCAGCTCGCGCTCGCCGCACGCTTCGCGGCGTGCTTCGTCGAGCTGGGCGCCGCGGATGTCGTCGGGCAAGTGCGCGCTGTGGATCTCGTCGTGGTCGGTGAGAGCCACGGCGCGCTCGAGCACGTTGGCCAGCTCGCGCACGTTGCCGGGCCAGCCGTACGCGAGCAGCCTGCGTGCGGCTTCCGGGGAGATATGAGCGACGGATCGTCCACAACGACGCGCTGCCAACGCGACGAAGTGCGCAGCGAGCAACAGCACGTCTGCACCGCGTGCGCGCAGCGGAGGCAGATCCAGCTGCAGCACGTTGAGTCGATAGTACAGGTCTTGGCGAAAGGCACCGCTCGCCACCTGCGCCTCGAGATCGTCACGCGCGATGCTGATCAGGCGCGCATCGAAAGCGACCGCAGAATCGGTGCCGAGCGCGCGCACCCTTCCCTCCGACAGCACGCGGAGCAGCTTGGTCTGCAGACCGGGCGGCAACTCGCCCACGTCGTCGAGAACGAGCGTCCCCCCTGCCGCTTCTTGCAGCAGCCCGTGACGACGCACGCGTGGGCCGGCGAGCACGCCACGCAAGTTGCCGAACAGCTCGTTCTCGAGCTGAGCCTCGGTGACGCCTGCGCAGTTGACCACGATCAGGCGGCCGCGTCGCTTGGAGCGTTCGTGCAGCGCGCGGGCGACGAGCTCCTTGCCTGTCCCCGTCTCGCCCCGGATGCGTACGGGTGCCTGCGCGATGGCAAAGCGCTCCAACGTCTCGAGAGTCGTGCGAATCACCGAGCTCTCGCCGATCAGTGCACCGCTGCGGACCGCGCTCGCCACGGGGCCCGCGCGCTTGAGTAGGGACCGCAGCTTGGCCTGCTCGGCGAGCTCCCGAAGGCGCACGGACAGCTCCTCGTGCACGCGCTCCCCATGCACCAGATCGGACGCACCCGCGCGGAGTACAGACACCGCAGTTGCGACATCACAGGCCGGTGCCACCAGCAGCGTCGAGAGCTCGGGGCGCGCTGCGCGCAGCTCGCGCAGCAGGTCGAGGCCGTCGGCATCCGCGAGCTCACGTGCGATCACGAGCGCATCGAAGCCGCGCCGCCGAAGCAACGCCCGCGCCTCGGCAGCCAGGTCCACGTGGGTGTAGACCACGTCGTCGCTCGCCTGCTCGGTCAGCTCACACGCCGGATCGCTGTCGACGCCGACGACGAGGACCCGCAGTCCTGCTTTGCCGGCGAACGCTTGGCGTAGCTCGTCGCGGTCGCTGACGAGGATGGCATTTTGGCTCGTGGATGTGCTGTTCATGGGCCTGCGCGAGAGGCGCGGGTGCGCCGCCTGTTCGTATTCGCCCTGGGCGAATCACCCCTTCAAAATCTTTTTCTTCGCGTGAACGATTCAGTGCGCGAGCAGACGCTCCACATCTTGCCGACGAAAGCCTTCTGGATAGCGGCGCAAGAACTCTTCAGCAGCGCTGCGCGCCTCGGCACGCTTGCCCGCGCGCAACCAGGAGACCACGCGCAGGTAGCCGGCATCCTCCGCGCGCCGATCGGTAGGATAGGTCTGCGCGAAAGCCCTGAAGCGACGCGCTGCGTCGACGGCCTCGCCTCGGTCGAGCGTCTGCACGGCCTCGGAGAAGGCGCGCGCGGCGAGAGAGCCGTCGTCGCCCGCAGCGGAGTCGCGAGCGACGCTGCGCGCGTTCGGGGGTGGCTTCCTATGTGCAGACTTGGGAAGCACCTTCGGCCCTGCGTCCGTGCTCGCCATCTCCACCGGCATCGGAGGCATCGGCGGCGCACCCAGCTGCGCAACGACGTCGGGCTCCGTGTCGCGCAGGAGGTCTCGGGACGGCACGCTCGACGTGTCAGGCGCCAACACCGCGACGGCGTCCGAGGGGTAAGGTCGATAGACCTGCCCAGGCTCCACCATCGCCACCGGTCTTCCTACGATCGCGACGCGCACCAGACCGACGCTCACCTCGACCCGCTGGGTGCGGGCCTGCGCCACCTCGACCACAAAGGTGGTGCCCAGGTCATCCAAGACTCCGTCGGGCGTCAACACGCGGAGCCGAGGCTCGCCGTCTGCGTGTTGGACCTCGATCTCGAGCCGCCCGCTGCGTAGCTGGAGGAAGTGACGCCCGCCGTCATCGTAACGTCGATACGACGTGCCAGGCGTCGCGCGCACGACAATCGCCGTCGAGGACGTTCGATGAAAGCCCAACCAAAAGGCGATGATCCCCAGCGCCGCAGCCACCAAGGCAAGCACGAGTGGGCGACGCGATCCCGGGCTCGGGAGGGCGCGCTGGTGACGCTCGGCCCGCGCGCGCTCGAGCAGCAGTTGCCGACCGTGCCGCAGCTCCGGGCCGTCCATCTCGCAATCGGCCACGGCGCGGAGCCCGGCGTGGAGCTCGTCGAGCTCGCGTTGTTCTCGCCGGCAGTCTACACAATCGCCGAGGTGGCGTAGGTGTGCTTTACGTTCTCGCTCGCCGAGGCGACCGTCGCGCGCTGCCTCCACTTCCCACGCTCGTGAACAGCTCATGCGTGCGTCCGCCTCAGCTGATCGCGCAGCGCGTTGCGGGCATGGTGCAGACGCGTCCACACGGTGCCGATGGGGATCCCCAGAGTCGCAGCGATCTCTGGTCCAGAGAGACCTTCTACCTCTGCAAGTACGATTACGACCCGCTTGTGAGGCGTCAACTTGTGAAGGGCCTCGGTCAGCTGCAGGCGCAGCTCACCCTGGAGCAAAGTCTCTTCAGGTTCTGGAACCTGAGCGTCGCCCGACTGCGCAGCGAGCCTCTGCACAAAGCGCAAGAAGCGCGCGCCGCGACGCGTACGATTGAGTACGAGGCGAGCGGCGATGCCGAACAACCATGACCGACTGGACGGCCGCCCGTCGAACGACGACGCCACACGTGCGGCCGTGAGAAACACCTCCTGTGCAACGTCTTCGGCCTCACTCTCTTCCGGCAGGAGGTAGCGCGCGAGGCGCAACACGGCGCGGTAGTGCCGGTCGTACAGGACACCGAGTGCACTGAGATCGCCTTCGTGCACGCGCTGCAAGAGCAAGCCGTCGTGCTCGGGGACGAGCTCCACCTCGGGCTCCTCCCACCGAGCCGGCTTTACAGCGTGCTCCACGCCGCCCCCACCGCAAAGGTCGCACTGAACGCGGGCAACACGGGGAGCGTGTCGGCGCGGCGCAGCTCGCGCCCGACTCGACGCGGATAGACGTCGAATCCGAGCAACGCGAAGCCACGCCAGGGAGTCGTGCGCGGCGCGAGCAAACGCAGGTTGGCGCCGACGCTCAGCTCGACGAAATCGCCCCCGACGTCGTCTCGTGTGCCCTCGAACGCTTCCTGGTTCTCGATCAGGACGTTGGGCCCGAGGGTGGCGTCGAGCGCCACGGGACCAAGTCCAAAACGCGCACCCGCGTAGGCGCCGAACAGAAACGAAGACATGGCAAGGTCTCTCGGCAGACCGCGTTGCGCGACCGCGCGCTGGCGCGCGTCCCAGCGCAGCCAAGCGCCGTACACCCAGCGGTCGATCACCCCGTGCAGATCGCCCGTGAGTCCAAGCCCAACGAAGGTAGGGCGCGACGCAACGTGCAGACTGGTGCCGATGCCCGCACCGAATTCACGCGGCCGCGGAGGCGTTCGCGGTGGTCTCTCGACGGTCTGGTCCGTCAACAACAGAGACCCGGGAGCGTCGGAGATCTCGGGAAGGTTGGTCACCAGCGAGCGCACCACCGTGGTGAGCTCGTCGGGTTGCGTCAGGTGGCGCGTTGTCGAACGACCGTCTGGCAACCTTACTTCGACGTCTGCCGCGCGCGCACCGTCGGGCCGCACGAGGACGACGGCACCATGGTCGACGTCCGGCAACGACGCGAGCGTGGGCGCGAGCTGGCCCAGAGCACGCCGCCAGGGCGGACGGAGGCCGGCTTCGACGACGACCACAGGCCCCTGGCACGCGGCCTGCGCCTTCGCCTGTGTCCCGGAGAGCAACCAGAAGCTCCCGAGCAAAACTGCCCTGCGCACGGTGGTTCGGCCAACGATCACGAAGTCTGGTCCTCCTCGCGGGACGCGCGGCGCTGGGGGGAAATGCCGACGCCCCTGTGTAACCCGTTTTGGCACGCGATTGCAGCTCCGTGTCGCGTCCAGTCAACGTTGCTGGCGTAGAAGAGCTCGTACTCGGGAAAATTTCCTGAAAAGCGGATTCCTTCCCGACCTCCGACGGACGAGTCGTTCAGTACTGATGAGCGATTCCGTTCGGGCAGTCCAAGCGGAGGGTTGGAGGCGAATCCCCGAAATTCGCGAGTTAGCGTGCGCCCTACACCAAGCGTTGGTCCTCGCATCCGCACGGGCGTGTGTCGGCGATGGACCGGGCAAAAGGAAGTGCACATGAAACGCTATTCACGAAGTTCTTTAGTTGGTGCGGTACTCGTCAGCTTGTTGGGGTGTGGCTCTGACGCGGGCGATGAAGACACGGGTGGGTCGAGCGCGGCGCTCGAGGTCTTCCCGCCCAAGCTCTACTCGGGCTTCGACGGGACCAACGCGTACAAGGTGCCGGTCATCGCGCACGGCGCAACCGGGAAGGTCACCTGGAAGGTCAGCGACGAGAGTGTCGCCTCGCTCACCCCATCTGGCACCAACGGTGAGAACGTCACGCTCCTCACGAAGAAGGCAGGCAGCATAGTGCTCACGGCGACCGCAGGCGGAAAGTCGTCGACAGCGACGCTGACCGTGGTCGCGTACACAGCCGCGCAGCACGAAGCAGGCGCCAAGCGCTACATGACCATGCCCGACGAGATGAACCCGCCCTGTGTCACCTGCCACGGTGCAGAGCGCGGCGCCAATCGTCCCAACCACACCCCGACCGAGCTCGACGCCGACACCGACGCCGAGATCCAAAAGACCTTCACGAGCGGCGTCGATCCCGAGGGCCGGCGCATCGTCGACATGAAGGAGTTTTCCGATCTGCTGACTTCCAAGGGCTACACACACATGTGGAAGGTCACCGACGAAGAGAAGATCGGTCTGATGGCGTACCTGCGCTCGCTCGAGCCGATCGGCTTCCCGGAGTACGACGAGCCCACCACGAAGAAGTAAGGTCGCCGCTCAGCCTGCCGGAGGCGGCGCAGCCGCGTCTTCGTCCGCGGCTGGCACTGCCGCAGCGTCCGCGCTGGACGACGTGTCGGCGCTGTCAGCGTCTGTGACCTCGTTCGTGGTCCCGCCTCCATCGCTCGGCTCCGCCGCATCGGCACTCGGCACGTCTCTGTCGCTCGGTTGTGCAGCGTCGTCGCTGACGCCCGCATCATGGACCGCCGGCAGCGAGGCATCGATCGGAGTCAGAAGAGAGCCGGCGTCCGGCGCGACCGAGCCTGCGTCGTCGCCAGGCTTCGGGTCCAGACCTCCGTCCAGGCCGACGTTCGTGGGCCCGAGCGCGACCCAGTCGCGCGGCATTGCGGCGATCCAGGCCCGCACGGTGGCGAGCCCATACGGGTCGCTCACCTCCGTGGCGATCGGCGGCATCTGATCGGGCAAGACGCCGTTGCCGCTGCGAAGACCCATCCGATAGCTAAGGGCACTCTTGTCTGGGTCCCCGGGGATGAGACGGCGCGTAAACTCGGCGGGCCGCGGTGTCCAGTCGGTCAGCGGGCGGCCCATCGTGGTCTGAAAGATCTCGGTGAGCTCGAAGGGGAGATCGAGCTCGTGTGGGAGCAGACGCAGGCGCATCAGGGCACCCGAGCCGCCGGCCGTGTGGCAGTGCGCGCAGTTGCCCTGCAGCACGCCCAGTGCCTTCACTTGCAGGTCGTTGCCGGGGATGTTGAAGGTCCGCTTGGGTGGCTGGCTCAGCAGTTTTTGCTGCGTGAGTGTCGCGAGCGTGCCGGTGGGCGAGAGCTGCAGCGCGGAGAAGCCCAGCAGCGCGCCGGGCTCTCCCTGATGACAGCGCAGACAGAGCTCTTGTTTGGGCACGTCGTGGGTCGTGCCGTTGACGTTGTCGACGCCCAGGTCGCTCAACACTGCATCGGAACCGTCAGGGAGCCACACGAAGGTGCCCATGAAGAAGTCGACCTTGGGGTCGCCGGTCTCGGCCACCTTCTGGATCAACCTCGTCTCGAGTGGTTTGCCATCGCGACTGAACTCCTTGACCGCCTTGGTGCCGAGCGGGAAGTGCCAGTGGTCCATGTCGCTCGTGTCGACCTGAGTGTCCCCGGGCAACAAGAGCCAGCGACGCTTGTCGGCAAAGTCCGAAAACAGCGGGTACTGCGGAGCGTACTCGATCGCGGCGAGCGCTGGCGTGCGTGTCGACAAATCGCGATAGACGCCGTGCTGCGAGAGCCGCGTGAGCAGGGCCACCGAGGCGGCGGTCCGCGGTTTTTCCGTCGACCCGTCGTCAGCTCCACAGGCCGACAGGCAGCCGCCGATCACCAGTGCGGAAAGCGTGCGGCAGAGGCACGCAGCGAAGACGGACCAGCGCATGAATAGACCTCGTCGAATACGGCCGAAAAGACAGAACGCGCGCGCGATGAGGGGAGCGCACGCACGCGGTCAACCTAGCGCAGTTGGTTTGGCAGCACGGCGATCAAGGCATGAAGAGTCGGGGGTCATTTTCCCGATCGTCGCACGGCGCGTGAGCGGCCCGGCCGCAGGAGTCAGCGACGCCAAAAACGTGCACCGCGAACAGAAGACTGCAGAGCGCGCCTCTGCTGGTCTGTTTTTCGAGCGGTCCGTCCAACACCACGGCTTACTCCGGCCAACTAGCTTAGCTAGGGACGTCAGCGACAGCCGTCGCTCCACCTCCGCCGGAGACGCCATGCCCTCACTCATCGCTTCGCTCTTTCGCGACACTGCGCGCCTGTACGCAGGGCACGCACTCGCTGCAGCCCTGCCCTTGCTCCTGTCGTTCTCGTGCGGAGGTGACCACTACGGCAGGTCTTCGCACTCGGGGAGCGGCAACTCACACTCTTCGTCTTCGTCTTCGTGCCCGTTGTCATCATCTGAGTCTTCATCGCCCGCAGCGTCTGCGTCGGCGGCGGCTCCTGCATCTGGGGGCTTTCGGCTCGCCAGTGACGCCGTGGGTCTCGTACACCCAAACGCGAGCAGCAGCAGCAGCAGCAGCAGCAGCAGCGGTAACAGACTAGAGCGCGGCGACTTCATGGCTCGCCCTCGGGTCGGCAGGTTCGTCTGACGCGCTCGGCCAAGGGGGTGTTCGCTGCACTCGATAGGTATGCTGACCGTTCACGGACTGCTCTCTCGCGATCGCCCACGGCGCACAACGCGAGCACACGCAGACCGCGCCGCTCAGTCGCCAGCATTCCGCGAGGATAGAGCTCCGCGTGCCGCGCGAGCAGCAGAAGAGAGCGCTTGGGGTCGTGGTCACGAAGGCTGCCCAGGGCGGCGTCGAGGAGCTCGAGCTCGCCTGGCATCGGCGGATCGAGCTCGTCCCGCGATGAACGGTCCAGCTCGATCCGCGCGGCGCGTGCGTCGTCACCGGCAGGACTCGGCGTCACGCGCAACGTCGAGCTCGCGCCCGTATGCGCATTCGAGCTCCCGCCGACCACTGCGCGTGCGCGTTCGCGCGTCGGCGGAGGTGACACGGCGTCGCGCGCGGAAGACGCCGTCTTGTGTCGGCTCGCTCGCGCCGTGGGACTCGTTAGCGTGGAGGTCGCGGACCGTAAGGCGAGCTGGCTGTCCTCCCCGAGCACTTGGGTTGCGCCCGGGCCGGGCGGAAGTGCTGGCGAGTCCACGCTCGCGGCGGGCGACACGACCAAGGGCGCGGTGCTGGCGCGCTCTGCCCGCGGTCGAAGCGAAGGAAGGCGCGCCGCAACGAGCCCACCTACGACAACCGTCAGCAACACGACTTTGGCGCGCGTAGTGAGCAGGCCACGACGCGCGATTGTGTTTGTCGAAAATTCGGAGTCGCTGCGCGTCGACGCCACGGGACCGGGGCCAAACTCCAGCGACCGGTGCAACTTGCCCAGTGTCGTCGCCAGCTCACGCGAGGTGGGTTCGTGTTCGGCACGCGCGCGCGCCAGCAATGCGGCGGCCTCGGGTGGAAGATCTTTCATGGCGAATCGCTCCCTCCGATGACGCCGCGCTCCTCGAGGAAGACGACAAAGGCCCTACGCGCTGCCGCGAGCCGGTAGTAGACGGTGTTGGGGTTGACGCCGAGCGACTCGCCGACCTCCGCGCAGGTCATCTGCTCGAGGTCTGCCAGGATGAAGGCGCTACGCCTCGGCTCGTCGAGCTGCTCCAAGAACTCGAGCACCAGGTCCGAAGCTTGACGCTTCATCGCTCCATCGAGTGGCGACGCCGAAGTGGACACCAGCTCGTCGTGCAACGGCGCCAGGTTGCCCTTGCGGCGAACCCAGCGCCGCTGGTCGCTCGCGACCCGTTGCGCGATGGCGAACAACCACGCTTTCTCGGTGGGCCCGACACGAAACTCGGCAAAACGTCGGTGGACCACCACGAACACCTCCTGCGTCGCGTCATCGAGCGCGGCGTGGCGCACGCCGAGCCGACGCAACGTTCGCCAGACGAACGGCGCCTGCTCGCGATACAGCTTGTCGAACGCCGCTCGATTGGGCGCTGGACCTGCGATCTCGCTCACTTCGGGCTCGACAGCCGTACCGCGCGTGGCGAAGGACACCCCCGTGTATTGGCCGCGCAACCGCTAGCTCTTGGAGCGCACGTCGAAAGAGAGCCACATCGCTGCCCGGAATGCGAGACCCGAAGTCGCATAGAACGGTGCCTCGTCGCCGAGTGCGAACGGTTGGCGCAGCCAAGGCACCGAGGCCAGGAGCGCCAAGGCGAGATCCGCGACTCGCCGCGCGCGGCGAGGACGGCTGAGCATCAGGCCGGCGGAGCTACCGAGCCAGAGCGTGGCGCGACGATGGGCGTCGAGCTCTCCGTCGGCGCGCGCGCGCAACGCTCCAATCTCGAGCTCAACGCAGGGTCCGAGCGCGAGCGGACCGACCTTCCACAGTCCGGCAAGGCCGACTGCCCCCGAAAACAAGTCGAGATCGGCGACCAAGCTGGAATCGTCGTCGCGAGCGCGCCGTGGGACGAGGTAACGCGCGTCTGCCCAGCTGCGAAAAAAAGCGCCCGCGAAGCCGACTCCGACAGACGGCCCCACAGAGCCCGCGGGCAGCGAGCCCACGTCCGCGAAAGCGCCAACCCGAAGCATGTAGCGCGCCTCGGCCGCAGACTCGGATTGTCGATTCGGAATCTCAGCTAGCGACTCCTCGTCCCCCATGTCGACCGCCGCGGCGATCAACAAAGCCGCCGCGTGTTGAGCCTGTGCACACGTGGGTACCGTCAGGTCGCGCTCACTGCGTCCGTAGGGTGCATCGATGGTGAGGTGCAACGCGAAGTCGCCGGCGTCACTCGCCAAGATGCGAACGTGCGCCGCGGTCCGACGGCGTGTGGGGCCGCCCCCGCCGCGCAGTCGGTCGAGCTGCGCATCGAACTGCGCCTGTCGCAGGCACGAGGGGGGACCTTCCCAGCTGATCTCCATGTCTTCACTGGCTTGCGCCCGCAGCTGCAAAGGAAGCGACGACGTGAGCACACACGATACGAAGACAGATTGGAAGAGACTTCGCACCAGCGGCTGGATACCACGGTCGGTCGCGCCGAACTACACGCGAGTCCGTGCCGTCGCGAGATAGCCCGGAGACCGCAGCCACGCCGTCGTGTGGCGTTCCCATCCGTACCCCGATTCGACACGTCGTCTCCAAAATGAAGCGCGCCGCGGCCAAGTACCTTCCGGACACGAATCCACCAGGAACCAGGAGCTCTCATGCGCACTACCACTTTTCTGTTCAGCTGCTTGCTCGCGGTCGCGGGGATCACAGGCTGCTCCGACGCCGGCAACGCCGACGCTCCCTCCGAATCCAACAAGAACCTTGGAAAACAGAGCACGACGGCTACCGAGACGAAGAGCAGCAAGGCCGAAAAGGCAGACAAGGCCGAGGGCAAGTGCACCGAGAGCCCCGGCCAGGGCGAGCAAGAAGAGGCCGACGACGATGGTGAGGAGGGCGACGAGGAGAGCGACGACCAGGGCGACGACGATCGCGGCGACGTCGAGCGCGATGACGATGACGACGGCGAGAACGGCGAGAACGACGATGACGATGACGATGACGACGACGACGACGGCGATGAGGGCGGCAAGGGCGACGACGACGACGACCAAGAAGGTGAGACCGACCACGACGACGAGAACGACGAGAGAGACGGCGACGGGGAGGCCGACGACGACGGTTGCACCAAGAAGCCTGCCAGCTCTGCCAGCGTCATCTGACTACGAACGTACGAAGTAGAGGGGGTCCCACTAAGTCGAGATGAAGCGATGGCCGGTGATCGGCCAACTCTCGAGGCGGCGGGGTCCCCCTGGCCCCAGCCATCGCCCACGAGAGGTTCAGAACATGAAGACTTCACTCCGTTGGATCACGACCGTCTGCGCCTTGAGCGCGGCCTGTGGCTCTGACCCCATGGCAACCGAACCCGGTGCTCAGACCGAACGAGACAGCGGGGCAGTCCGCAGTAAAGACGCCGGGAGCAACTCCTCCAGCGGTCACGACTCGGGAACTCCCCGCAAAGACGCGGGGACACACGACACCGTGGATCCGGTCAATGATGCTGGTCTGACCAGCGTCAAGGACGCTGGCTCACACGACGCAGGTACCGCTGACGCGAGCCCGACGCACTCGAGTGATGTGTAGGCCCAGTCTCCGCTGTGAGCGTGGTGGAAGGGTACCGCTGACGCGAGCCCGACGCACTCGAGTGATGCCAGTGTGAGCCACGATGCCGCAGTGAGTGCGACAACGACGGCACTCACAGGCACGCTGGGCACACTCGGTGCGGTGATGCCGACGGTTTCTTCTTGGGCGATCTCCAACAGCGGTGAGACACTGATCTATCTGACTTCTGCACCTCTGACCTGTGAGCAGCTCAAGGTATCGCGCTGGCTAGGTGCGTTCACCACTGGCGCGCAGGTCGTGGAGATCGTGGTCCGCGGGAACGCTCCGGTCGGAATGGCTCGCAACCCCGAGGTGAACTTCGCCGCCGGTGGCAAGTCATCGGCCTACGAGACCACCGCCGCCACCGCCAGCGTGACCTTCACCAAGAGCGAGCCCATGGGTGTGATCGAAGGTACTGTGAGCGCGACCTATCGCCCGAGCGGCGACGTCATGGGCACATTTCATGCTGAGTTCTGCGCCGGTGGACAGGGTTACTGACTCAGGTCGCACCACGGGAGTGGCATATGAGACGAGACTATTGGCTTGTCTTCGCAGTGTTGAGCACGCTGGCCTGCGGCAGCCCGGACAAGGGGCTCAGCTCTGGTCTCCCCGGAGAGGAAGAGGACAGTGGTTCGTCACCCAGCAAGCCGTCGGACGCAGGCAAAAAGGACGCGGGCAGTTCGTCGCCACGCAAAGGCGACAGCAGCGTCGATCCAGGCGGCGGGACGACCCCTTGCGACAAGATCAACCTGACCGCGATGGCCACCGCACCCGACATGCTGATCGTGCTCGACCGCTCGACTAGCATGCTGATGGGTCGCTGGGATCCGTCCGCGTCTGCGATCAAAGAGTTTACGGCTGGCCTCGACCAGACCGTCAGCTTTGGTCTGATGTTGTTCCCGGCCAAAGGCGGAGACATCTGTGCTCCAGGCAAGCTCGACGTGCCCGTCGGCGAGATGAACGCCCAAAAGATCGCGACCACGCTCGCCGCGTCTGCACCGACCCAGATTCCGATCGGCGCGACGCCGACCTCTGCGTCGCTCGCCGCCGCACTGACGGCGCTCGACCCGCAAGAGTGTGCCGACTGCATTCCCAAGCCCAAGTTCGTCTTGTTGGTGACCGACGGTGAGCCCAACTGCGCCGACGACCCGGTGGGCGACTCCAACAAGGCGATCGATGCGCTCACGGCCAAGGGCGTCAAGACCTACGTCATTGGCTACAACCTGAGCGGCAACCCCAACTCCGCCACGATCATGAACGGGTTCGCGCAGCACGGCGGCACGGACAAGTACTACCCCGTCGAGGACCAAGCCGGTCTGGTCAAAGAGCTGACTCGCCTCGCAGGAGAGCTGGTGCCGTGCGAGTTCGCGCTCCAGGACGAGATCGACGACCCCTCCTACGTGCGCGTCGAGATCGACGGCAAGACTTACAACTACGGCACCGACTGGATGATCGACGGGAGCAAGATCGTGCTCGACCCAAAGGGCGGAGCGTGTCCCAAGCTGCGCGATGCCAAGCTGCACGACCTCAAGATCACCCGCGAGTGCGACATGGTGCGCGTGCAGTGATTCGGTAGGGCGGGCGCGCTAGAAAAAGCCCAGCTTCAAACCCTAGGGCGGCAGCGCATCGATCCAGTCGGCGAGCTGCTGCGTGCCCACCTCGTCGATCTTGTGACTCACCAGCGGTGGCATCTGATAGTTGCCGCGCACATGAGCAAGCTGCCAGACGAGACTCTGTTCGTGTTTGCCCGGGACGATGCGGTGCGCGCCGGGAAATTTCTGCGCGACCGACATCGTCGTGGGCGCCTGGTTGATCGTGGCTCGATAGGTGTCCGTTGCGGCGACCGAGACCGGAGCGCCGGCGTCGCCTGCCGCGAGCCCAGCATCCACCGACCGCACGCCCGCGTCGCCACCGGCCGTGGCCCACAGCTCGTCGGCACGCAGGCGCATCACCAGCTGCGTCTCGTCTCCCAAGCCGCGGGTGGAGTGGCAAGGCATGCCGCAGTTCACATGCAGATAGCCAAGCGCGGCAGCCGCCTTGCCCGTGGAGTCTTCGGGCAGGACGACCTGCGTGCGCGCAGGCGGGTGGCTCAGCGCCCCGGCTGCCACCAGCTTGCTCAGGGTCGCGCCCTCGGCCGATGGGATCGCGAGCGCGACCGCCTCGATGCCGAGCAGCTGGTCTGCGCCTCCGTGATGGCACTTGCCGCAGTCGCGAGCCGTGGGGATCTCGTAGCCACTTGCGAGCAGGATGGGCCTGAGGTTGGTGTTCAGGGCCGCGTTCTGTCCGCTCTCGTCCCAGAGGTACGTACCGGACTCCCACTTGAGAGCAGAGCGCTTCCAGAGCAGCCGCGTCTCGACGAGCTTGCTGTCGAGGCGAAACTCCTTCCACGCCTTGGTGCCCACGGGAAACTTCCACGCATCGAGGTTCGACGTATCGATCTGCGTGTTGGGGGGCAGGTAGAAAAAACGATCCTTTTGC
>JBEGTL010000140.1:0-15436 GCA_041179425.1 Pseudomonadota bacterium | reverse complement strand
ACCGACCTGGCCGGGACGCGCTTGTTGACGGCCGGGCGTGCCGAGTGCGGCGCGACCGAGCTCACGACGACGCGGAGGAATGGCAGCGCCACCCCCGCCGAGTCCGCCCGGTCCGGGACCGACCGGGTTGTGCTGCGCAACGATGCGCGAGACCGCCTCGGAAGAGAGGCGCGGTGCACTGGGCGCCACCGTGTTGCCGCGCGCGACGACGCCGGGCGGCAGGTGGGTGTGACCGAGGCGCTCGGAAGCGGGCGCCATGGTGTTGGGACGGCGCACGTCGACGATGGCCGGCGGCCGACCGTCACGCGAGTAAGGCGCGCGTGCAGCACCCGGTGTGAAGGGCTGCTGTCCCGCCGTGAAGCTCTGCTGGGAAGCCGCCGGCTGGTGACGCTCGAACTGGCTCGGCTGCGGAACCTGCCGCTCGTAGGCGGCCGGACGCTCGACCTCGCGCGGCTGCGCGGCAGGTACGGTCGACTCGACGCGCGCGGGGGGCGCTGCTTCGACAGGCGCCACGACGGCGCGCGGCGGCTCGACCGGCTCCGGACGGGGCTCGGGACGGACCGGCGCGGGCGCCGCAGCGACCGGCTCGGGCTGACGCTCGGGCGTCACTTCGCGAGCGACCTGGGGAGGCGCGCTCACGGGGGGCGTAGCGGCAGGTGCCGCCTGCTCGACGGCCACCGGTGCCACCGGCCGCTGCGGCGTGGGCACAGGTCGCTCTTGCACCGCTGGCGCCGCCGGGCGATCGCGGGCGACGTCGTCGCCACGGGCATAGGCAGCCACGGGCTCGTCCTGACGAGCGACAGGGGCTACTGGAGCAGGACGCACGGGCTCCCGCACGGTCTCGCGTAAGTTCTCGCGCACGTTGTCTCGTCCGTTGTCTCGACCGTCGCTCCGCACGCTGTCCGGTCGTCCACTGTCCAGAGGCGGAGGCTCGTAGGAAGCCGCGCCTGTGATGTCGTCACGCTCGTGTTCCGCACTGCGGCCGGGCGTCGCCACGGCACGACGTCTGACGACCGTCGGGCGGATGCGCTCCTCCACGACGTTCGACTGTCTGTCCTTATCGAGGGCTCGCTTGATGCGATCGACTTCGGCGGGTTCCAGAGCGCTCATGTGGTTGCGCACCTGAATTCCCAACGACGCGATCTTGCTGACCAGCTCTCGGTTGTCGAGGCCCAGCTCGCGAGCAACCTCGTAGACCCGAACCTTGATCATCCATCCTCCGAAAGCCCGGCGAGCCACCGAGCCGAATCCGAAATCTCGCGTGCGATCTGGACGTCCAGAACCGCGAGCAATCCCAACGTGTCTTTCCCCGTGAGATGACCCAGCTCTTCCTTGGTGGAGAGCTCGATCACCGGCACGCTCCGCTCCGTCGCGTAGGCAACGATGTCTTCACGGCGGCCCGCCGCGTCCTTCGCTACCAGAATCAGATGCGCTGTACAAGCCGCCACCGCCAAACGCGTGGCATCGGTGCCTAGGGCCACTGCACGCCGCCGCTTGGCTGCGAGTAAAAGCCCCTGAAGTCGTCGCTCTAGCTGTCCTTTGGACTGCTGCCGCAGATCGCTGAAGTCGATCTCGACCTGCCCTTTGACCGCGCGCGCAAAGCCTCCGCGCACGGCGCGCTTGAGGCACGCCCCTCGCGCGTGGACCCACACCCCCCGACCGCCCAGGCGCGCTGAGAAGTCGGGAATCACGGCCGGTTGATGACCCGGCACATGCGCGTAACGAAGCAAGGCTTCGCGAGCGTCGTGCTCGCGACACCCAGCGCAGGTCCGTTCGGGAACTTCGGGCACTTCGGCCGCGTCCCGCGGTAGCTCGTTGACAGCCATCATCACGTAGGTTCGTTCTCCTCAGCTCTTCGATTCGCGTTCCACGTACTCGGCTACGCCCTCGCGGACCAGCGCAGCTCGTTTCTGGTCGAGTCCGGTCTTGATCGCCAGGCGATCTACGTCGGTCTCGGCCGCCAGCTGATCGACGGTGCGATAGCCAGCGCTTTCCAGTGCTTCGGCGATACGGTCGGTCACGCCCCGCACCAGCAGGAGCCGTTCGCGATCGGACAGCTCTTCCAGTCTGCCGCGGGCGCCGTCGATGTGCTCCTGCCGGAACAGCTCGAGGGCATCGACCGCCGCCAGCTTGATACGCTCCGCGTTGCCCGCGCCACCCAGGCCCGGGATGCCGCCGAGCTCCTGCTCGCTGGCCTCGGCCACCTCGTCGAGCGTGCGGAAGCCGAGCTTGTACATCGTCTTGGCGAGGTTTTCGTCGATGCCCTGGATGCGCAGCAGCGAGCTGATGGCGTCCTCTTCGATCTGACGAAACTTGGACTCACTGATGATGTCGAGCTTCCAGCCCGTGAGCTGCGAGGCGAGCCGCACGTTCTGGCCGCGCCGGCCGATGGCCAACGACAGCTTGTCGTCGGGCACCACCAGCTCCATGCCGTTGTTCGCTTCGTCGATGATGACGCGTGAGACCTCGGCGGGGGCGATCGCGTTACACACGAAGCGAGCCGGGTCGCGGTCCCACGGCACGATGTCGATCTTCTCGCCGCGCAGCTCTTGGACGACCGCCTGGACGCGCGAGCCCTTCATGCCGACGCACGCGCCGACCGGGTCGACGTCGGAGTCGCGGCTGGAGACGGCGATCTTGGAGCGGGCACCCGGCTCGCGAGCGGCGGCGACGATGCGCACGATGCCCTCGTAGATCTCGGGGACCTCCATCTCGAACAGCTTGACCAAGAGGCCCACGTCGGTGCGCGACAGGATGATCTGCGGACCGCGCGCCTCACGATCGATGTCGAGCAGCAGCGCAACGATGCGGTCGCCGGGGCGGTAGCTCTCGCGCGGCGTCTGCTGACGCGACGGCAGGATGGCCTCGGTGCGACCCAAGTCGGCGACGATGTTGTTGCCGCGCTCGAAGCGCCGAACGATGCCCGTGACGATCTCGCCGCGCCGATCTTTGAACTCGTTGAAGATGATGTCGCGCTCGGCATCACGGACGCGCTGGATGATGACCTGCTTGGCCGTCTGCGCCGCGATGCGACCAAAGCCCTGGCGCTGCTGCGTCAGCTTGAGCAGGTCGCCGAACTCGCGGTCTTGCTGGCGCGCGCGCTCGGTGTCTTCTTTGAGATAGAAGATCTGAAAGCCGAGCTCCTCGCCGAGAGCAGCCTCGAGGCCGTAACGCTTGGCGTCGACGACGCCGATCTCGCGCTCGGGATTGTCGACCTTCTCGACCACCGTCATGTACTGGTACAGGTCGACGGCACCGGACTCTTCGTTGTAGCGCGCCTCGAGCTCACGACTCACGCCGAAGGTGCGCTTGGCGGCGGTCAAGATCGCTTGTTCCATCGTCTCGATCAGAATGGCAGGGTCGATGCCCTTTTCCTTGCTGACCTGGTCGATGATGCTCTGGAGGGAGAGAGTGCCCTGTTGCATGGGAAGTCACCTCTGGGCAGCGAGTGCCCACGATCGAATCGTTCGCGAGACTCAGAAACGAAAGACGAGGTGCGCCTTGGCGACCCCGTCGAGCGGTAGGGCGACGTCTTCGCCCTTCGAATCACGCAGCAGCACTTGGTCGCCTCGCAGCCCGCCCAAGATGCCTGAGAAAGTTTTACGTCCATCTACCGGTGCCTTGGTCGACACCTGCACTTCTCGCCCCGCGTAGCGCTCGAAGTCGATCGCTTTGACGAGCGGCCGCTCCACGCCAGGCGAGCTCACCTCGAGTCGATACTGACCCGGGATAATCAGTTCGTCTGCGTCCAGCACATCGGACAGCGCGCGACTCACGCGACGACAGTCTTCGAGCGTCACGCCCACCCCGGCTGCGGCCGTCTCCGCGCCCGGCAGCTCGATCAACACGCGCACCACGGTGCCCTCAGGCTCGCGCAAATGGCGCACCTGAACCAGATCGACCCCAGCTGCAGCGCAGACGGGAGCGACCAGGGCATCGAGTTGGGTTTGATCGAGGAGCAGTTTGGGCATGGACTGAGCGAACGAGCGGGCTACGTGTTGGATTGGATCCGCGTCTGGAAACGCATTTGGATGTGCGAGTGGCTGCCCAACAAGAGCAACCATGAAGTCCCCATGGTGACAGCCAGGTTCCCGGGCCAAAGGCTCTTCGCTTCCGCGCGGAGCTACCGCGCGCTTCGCCGACGCTGAAAGCGAGGCCGAGGCGGAACCCCGACACAAATCGACGAAGCCGAAAAGCAAAACGGCGGAAACCCC
The DNA here is from genome assembly GCA_041179425.1 of Pseudomonadota bacterium. Taxonomy (GTDB): domain Bacteria; phylum Myxococcota_A; class Polyangia; order Polyangiales; family DASUME01; genus DASUME01. The sequence continues at coordinate 11,222 of JBEGTL010000140.1, read as the reverse complement.
TGTGGGTCCGCCGACCGGCATAACCCTAAACTGTCGGCCCAGCGTTTAGCACGCAGGTTTCGGGCTAGCAAGCTTTGCGCATCCCCTCGGGAAGCACGCCGCTCTCCGACCCTAAAATGCCACCCCTAGTCGACTCCAAGTCGGCGATAGCCGAGAGAGAATCGCGCCGGCGCGGCACGCCGAAATCGCGCTTGCGAGGTCCCTGTGGACGAGACCTCACGAGCACCGCAGGTGTACCCCGAATCAGCCCGCAGCGCGAGCGCTGAGCGGCAGCGACGGAGCCGACGGCGCCATCGGTGCCAGCGCCGCGCCGTAGCGCGCGAGCGCCTTCTCGGCGAATGCGTGCGCCATGGGGGTGTCGACGTCGACCCACATCGCGCTGCCCACCGACACCGCCTTCATGGCACCGCGCTTGGCCAGCGCTTGCACACCCTGAGAGAGCGAACAGCCGTTGGGCCCGTCTGCGCGCTCGAGCTCTTCGAACAGCGCGCCGGTGACCTTGAACACACCCGTGTCGAGGGCGTGGTACTCCGGCAGCTCTTTTGAGATCTTCACGATGCGGTCGCCCTCGAGCAGCACCTTGGTGGCGTCGGGGATGTCGACACAGCGCGGGATGTCGTAGTCGATGCCGAGCACCGCCTCGTCCGCGCCTAGCGCGAAAGAGTCGATGGGGAGGATGAGCTCGGGCGCCCACAGGTGGTCGCTCATGAGCACGAACGTGGGGCCGTCGACAAAGGCCTTGGCCTTGAGCAACGAGGTGCCATTGGGCTTTTCGAACTCGTCGTTCTGCACGTAGCGCACGTCGAGGTTGAACCGGTGGCGGTTGAGGCCGCCCCGCAAGACGTCGCTCATGTAGCCCGTGATGACCACGACCTCGTCGACCCCGGCGCGCTCGAGGTTGCGGACGGCGTGCACGATCAGCGGAACGCCGCCGACCCTCTTGAGGGGCTTGGGAAAGCTCAACCCGCTCACCAGTCGCTCGCCCTTACCCGCAGCCAGGATGATCGCTCGCTTCATCGCATGCCCCTGTCGCACTGACGACTCTGTCGTTGCTCGCACGTCACAGCCGACGTGAATACTCGGCACACCGACCGTGAAACTGAGACCTCAGCTCCACAAAGTGCGGCCGAGAACCGCGTACTTTCGCTGTTTGACGGCATGTCTTGCCGAAGCGTTACGCAACCGTCATGCCACGGTCGACTCTTCGATCCAGCCGTGTGCGCGGTACGCGTCGACCGTCTCGTGAGTGGCTTTTCTTTGTAACGCTAGCGCCGTCAGAGCGAGCACGTTCATGAGCGTGAGCCGCAACCAGAGGTACAGGTCGAGGCGGTCAAACATGCCGAAGATCGCGAACAGATAGGAGTGGGGCGCGAGTGAGACAGCCATCCAAAAGCGCATCGGGCGGCGGTTTACGTCGCGGTACAGCTCGGCGCTGTGGGTGCTGCGCGCAACGCCACGCATGAGCCGCAGCGCCAGCGGGTTGGTGGTCTTGAGCAGGCGTTCTTGGAAGCGGTTGTAGTCCGCGTAAAAAGTCATGGAGAGGCGCGTGTACCAGGGCGCGTGATCGTGCTCCGCCTTTTGCCGGAGCTGCTCGGCTCGCTCGGCGTCGTCGCCCTCGCCGCCACGGTCGAGCCGCGTCAGCCGGAGGTGAAGCTCTTTGTAGAAGTCGTACAGGTTGAGATGAAAGCCCGTGGTGCCGATCGCAATCAGGCCCAGCAGCAAAAACTGCCAGTCGGCCCCGGTCGCATACAAGTGCCACAGACAGGCTGCGGCCGTACTGAGGCCGACGAGCATGTCGGCCGTGCCGTCGAGGGCCCGTCCGAAGGCGGACTGCATGTTTTTCGCGCGCGCCAAGATGCCGTCAGCGCCGTCCATGATGGCGGAGATCCACAGCAGTGCGCCGCCACAGATCATCGCGCTGCGGCTGCCCTCGACCCAACAGGCTGCGGCCGCCAGCCCGAGACAGATGGCGAGCAGCGTGACTTGATTGGGCGTCACGGGCGTGCGGTAGATGAGCTTGCAGAACGCGTAGGCCAGCGGGCGATGCACCCACAGGTTGATGGGATCTTCGACGTCTTTGGACTTGAGGAGCTGGGCGAACGGCGGCAGGCCGGGCGCGTGACTCAGAACTGGCTTTTGCTCGACCCTCGATGACATCTGCGCCCCTTTGTCTGCCTGAAATGCCGTGCAAGGGCTGGTCCGCGCACGCGGTCGTCTCATCGCTCGCGCGCCCGAGCGCGCCCTTCGATGTGCACCGCAGAGTTGGGACCCCCGGCATGCGTCTGGACCGCTGGTCGGCGGATGAGGCGCGCGCGTTGCAGCAATGATAGACCTGCCGCTCGTGAACAGGCCGTTTCCCAGCCAGCGTGAGCCGGCACCACGCTGGCTGCTGTCCGTGGCGGTCGCACTCTCACTCCTGCTGCACGCCGCCGCCGCGTTCGTCAGCCTGGTGGTCTTGCGCCCGCCAGAGCTCGACATCGAGTTCGAGCTGCCGATGGACGTCGAGCTCGGTACGGCCGAGGCGATCGGCGTGGCGGAGGTTCCGCCGCCTGTCCCGAGCGAGCCCAGCGAAGGCCAGAAGCCCGCCACCAGCGGCCTGGGCGCAGGCGACGCCGGCCTCCTCGACGCTGGCCCTCTGCACGATGCAGGCAGCGCGGACGCGGCTGTGCGCGATGCGGCAGTCGCCGATGCGGCGGAGAGCAAGCCGCGCCAGCGCGACGCGGGCGATCTCGTTGCCGGCGTGGCCGACGCTGGTGCGGCCATGCGTGTGCCGCCCGGCGCGCAGATCGCCCTTCGCGTCGACATGGCGCGAATCCGCAAGTCGCCGGTCGCCGCCGAGGTGCGTTCGCTGCTCTCCGCCATCCCCGATTGGAAGGCACTGCTCGATGGCTCGGGCATCGACCCCATCGAGCAGGTCGACCGTTTGTTGATCGCGACACCCAACCTGCAGCGCGACAAGATCGTGCTGGCAGGGCGCTACCTCGGCGGCGAGCAGGTCGTGCGCGATGCCGTGCAGCGGCTCGCGACCAGCAAGGGCGTGGCTGCCGAGTGGCGCCGACAAGGCAACGTGCAGGTGGCGCCCTGGGCCAACGCCGATCAGACCGAGCGCGTGATCGCGCTGGTCGGTCCCGCGCACTTCACGATCTCGCGCGCCGAAGATCTGCCGCGTGTGTTGGCCATCGCCGCGGCGCGCGCCGAGCGCTCCAAAAAGGGCGCGCGCCAGCCTCCGCAGCAGCACCCAGCCGACGCCCTACTCTCCATGGAGGACGACGAGGGCATGTCGCTCGAGGTCGAGGGCGCCGCCCAGTTCGTGCGGCGCGGGCGGCGCGGCATCCCCGAGCGCCTGCGGCTGTCGGCCATCGAGCGTGCCGGCGAGCGACTCGACGTGCTCGGCACCTTCACCTACGTCGACGCGGCGACCGCTGAAGACGCGCGCGACTACTGGCTCGGCCTACGGGACCGCTACGCCAGCAACACCCTGGTCGCTCTGCTGGGCCTCTCGGCACCTCTGCAGAGTGCGACGGTGGAGCGCAGCGACAGCGAGCTGCGCATCAAGCTCACGCTCAGCGCAGACCAAGTGCGCCTCATCCTCGGCTACGTGCGTGAGCTCCTCGCTCCGCCAGCGCGCCCTTAAAACAAAACGGCCGACCGGCTTGCACCGGTCGGCCTAGTTCAGCAGACGCTCACGCGAAAAAGCTCAGACCATGTCCTTGAGCTTCTTGAGCGCGGTCGCGCGGATCTTGCGCGAGGCGGGCTTCGCCGGGAAGGTGACTTCCTGGCCGGTGAAGGGATTGATGCCCTTGCGCTTGGCCTTGGCGGGGATGTTGCGGACCTTGAGCTTGAGGAGATCGGGAACGACGAACTCGCCCGGGCCCTTCTTGCCCAGCTCGCGCTTGATCAGCTCGCTGAGGGTCGCGAACACGCCGCTGACCTCTTTTTTCGCCAGCCCGGTCTTCTCCGCCAAAGCGCCGATGACCTGCGACTTGCTCAACTTCTTACCGCCCGTCGGTGCTGCCGGGGCTGCCTTCTTGCTCGCCATTTTCGTCCTCCTCGAGAGTCGTGTCGCTTCGACGCGACTTCTGAACCTCGTCCTGGGTCCTATTTTCTAGGGCTTTTAGACGTCACCGCGCGCAGCGGATGGACCGCATCTAGACATCCACACATTGATGTCGCAAGAAATTTTCCAGAAAAAGCGGCAAAAACGCGCGCTCGGCGCCGAACACCCCCGGCAGACCCCCTGTTTTGAGCTTCCGGAGCAGATCGCTTGCCGCGTTTTGGCGCGTCCGAGCGCGCGCGGCGCGAAGGCCCGAATGCGTCGCAGGCCGCCTTGCAGCGACCGCCCCGAACGCGGCACATCGCGCGCTTGATTCACAAGTTTCCCACAGCAGACGGAAAGCGCGTGGAGCGCCCGCTGTGGAAACCGGGAAAAAGAGCCTGAACCGGCGAGAATGTAAACGCTTTTGCTGTGGACTACGAACCAGTACGGGCACGCTTTCGCGCCCGTGTATCCACAGTTTTTGTGCCCTTATCCACAGTGCGCCGCGGCGGCTGTGGACGGCGTGAGGAAGTCGCCGCAACCAGCATGTCGGCGCGCGCGTTCATGCGGCGTTCCTCCGCGTCGGTCCGGTGGTCGTAGCCAACCAAGTGCAACAGGCCATGGGCCAAGAGGACGGTCACCTCCGTCCACAGGTCGTGTTTGTGCTGCTTGGCTTGCCTCCGGGCCGTGTCGAGCGAGATGACCACGTCCCCGAGCAGAGCCTCTGCACCCGGCAGCGTCTTGCCTTCGCGCAGCGCGAACGCGAGCACGTCGGTCGGCTTGTCGTGCTTACGGTGGTCGCGATTGAGCGCATGGATGGCGCGGTCATCGCACAGCACGAGGGACAGCTCGGCGGCCGGCAGCGCCAGCGCCAACAGCATGCGCTCGGCGCGCCGACGCAGCGCGGGCGTTCCGATCGGGTGCGCAGGCACACCTTGTCGTGAGATGAGTACCGGCACGGGCGCGCTCTTTGGACCGCCACACGCGTGACGTCAATGGCTGGCGACAGCTCTTTGCATCGGGCAAGCTCGCGGGATGTTCAACAAGGTGCTGATCGCAAACCGTGCCGAGGTCGCCTCGCGGATCGCGCGCACCTGCAAGCGTCTCGGCGCCGAGACGGTCGCCGTGTTCAGCGATGCAGACGTCGATGGCGTGCACTGCCACGCGTGCGACGAGGCGGTGCGCATCGGGCCCGCGCCGCTCGAAGATTCCTACCTCAACATCGCCGCCATCTTGGAGGCCGCCGACGCCACCGGTGCCGACGCCATTCACCCCGGTTATGGGCTGCTGAGCGAGAGCCCGGAGTTTGCAGAGGCCGTGCGCGCTGCCGGCATCACCTTCATCGGGCCGAGTCCCGAGGTCATGCGCAAGGTGCTCAATCGCGTCGAGACGTACGCGCTCGCAATCGCGGCCGGCGTCCGTGCAGTCGAAGGTGCGGGGGTGAGCACCACGGGCCTCGAAGAAGCGGCGCGCTTTGCCGAAGAGATCGGCTACCCCGTCTTGGTGAAGACGGCTCGCCGCGGGCTCGGCGCACCTCCTGTCTGGGCGTGGGATGTGGGCGAGCTCGAGGTCGCTCTCGGTCGCGTTCGCGAGGCCGCCTCGGCGCGCGGCGGCGAGGATGTGCTCCTGTACGTCGAGCAAGGTCTCGAGCGCGCGCGCCACGTCGAGGTCGAGGTGCTGGCCGACGAAAAGGGCGACGTCATCGCGCTCGGCGAGCGCGAGTGCAGCGTGCAGCGTGAGGGGCACCACCTGATCGAGGAATCCCCGTCGCCTGCGTTCGTCGGCAGCGAGCGCGCCGAGCGCACCCGCGAAGGCATCTGCGACGCCGCCATTCGTATCGTCAAAGAGGCGGGCGTCATCGGTGCGAGCTCCGTCGAGTTCCTCATCGACACGCGCGGGGAGGCGTACCTGTTGGCGATCCGACCGCGTCTGCAGATCGCCCACGGCGTGACCGAGGTCTGCGCCAACATCGACATCGTCGAGGCACAGATCGCCATCGCCGATGGCCAGCCCATCCCCAACGACATCGTGCGCGCCATCCCGTCGGGTCACGCGTTCGAGGTGCGGCTCACTTGCGAGCAGGTCGCGCGCAACTTCGCGCCTGCCACGGGCGAGGTCGTCGAGCTGCGCTGGCCCAACGCGTCACCCGGCCGCCTGCGCATCGAAGCGTGCGTGCAGCCGGGCTCCAAGGTGGGTGCGCACTACGACCCCACCCTGGCCAAGGTCATCACCTACGCACCCACGCGCCACGCGGCACTGCTGCTGATGGACCGCGTGCTGGCCGAGTGTGCGGTGCATCCGCTGCCCACCAACGCAGCGTTCTTGCGGCGCATCCTCAACCACGAGCCGTTCCGCGCAGGCCACTACGACACCAGCTGCGTCGAGCAGCTGCTGAAAAAATAGCCGCGACTACTTCTTTTTGGGGAGGGTGCTCAAGCCCGCGTACTCGGCGGACTCGCCGAGCTGCTCTTCGATGCGCAGCAGCTGGTTGTACTTGGCCACGCGATCGGAGCGCGAGAGCGACCCGGTCTTGATCTGACCGACGTTGGTGGCCACCGCGAGGTCCGCGATGAACGTGTCCTCGGTCTCGCCGCTGCGGTGGCTCATCATGCTGGCGTAGCCGTTGAGGGCGCCGAGCCGGATGGTCTGCAGCGTCTCGCTGATGCTGCCGATCTGGTTGACCTTGATCAGGATGGCGTTGGCGACGCCGCGCTCGATGCCGAGCTCGACGCGCTTGACGTTGGTGACGAACAGGTCGTCGCCGACCAGCTGCACCTTGTCGCCGATCGCGGTGGTGAGCAGCTTCCAGCCTGCCCAGTCGTTCTCGTCGAAGCCGTCTTCGATGGAGATGATGGGGTACTTCTGGGTGAGCTTCTCGTAGATGGAGACCAGCTCCTCCCGCGTGACGCTCTTTTTGTCGAACGTGTACTTGTCGGTCTTCTCGTCGAAGAACTCGCTGGCGGCACAGTCGAGCGCGAGAAAGATGTCGACGCCCGGCTTGTAGCCCGCAGCCTCGATGGCCTTGATCACGTAGGTGATGGCCTCTTCGTTGCTCTTGACGCGCGGGGCGAACCCGCCCTCGTCCCCGACGCTGGTGGACAGCCCCTCGGCGGCGAGCAGCTTTTTGAGCGCATGGAAGGTCTCGGCGCCCGCGCGCAGAGCCTCGCGAAAGGTCGGCAGCCCCGCCGGAACGATCATGAACTCCTGGATCTCCAGGCCGCTGTCGGCGTGCATGCCGCCGTTGATGATGTTCATGAACGGCGTCGGCAGGACGCGCGCCTGCACGCCGCCGAGGTAGCGCCAGAGCGGGATCCCGAGCGCTTCAGCCGCCGCACGGGCCACCGCCATGGAGGCACCCAAGATGGCGTTGGCACCGAGGCGCTTTTTGTTCTCGGTGCCGTCGAGCTCGAGCAGGGCGCGGTCGATTAGGCCCTGATCCGTCGCTTCGAGCCCGAGCAGGGCCGGCGCGATCTCTTTGCTGATGTTGTCGACGGCCTTGAGCACACCCTTGCCGAGGTAGCGCTTTTTGTCGTTGTCGCGCAGCTCGTAGGCCTCGTACTCGCCCGTGGATGCGCCCGAGGGCACGGCGGCGCGCCCGACGGCGCCGGACGCGAGCTCGATTTCGACTTCGACGGTGGGGTTGCCGCGCGAGTCCAGGATCTCTCGTCCGAAGACACCGACGATTTCGGTCATGCTCAGGCTCCATTCTGCGGGTGAACTGGAGCGGGGTTTAGCAGGCCATTTCTTGCATCGCCAAGCCTGTCACGGGTGCGCGAGGAGCTTTTTGGCACGCAGCCGTCGCCGAACCAGCTGCGTTGCCGAGCGGTTTCTTTGCTAGGCTCGCCACCTCGTGTCCGCACTTCTCTACATCCCCTGGTTCAAGCTCGAAGGCATCACCATCCCCGGCACCGAGATCGGCCTGCAGCCGTTCGGCGTGCTGGTCGCCATCGGCGTGCTCGCCGGCATGCGCCTGTCCGAATGGCACGGCGAGCGGCTCGGCCTGCGCAAGGAGGTGGTGAGCGACCTGGCGACGCACGTCGTCATCATCGGCTTCATCCTCGGCCACATGTTCGACATGATCCTCTACTACCCGGAGAAGGTGCGCGAGCGGCCGTGGGAGCTGCTGATGATCTGGACCAGCCTGTCGTCCTACGGCGGGTTCTTCGGCGCGGTGGTGGGCGGCTTTTATTGGCGCTGGAAGCGCAAGCTGCCGCTGTTTCCGGTGCTCGACCAGATTGCCTTTGGCCTGCCGCTGGGCTGGTTTTTTGGTCGGCTCGGCTGCTTCGTGGTGCACGACCACCCCGGCAGCATCACCGACTTCCCGCTCGCCGTAGACAACTTCCCCTACAACGGCGTGATTGGGCCGCGACACGACCTCGGCTTTTACGAGGTGTTGTGGTCGATGGTGGTGGTGCCGCTGTTCTTGTGGCTCGACCGCAAGCCCCGCCCGTACGGCTTCTATCTCGGCTGGATCTGCTTCTTGTACGCACCGGTGCGGTTCGGGCTCGACTTCCTGCGCCAGGCCGACAAGACGTACGACGGGCTGACGCCGGGCCACTACTCGTCCATCGTCACCATTGGCCTCGGGATCTGGTGCTTTTGGCTGGCCTACAAGCGGCCCGTCAAGAACCTGCCGGCAGCCCTGCTCGAGCAAGGGCGCACCCCCGCGGTCGAGTCCGTCGCCTGAGCGACCGGCGGGTGCGCGCCAGGGGCAGGCCTTTTGCGCAGACGCGCATCCCGCGCTCCCGTTTGCTCTTAGACTGAGCAGATGCGATGGCCGCAGGCATCCAGCTTTCGTTCGCGCGCCGTGGGGCGCGCTTCGACCGGCTGGGCGCTGTGTGCTTCGGCACTGCTTCACTTCGGGGGCGTCGTGGCGCTCTCCGACGTGAGCGTAAGGGCCCGCACCAATCGCAAGCCGCCCGAGCGTGGTTTCGTCACCGACTTCGAGCCCATCGCCGAAGGGGTCAGCACGCCCACGGCCCCGCTCAAGGTGTCCCGCGAGCCGCCGCCCATCGCACCCGGCGGTCCCACGCCGACGGGCGCGCTCGATCGTGAGCAACCCGAGGGCCGCGGGGGCGAGCTGGCCACCCTCGAGCCGAGCGCCCTGCTCTTCCCGTTCGTCTCACCGCTCACGCTGCAAGACACCGAGCTGAACAACCTGGCGACCAACCAGACCCAGCGTATCCGCACCGCGCGTGAGCGTGCCACCCTCGAAGAGCGGCGCGCGAGTCCACATCCGGCCGACGCGGTCTTGCTCGTCTCGGGGCTGCGCGGACACGAAGAACGCCGCGACCCTGCACGGCGCGACGCGGCCGACGGTGCCCCGCGCCGCAGCGAGGCGAGCGCGCCCAGCACCGAGACCCAGGTGCACCAGGTCGGCGGAGGCGAGCAACGGGAAGAGCTCGCCCGCGAAGCCGCGCGCCTCAAGCCGGCCCTCGGTATCGCGCACGGACGCGGCCAGGCCGAGACGCGCGCGGCGCGCGTCACGTTCGCACGCCCCAACGTCGACCGGGGCGCGGCGGCCACACCTGCCGAGCGCGTCGACCCGAGCGTGCGCGACGACGTCGATGCAGAGCTCTTGGCTGCCAAGCTGCAGCGCTCGTTCGTAGACACGAGCGTGCAACGCGCGCGACGAGAGGGGCCCGGCAGCGGTGGCGTCGCACTCGACCCGCGCGCACTCGGCGAGCGCGGTGCGGGAACGGGCGCACGCGCGCGGCCGTTCGCGCCAGGGACGGGAAGCTTCGACGCGCTCGACACCAGCGATGCGCGCTACCTGCGCTGGTTCACCCAGCAGCGCGCGCGTGTACAAGAAGAGCTCGTGTTCCCCCGCGCGCGCGCGCTGGCCAAAGACCAGGGCACGAGCCTCTACCGCATCGAGCTCGGGCGCGACGGTGCGCTGAGCGGCAAACCCCGGCTGATCCGTTCGAGCGGGTTCCCGGACTTCGATGCCGCCGCGGCGGTCGCGATCCAGCGCGCGCTCCCTTTTGCGCCCTTGCCTGCGGAGCTAGCCCCGCAGCTGATGGAGATTGGACTGCTCATCCCGGTCGCGTTCTCCAACCCGATGATTGAGTGAGAGCACGGGCGCCGAACGTGTCAGCGCACTCTTTACTCGAGGCGAAGCGGCCCCTCGTACAGCGCCATCGGCGTGGCGCTCGAGAGCACCGTCCACGGGTAGAGCCGCTTGATCAGCGCGCGCAGCGGCCCAGGAAGGGCCGCGCCTAGTGCGCCGGCCTGCGCGCTCGCGCTGCCCGTCACGTACTCGAGCAGGTTGGCAGGCACGGCCGGCACCACCACCAGCTCGGCGGTGATGTCGAGCTTGGCGAGCTGACGGGCACGGGCGAGCGCCGCCTGAAACCCGCCGAGACTGTCGACGAGGCCGAGCGCCTGGGCCTCGTCTCCACTGTACACACGGCCGCGCGCGAGCGCGTCGACGCGCTCGAGCGAGAGGTTTCTGCCCTCGGCCACGCGCTCGAGGAACTGGCGGTACCAAACACGCAGCATGTCTGCGAGGCCCGCGCGCTCGTCGTCACTGAACGGGCGGAACAGGCTGTCGGCGCCGGCGTGCGCACCGCGCGAGGCGCTCTCGATGCCCACGCCGATGCGCGCGGCCAGCTGCGCGACGTCGACCTTGCCGTAGAAGATGCCGATGGAACCCGTGATGGTGGACGGCGAGGCCCAGATCTCGCTCGCGCCGGCCGCGACGTAGTAGCCCCCGCTCGCCGCCACCTCGCCCATCGAGGCGACGACGGGCTTTTTTGCGCGGGCGCGGCGTGCGGCACGCCAGATCTGATCGGAGGCGAGCACCGCGCCCCCGGGGCTGTCGATGCGCAGCACGATCGCACGAATGCGCGGGTCGTCGGCGAGCCTATCGATGGCGTCGGCGACCGTGTGTCCACCGCTCATGTGCACGTCGAAGAACGGGATGTCGACGTTGTCGCCGTCGACGATGGTGCCGTCGATGACCACGACGCCGATCTGGCCGGCGGGACCAAAGCGCGGATCGCGCGCAGTCGGCTGGGGCTCGCGAAGCGTGGCTCGCGCCCCAAACACCTCGCGGGCATCGCGCTCGAGGTCGTGGCGATCGACAGTGGCCGCCACCAGCTTCTCGGCGACGGCTCGCTGGGCGATGAACGGACCGCGATCGATGGCACCCTTGAGCCACGTCTCATCCCGCCCGAGGTCGGCC
>JBEGTL010000139.1:0-15477 GCA_041179425.1 Pseudomonadota bacterium | reverse complement strand
TCTGTCTCGATGACCCACGATGACCACAGCGTCTCGTTTCGGTCGCCCAGGCTGCGCCCCGAGAAGTGTTGCGCAGGCACCGCGTGGAACACGGCACCGCCGACGCGTGCCGACTCCCACCAATCGAGCTCGGTGATCAGGGCCGGATCGACGCCAAGCTTCTCGAGATGGTAGCCGACGCCGAGCGACGTCACGAAGGGGACGCGCAGAGCTGCAAGCTCTCGGATCGACGGCGCACACAGATGATCGAGGTGATCGTGGGAGACGAGCACCGCGTCGAGCTTCGGCAGCTCGGCGATGGTCGCGGGCACGCGATGAAACCGCTTGGGTCCGGCAAACGAAACGGGCGACACGCGGGCACCGAACACGGGATCGGTCAGGACCCTCAGGCCCCCAGACTCGATCAGCATCGTGCTGTGACCCAGCCAGGTGAGACGAAGGTCGGTCTGCGCGGCGCGCGACCAGGCCTCCAACGGCGACTCGACGGGAACGACACCGGGCGGGCGACGCTTGCCTCCGCCAAAAACGAAGTCGCCGACCATGCTCAACCTCGAGGTGTCGTCGACCTTGTTCAGGCCCGGCCGGACGCCGCTGGGATTGTGGAAGGCACCATCCCTGTACTGCTTGGAGGCCAACATACGTTCGAGGCGCGGACCCGTGTATCGCGGCATGACGATGAGCGTGCCTCTGCACCGACGGTCGCGCTACACCCCCGCGCGCTCAAAGCCGCGGTCATCCCTGCGACACCGCCACGCGCGTCGGGCGAGCGCGGATAACGGTTGCAAACACCTTCATTGACGGAAGGCCGGACCACTTCCGTAATTGGGAAGGGAGTTCGATGGGTCACGCTTCCGCGGTATCGCCAGCCTTACCTGTACCGGTGATCGCCGGCCGCTATCAGGTCGAGAGCCTGCTCGGGCGTGGCGGCATGGGTGCCGTCTATGCGGTTCGCGACGTCGCCAGCGGTCGACGTGTCGCGCTCAAGTTGCTGAGCAGCACCGCGAGCCAGGAGAGCGCCGCGCTGTTCGAGCGCGAGTATCAGACTCTGGCGGGGCTGCGACATCCGTCGATCGTCGAAGTCTACGACTACGGCACCTGCAACGACGGCGTCTTCTACACCATGGAGCTGATCGACGGGACGGACCTCAGCAAACAGGCGCCGATGAGCTGGCACGAGGTGTGTCGCGACCTGCGCGACGCAGCCTCTATCCTCGGTCTGTTGCACGCGCGCCTTTTGCTGCACCGCGACTTGAGCCCGCGCAATCTCCTGCGCAGTCGAACGGGGAGGCTCAAGCTGATCGACTTTGGTGCGCTCGCGGCGTTCGGCCCCAGCACCGAGCTGGTGGGGACGCCCCCGTTCATCGCACCCGAAGCGTTGGGGGGCGAGGTCCTCGATCAGCGCACCGACCTGTTCGCACTGGGCGCACTCGCCTACTGGCTGCTGACGGGCAGCCACGCGTATCCGGCCCGCACGCTCGGCGAGCTGCCGCTGTTGTGGGAGCATTCGCCCACGGCGCCCTCCGAGCTGCTCCGTCGGCATCCCAACGCGGAGCTGCCGCCCATCCCCCGTGAGCTCGATGAGCTGGTAGACGCGCTGTTGCGCATCGATCCGGCGGAGCGACTTGCCAGCACGGCAGAGCTCATCGACAGACTCGGGTCCATCGCGGAGCTCAAGCCCGAAGCGCACGACCTGGCGATTCAGGGGTACCTCGATAGTAAGGTGTTCGTCGGCCGACTACGCGAGCGAGAGCGGGCGCTCTTGCTGCTTGGCGTGGCCGAACAGGGGCAAGTGCGGACGTTGCTCGTCGAAGGTGACGCGGGCGTCGGTCGCTCGCGCTTTCTGCAAGAGCTCACAGTGGTCTCGCGCATCGCGGGCGGTCTGTCGATCTTGGCGAGCGGACAGCTCGCACAGCGCCCTTACGGTGTGGCGGAGACGCTGCTGCGCGGCTTGCTTCACGCCCTTCCCGAGCAAGCGCAGCGTATCGTCGCCCGCGACGCAATTCTGTTGAGCACCCTCTCCCCCGAGCTGCGCGCCGCGCTGCCGGCCCAGTCGGACTCACTGCTGGCAGCCTACCCGCCCTCGGAGATGCGCGTTCGTCTGCTCGCCGCGCTGCGCGAGGTGATTCTCGACTTGAGTCGCGATCGTTTGCTGGTGCTCCTGGTGGACGACGTGCAGGCCATCGACGAGGAGTCGCAGGCGCTGCTGGCGACGCTTGTCCAAGCCGAAGACGGGCACCGTCTGCTGCTGATCGCAGCGTTCGCGAAAGACATTCGACGCGACACCTCCGCCGCTCTGACGGGTCTGCGCAATACGGCGGCCCGCGTCCGCTTGCTGCCGTTTTCTCCCGCAGAGCTGCTCGAGCTTTTTGGCTCCGTGTTTGGCCAGGCGCCTTACTTGGAGCGCCTCTCCGAGCGGCTGCACCGTGCGACCGAAGGCAACCCGGCGTACTGCCTGGAGCTCGCAGAGCACCTCGTGCACAGCGGGGTCGCTCGCTACCAAGACGGCATGTGGAGCCTGCCCACCGACCTGCGTGCAGACGACCTTCCGCCCAATCGCGAGGCCGGCCACGTAGCGCGTCTAGCCAGGCTGACGCCCGCGGCCCGAACGCTCGCGGTCACGTTGAGCGCAGCCGAAGATACGGCCCTGTCACCGGAGCTTTGTGCAGCGCTGGCCGGCACGGACGTGCGGGAGTCGTTGCGCGAGCTGGAACGGGAGGACGTCCTACGCACGAGCGCAGCCGGCTATCGATTCACCAATACGGAGCAGCGCCGCGTGCTCTACGCCGAGCTGTCGCCGGCGGCGCAGGCACGTGTGCACCTTCGGCTCGGCATCGACGCAGCCGCATCGCGCGACGGGCCGGTGTCGGCACTGCGGGCCGCTGCGCACTTCATTCGCGGCGACGATCTCACGCGCGCGCAAACGGAGCTGCGCTGGACCTACGGCTTCTTCGAGCGCACCGCGGACTACTCCGCGATGACCCGCGCCGCCCCGTTGATGGAAGACTGCTACCTGCTCTTGCGCGCGCGCGGTGCGGATCGCTACGCGACGGTCGGTCTGCTCGGCATGCTCTGCGTGGCAGGCTACTTTGCGGACCGCAAGTACGCAGTCCGCCACGGAGACGTCGCACTCGCAGACCTGAGCCGCGTGCTGCAGCTTGGGCTGGCCGCACGGCTGACGCGCTACCTCGGCGGCAAGCTCGCGTTGATCGTCGCGCTGGTCGTCGCGGGAGTCTCGCTCGGTTTTCGAAAAGATCGCGCACCCCCCCTCGCCCAAGTCCTCAACATGCTGCTGGGCGGAACGGCTTGTCTGGCCGGCACGGCGACCATCTGCCTCGACCCGGAGGCAGTCGCCCGTTATGCCGACGTGCTGCGGCCGTTCGCGGCGCTCGGCACCGAACACGCGGCGAGTGTGATCCACGAATATTGTCGAAACCTACAGGCCTGCCTGGAGGACCATGCCGCCGAACCCAGCGCGAAGCTGCGTGCGTTCGTGGCACGGCTCGAGCGCCCTGGGGGTATCCGCGACCTGCCAGATGCGATCCGAATCAGCTTCGTTGCAGGCAGCTTGATCTCGCTGGGAGCGATTGAGATTCGGCGCGCGGGTCCTGAGTGTCTGCAGATTGCCGAACGGCTCGACGGCTTCGGACCGTTGTTCTCCATGAGCGCGGATGGACTGCGCGCGAGCTACCACGCGAGCCAGGGCCAGCTGCTGCTCTCGCAGGGCTTTCGCAAGCGGATGGAGGTGCATGCGATGCAGCTCGGGACCGCTTGGCAGGTGGAGGCCTGGGCGCCGAGCGACGCCATCCACGTCTCCCTACGCACCAACGACGCCGCCATGATGAAGCGCGCCGCGCAGGAGCTCGGGCGCCTCGTCGAGTCCGTTCCGTCGCTGCGCCACCAAGAGCGTCACGCACGCGCGGCCTACCTCGTGCTTCGGCGCAAGTACTACGAAGCGGTCGCACTCCTCGAGGCCGAAGAGCAACCACACATGCTGGGCTGGGCGCGCGCAGAAGGCGTGCTGGCCCGCGCCTACAACGGTCTCGGCAGACACGAGCGCGCGCGTGAGATCTGCCTCGAGGCGCTGTCCGGTCTGACCGATGACGACTTGCGCTACGTCGTCATCTACATGAACATCCAGGTCGAGCTCGCGCTGGCGGAGGCCGCCCTCGGCCACCTCGATCTCGCCAAGAGTCAGCTCGACAGCTTGCTCGCGCGGCACACGCCGGACGGCAACCCGATCACCCGGGGCAATCTCCACGAAGCCTATCTGCGAGTGGCGCTGCGAGTGGGCGACGTCGACACGGCCGGTACGCAGCTGGCGCTACTGGAGCAGCAGTACCGGGCCACCGATGTCGTCAGCTTGATCGAGCTGATCGCGCCGCTCAAGCGCGAGCTTGGGCGGCTGCAGAATCCATGGCAGAACGGCGACCCGCTCGACGAAGACGCTGTCAAGGCGCGTGATGCGCAGACTCGTGTCGACTTGCTGCTCAGCGAGATCGGCATGGAGTCGCTCGCCGAGCGTGCGAAGAGGGGCTTACAGCTCGCGCTCGAGCTGTCGAGTGCCGAAGAGGGCTTCATCGTCATGGCCGAAGCCCACGGGACACCCGTGGCCCACCTCGGCGATCGCGCCCCGTCTGCAGAGCTCGTGTCGTGGGCCGAGCAGAACATTCTCGACGCGAGCATGGACGAGCAGACACAGCAGACGGACGACGTAGAATCGGAGCTCAACTCTCAGTACAAAGCCGTCGGTCAGATGCGCTACTGCGTCATGCCGCTGCTCGCGTGGCATCTCGATGGAGAACGAGTCGTGGCAGGCCTGGTGCTCGGGTTCGATGATCGTGTGCCGCGTATGCCCGAGCCGGCCGTGATCCGCGCCATCGCGCAGCACCTGGTCAAACGCGCCGCCTGAAAGCGTGGACAACCATGCTCGACGAGCGGCGACGTGCTGCTATTGATAGGAGGTCAATTGGCGCACATGAAAAAGTCGTCCGCCCGAGTCGCGCGCACCGGCGCACGCAAAAAAACCCAGTCTGCCAAGGCCGAGACCTCCGAGCCGGCGCGCAGGCTGTCGCCTGAGGCCCGCCGCAGTCAGATCATCGCGGTCGCAGAACAACTGTTCAGCTCGCGCAACTACGCGGAGCTGGGTGTGCCCGAGGTCGCCGCCGAGATCGGCATCACGCCCGGGCTCGTGTACCACTACTTTCCCAGCAAAGAGGCGCTGCTGGTCGCAGCCGTGGAGCAGCGCGCCGAAGAACTGCTGTCGTTCTGCCTACCCGATCCCAAGCTCCCGTTTTTGGTGCAGATCGAACAAGGCGTGAAGGGCTACTTCGACTACGTCGAGGCCCACAGCCGGGCGTACCGCAACTTGATGCGCGGGCCCACGGTCTCCGAGCCGGTCGTGATGAGCATCTGCGAGCGAACACGGATGCGCATCGTAGAGCACTTTTTGCGGGCGCTCGCCATCGACCCCGCACGCGTCCCGGCCACGCGGCTCGCGGTGCGCGCCTTCTTTGGCTTCTCCGAGCACGCGATCTTGAACTGGCTCGATGAACCCACCGTCAAGCGGCCCGTCCTCGAGCGGATGTGCCTGGGCATGATGATCGCGGCGTTCAGGGTCGGCCTCTCGAGCGAGTCGAAGTCGCCGTTCACCCCAGAGCAGCTTGCCCTGCTCGAGCAGGCCTACCATCGACACTTCGACTTGCCGCAAGGCAGCAAAGGACACAAGTGAATACCAAGGCAGGGCACCGTCGCGTCTGGATCGATCACACCTCCGAGCTCGAGGCGAGCGCAGCCAGCGTGTCTGCACTGCTCGGCAACGTAGAAGATTGGCCCAGCTGGAGTCCGGGTCTTCGCGCCATCTACAAGCGCGGTCCGCTCCGCGTCGGCAGTTGGTTCGTCATGATGATCAAGCCGCAAGGGGCGCCGCTGTCGCCCGTGCCGTGTCAGCTACTGGCGTGCGAGCCCAACTTGATCGAGTGGGGCGGCGGCGGGGCAGGCGGCGAGGTGCGTCACCGCTTCGAGATCCAGTCGCTCGGGCCAAACCGCTGCCGCGTTCGTCAGTACGAGTACGCCACCGGCTGGCTGGCCGTGCTCACCTCCCCGATCGCAAAGATCGCGGGGCGCCACGATCTGGCTTGGTCACGCGAGCTCGAGCGTCGTTTCGCGCGCTCCGCAGTGCAGACCTCAGCCGCGGCGAGCTAACGACGACAGCCGCTCGACGGCACGCGACTTCGAGAGGTCGCTCGACGCTGCGCCGATGAGGCGCACGGTCCAGCTGGGCACCACACGTTTGGCAGCCGCCATCAGCTTGGAATCGAGGCCCACGTAGACGCGCTGGCGGTCGCTCTCGATGCCCTCGACAATGGTCTCGGCAGCCTGCTCCGCGCTCGTGATCGCGATGCGCGCGAAGAACTCGCTCTCCTGCTTGCTGAAGCCGTTGGTGGCGCGCGCGATGTTCGTGCGGATCCCCCCCGGGTGCACACAGGTGACGCGTACCTTGGAGCCACTGAGCTCTTGCATCAGCGTCTCCGAAAAGCCCAGCACGGCGTACTTGGAGGCATTGTAGGGGCCGTTTTTGGCGAAGGGCACCATCGCGTTGATGCTCGCGATGTTCACGATGTGGCCCGAGGGGCGGCGCAACAAGAGCGGCAAGAACTCCTTGCTGCCGTGCACCACGCCGTAGAAGTTCACGTCCATGACCAGCTTGAACTGCTCGTATGTGATGTCGGCGATCGAAGCACGAACAGCCAGACCCGCGTTGTTGATGATCACGTCGCAGCCGCCGTGCTGCGCTTCTACTTCGGACGCGTAGCGCTTGACGGCCGCAAGATCGCGCACGTCGACGAGGTGTGTGCTGACACTGCCTTCGAGTCTCGAAGCCGTCTCACGGAGGCCTGTCTCGTCGACGTCCGAGAGCGCGAGCTTTGCTCCCCGCTTGGCCAAGCTCAGCGCCAACGCGCGTCCGATGCCAGAGGCCGCACCCGTCACCGCCACTACCTTACCGCGAAGCTGAGTCATCGAATTCTCCGTGCCTTTTCGCTGCTGGGTCGCTCGAGGATGTGGATACACATGGCGGCTTCTTCGTCGCCGAGGGCGCCGCCGCCGTTCTCCGCCAATCCGATGCGCGCGTTCTCTACCTGGCGCGGGCCCGCTTCGTGGCGCAGCTGGGTCACCAGCTCGTGCAGCTGTGCGAGCCCCGAGGCGCCGATCGGATGTCCGCGCGAGAGCAGCCCGCCAGACGGGTTGATGGGGAGCTTGCCGCCGAGCTTGGTCACGCCCCGCTCGGCGTACATACCGCCCGTCCCCTTCTCGAAGAAGCCGAGCGACTCGCTCTGCGTCAGCTCACCGAACGCGGTAGCGTCGTGTAGCTCCACGAAGTCGATCTCGCGCGCAGTGAGGCCCGCCCGCTCGTACGCGATGTTGGCGAGCCGCTCGCCGATGTCAGGTTCGTCGGGACCGCGGTTCTGGCCCGAGCCGAGCACCGAAGCGCGCACACGCACCGCGCGCGACAACAGACCATGCTTGCGGGCTGCTGCCTCGCTCATCACGATGGCGGCCGCCGTGCCGTCGCCGATGGGCGCACACATGGCGCGCGTGAGGGGGGGCGCCACCACGCGATCGGCGAGCACCTCGGCCACGCTCACCTCGAAGGTGTACTGCGCGTTTGGGTTGAGGGACGAGTGCCAGTGGTTCTTGGACGCAATCACCGCCAGCTGGCGCGATGTGCTGCCGTACTTCTTCATGTGCTCGCGCGCTTTGAAGGCGTACACATCCATGAAGGGCGAGTGGTCGCCGCCCTTGCCTCTTTTGCCTTTGCCGCCGCGCTGCACGCCGACGATGGTGCGCACGGTGTCGTAGCCCAGCGTCTCGCCGAGCTGGATGCCCACCACCGCCTGATCGCGCAGGTCGAGCACGCGGTCGCGCAAGCTCTTCGGCCGCTTGCCATTCTTGACGGGGCTCGCGACAAGAGCGCGATCGCCACTCGCCAATGCGAGCTCTGCAGTGTCGGCTTGGGACGCGTTCTCCTGCAGCCGCTCGACTTCCTGACCCACGATCTCCACGTCCGTGCCGGCGATGAAGCCTGCGAACACGGCGTACTTGTTGGCCTGATGAATCTTCTCGGCACCGATCGCGAGCGACACGTCGTAGAGGCCGCTGGCGACGTCCTTCCACACGCCATGGAAGGCGGTCGAGCCACTGGCACACGCATTCTCGACGTTGGTGATAGGCAACCCTTCGATGCCGATCGCACGCAGCGCCACTTGCCCACGGATGCAGTGCTGGAACTGAGAAAATCCCCAGCCCGAGTTCGAGAACCAGACCGACTCGAGCGCGGCTTTGTCGAGCGACGCGTCCTTCAGCGCACCGAGCGCCGACTCGGCCGCCAAGTCTTTGATGCTCCTGTCGAGCAGCCGTCCAAACTTGCTGGTGTAGACACCCACGATGTAGACATCGCGCATGATCGAATCCTTCTGATAGAGAACACTCAGATCGCGTCGATGGCCACGGTGGCGCGCGTGACGCCGCGCTTCTTCAGGTCGGCCTTGATCACGCGGTGCGTGCCAGTCTTGGGGAGCTCGCTCACCACGTCGAGATAAGAAGGGAGGGCGTACTTGGGCAGACGCTCCTTGAGAAAGCGCGCCAGAGCCTTGGGGTCGATGGTGCGACCCTCTACCGGCACCACGCTGATCATGATGTCTTGCTCGCCGACCGGAGAGGGCACCCCGAAGGCGGCGCTCTCGAGCACGTCTGGATGGCTGTCGACCACCTTCTCGACCTCGTAGGCAGACACATTTTCGCCGCGTCGCCGCATCGAGTCCGTGTTGCGACCCACGAAGTACAAAAAGCCCGCCGCATCGGCCGACATCAAGTCGCCGCTGCGCATCCAGCCGTCGATTACCTTCTCGCTGCTGGCCTTTTCGTTGCGCCAGTACTCGACGCGCGACTCACGCTTCTCACCGACGTAGACCCAGAGCTCGCCCGAGCCACCCGGGGGCGCGTCGTTGCCGTGCTCGTCGACCAAGCGCCACTTCACGGCGCGTGGCAGCTTGCCGAGCGAGCCGATAGGCGCGTTGCCCGCGTTGAAGATGGTGACACCGCCACCGTCGACGGCCCCGTAGCCTTCCCACAGCTTCGTGCCAAACCGTTGCTCGAAGGGCACCCATGCATCGCGCGGACACGCCGCGCTGATCACGCGCTTCACCTTGTGCGCACGATCGGAAGCGGAGGGGTCTGTCTTGAGCAAGATGGGGATCATGCTGCCCACCGTGTTGAACTGCGTCGCCCCGGTGTCTGCCACCTCGCGCCAAAAACGCGAAGCGCGAGCCGCTGCGTGCCCGAGAGCGTGACCGAGCCATTCGACTCGAGCACGAAGCCACTCGTCGGGACCGCGTCGAGCGGATTGCCGGCGAACGCGAAGCGCTTGCCTGCGAGCGCGGCGTCGAGCAGCGCGGGCTCGCCCTCCCCGCGCACCTCGAGCCACAGGGCGAGCGCAGCGCAGTGCGACACCAACCCGTAGCCGAGCGCCGGCAGCGAAGCGCCGAGCTCGCGAGCGACCGCGAGCAGACCGGCAGCGTCGAGCACGAGCCCACCGAGCTCCGCGGGCAGCGCGAGCAAGCTGACCCCAAGCTCGTGCAGCTCGGAAAACAGGGCGCCATAACGAGCCTCGTTGGGTGCGTCGAGCCGTTCCCACGCGGGCTCGACGCGCCTCTTGCGGAACGCCCGCAAGCTGTCGCGAAACACCTGATCGTCGCTGCTGGTCATGGTCTCCCTCTCGTGCGGCTCAGGCCGTGATCGCGGGCAGCACGTGGTCTTTCGTCGGACCCTCGAAGCTGAGCTCCGCACCGATCTCCTGCAGACGGCCGAGCACGTAGCGAGCGCCGAACGCCTGCGCGAGCGAAGCGTAGCCGGTGCGCTGCGCCTTGCCGTCGAGCACACCCTGCGCGGCGAACGCGGAGATGAAGCCGGTCGAGATGTACGGCGAGTGCCCGCGCAAAAACGCTCGCACGCGCTTGCCCTTGCCTTCCCCGACCACCTTGATCACGAAGCGCTGCGTGGCCGGATCCTCGGCGGGCGGGTCCTTCTTGAGCTTGGGGATGAGCGCATCGCTGACCTTGTCGAGCAGGTCGCCATCGACCACACGCGAGATGCGGTTCCACATTCCGAAGATCGGCGCGACGCGTGCGAGCTCGTTGGAGGTGAAGGTGGTGTCTGCAAAACGAACGCGCGGATCGCCCTGTAAGAACGTGATCTCTCCCGAGCCGACACGCAGTCCTCGGCGCACCTCCCCGCCGGGCAGATCGACGTCGTGCACATGATCGGGCGGCAAGCTGGTCAGACGACCGTTGTCGATGTAGTATCCGGGGCGGCGTGCACTACGCATCATCGACTGCAGCGAGGCGACCGTCTGTAGTGACGGCGGTGCGTAGGCGATGGTCAGTCTGTCGATGCCAGGTACGTCGAGACACAGCTCGGCCAGGGCGGAGCCGGGTGCCCACAGGAACGCGGCCGAGGGCGACAACAACAGCTGCTTCGCCTCGAAGCGAGGACCAAAGTCGCGGCGCAGATCGAACATGAAGTCTTGCTCGCCGGTGGTGTCGAGATAGTGCACACCCTCGTCGAGCGCCGCGGCCACCACCTCGTGTCCGAGCAACGAGAACGGGCCCGACACATTGATCACGACGCGCGCGCCACGCAGCAGCCGGCGCAGGCCCTCGGGCGTGTGCTCCACCGCGCGCGCCACGCAGTCGGCGCCCTTTGCAGCGAGGCGGCTTGCCAAGGGGTTGAGCTTGTCGGCGCTGCGCCCGGCCGCGACGAATGGAATGCGCAGCTCGGAAAGCGACTCGCAGATGAGTTGGCCCGTGTAGCCGCTGGCAGCGTAGACGACGACAGGCTTTTGGCTGTTCATGAGGATCCCCCTGACGAGGCGCAGCGAGACCGAGCGCTGGGAGCGCGTCTGGGGGGCGGTTCGCCAACGCCGTCGAGGACCGGAATAGCCCTCTGTTGACTCGTCATCAATAACTATTGATCCGTGGTCAATAAGGACTCGTCGTGGGCGCTACGCGAGCGCTCGCGGCGACGCGCCGAGCCACGACGCTCAGCCGTCTCCCCGGAGGCCATGGCACGCCCCTTGGCTGCAGGCGGCTGAACCTCTGCACGACGTCTTGCAACGGCCATGGCTTACACTCAGCGCGCTCGAGATGGCGAATCGAGTAAGCATGAATGAATACTCGTTCACACGGATCTCCCAGCGCGGTAGCTATCTAGAAGAGCTGACTGCTTCGAGGTCGCGCGAGGCAGCCGAGTCAACTTCGCGTTTCGCACTGTCATGGTCTCGCCGCGAAGCGACCTCTAGTTTGCTCGAGCATCTGCGTCTCCATCACCTCCCGTCTTCGACTCACGCGGAGTCGCTCACACGGAGGCTGACTCGTTGGATCGACACGTCTGATGCTTGGAGAAAAACATGAGCCCGAAGTACACGCCGTTGCGCTTGATCATCGCCGCCACTGCCACTGCGTTTGGCCTGACCTTGGTTGCCTGTGCAGACGAAGCACCCGCCGCCACCGACACTTCCAAGGACGACGCAAAAGCGGAGAAGGACGCAGGAAAGCTCAAGGACGCAGGCAAAGAGACCAAGGACGCCGGCAAGGGCAAGGACGCAGGCAAGGGCTCCACCACCGCACCGGCAGTGCCGGGTGAAGACTGCGACAGCAAAGGTTCTGCAGCCTGCGAAGATTGTGGTGAGGCGCGCTGCACTACCAAGTGTGAAGACGGAGTCTGGGGCGAGTGTCTGCCCGCCGCTGCGGTCGTCGCCGACGCAGGCGTCAAACCGACGACCGGGGGCAACACCGGATTGCCCGACGGCAGCACCGTGCAGATCAGCGACGGCTCCGTGTCGGTCAAGGTTGGCGACGCGAGTATCGCGATCCAGGGCATGGACTGCCCCTCGCCGTTCGTCTGCTCGAACACGAGTATGAGTCTTGCGGCACCCGCCATCATGGCCATCTCGGGAGGTGCGCCGGTCTGCGTCGGGACGGCAGGGCTCGGCGCGCCGCCCAACTGCACGACCGTTGCAGACTGCACAAAGGTCGGCTTTAAGCAGCCGGCCTGCACACCCGACCCGAGCGGAGTGCTCGGTGGCAGCGTCTGCATTCAGATCTGCAAGTAAGGTCGGTCTGTAGCTACCGAGCGGGGTGGGCTCGTTGCGAGGTACTAGCGCCCCGCCCCGGTGTGCTTCGACGGCTCGCGCCGTGCCTCAGATCGCGACCTGTCCGCAGAAGCCGGCGATGCACTGGTCGGTGTCTTCGCAGCAGTCGTCGTCGACCTTGCAAGCTTCGTTCGATTTGGAGCAGCCCTTGGGCGGGCCGCACACACCGTCGGTGCAGAACCCGCTGCAGCAGTCGATGCCGGTCTCGCAGCTCTTGCCATCGGCCAGACACGGATCGAGTGCCGTGAACGCGCGGTGATTGGCCGTCTCGAAGTCCTGACCGGGGAGGTAGAACGCCGGGCTACTCAGGTCGACCGCGTAGAGTGGCCCGGTATCCTGAAACTCACCCTCGGAATGCCGCTGGACAGCGACCGTCGTGCCCCAGAGCTGACGACGGACACCCAGGTTTCCGTAGTGGCGAATCGAGTCGAAGAAGACCCAGAAGTAACCACCCGCGGCGACCGGCGAGACCGTGGGATAGTAGGACTGGTGGAGCTCCTCATCCCCAAAGGGAAGGTAGGTCTTGCCGGCGGTCGCATCTTGGACCGTCGCGAAGCCCATGGCGCGCGCTAGCAGCGCTGCTTCGCCGGACTCGATGTCGACCATCATGAGGTCGCTCTTGGGGCCGCGTGTGATGGCGCGCGTGATGAACGAGCCACCCCCGGAGAACGCGGGGGAATCACCGAGCGTGAACACGATGCCCCCATTGTCAGGCAGTAAGAACGGCCAACCCGTGTACCCGGCCGTGGCGGTGTAGACATCACGCAGCTTGGATGCCTTGCGAGCCTTGGCATCGTAGTCCATCAGGGAGAGACCGCGCCCTTGGCCACGCGCGTAGTCGTTGAACGTCGCGAGTGTGCCGTCTGCCGAGAACGTCGGCATCAGAGCCGTGCCTGGGAAGCCCGAGTTGGGGACGGCCGTTCCCGTGTCCGTCTCGAAGAGGCCAGACTCGAGGTTTCCGGCGACCGGCAAGGCGCCTTCGGTGGGCGGTCCAATCCCTCCCTGAAAGGCCGTCGTCAGGTACACCGAACCGTCAGGCGACAGACCGACGAACGACGTGTTGGTCGCCGTGCGCAGCGGGTCCGGATTGGGCTGCGTGTCGGTCGCGAGGGCGAACACATAGCCCGGCTGGAGCCCCAGGACCTCCTTGGTGATGAGGCGCGTGCCGTTGGCCGAGACCGCGTGACAACCCGTGCACTCGCCCTGCCGCGAGAAGAACTCGGCAGGCTGGCCGGGCTTGATGCGCTCGACGGTGCCGCCCACGTTGGGGAGCCCACCTGCGCCGCCTGCAATGCCACCGATGTTGATGCCACCCGTGCCCGCCAGGCCACCTACCCCCGTGTTGTACGTGTTGTAGTAGATCGAGCCCTTGAGCGTGGCTCGGGCGATCACCACCTTCTCTTTGATCGGACCGCGAACGGACTTGCCGTCGAGCGTACTCAGCTCGACCGTGAACGGACTCTTGGCGCCGGTGGTCTGCCGCTCGGCGCCTTCCCACGCTGTCTTGGGAATCTGCAGTCGGCCGTCGGCGTCTGGCTTGAGGCAACCCTCGTACTCGAACGCGTCCGCCGTGATGTGCACGTAGACCGCCTTCGCAGCGCCACCTTCCCACATCAACAGCGGGGCTCCGAGTCCGCGCGGAAAGATCGTTCCGTCGTACGGATAGAGCCAGCGCATCCCGTCTTTGCTGCCTCCAGCCTTGAGGAGCGCGACATCGGACTTGGCGATCCCGGCGGCATTTTTGTCGCCGCACTCGTCGATGTAGAGCGTTTCGACCGGCAAGGGCCCGTCGTCCGGCATCTTGGGAGGCACAGCAACCTGGGCGTCGCGCTTCACGCCACTGTCGGCCTTGGGCTTCCCGGCGTCGGGCTTCGTATCTGGCGCTTCATCGTCTTCGTCGTCATCGGACTCGGAGCCGGACGGACTTTTCGAAGTCGACAGCGGGTCTTTGCCACTACAGCCTGCGGCGGCAAGCGCGAGCGCTAGCAACCAGCCGGGCCCACGCGTGACGGTCGTGTTCGTGTAGCCGTGGAAGGAGCTCCTAAAAAATCTCGAGCGTTGCATCGTCTCTCCAAGCAAGGGCGCAGGCCAAAAGTTAGGCCGAACCGTGCGGCAGTTCGTGGTCTGGCGAGGCTGAGCCGAGCACGCGGCAGCCATCTGAGTCAATCGACTCATGGCTGCAGACAACACGTTTGTAGTGACGGACGAGCGAACTTATCCGGAACAACGCCGGCGTGAGTCTTCTGCGTCAGAGTGTGGAGCGCCCATGTCGACTTGTGTTGTGTCGGGCGCGCGGCGCGTCGCAGGAGTCCTTTGCCGAGTCGCTCACAGACTTAGGAAATTGGCTCAGCGAGCGAGCGAGCGAGCGAGGGAGGACGCCATCCTCACCAAGGCACCAAGCGTCGCGCGCTAGTTGTAGCGCGCTTGCAGCTCGAGGCCCCAGGTGCGCGGCCTGCCGAAGACCGCGCGCGTGCCGATGCCCACGTTCTGCGCGCCGAGGAGCTCGACGTAGTCTGTGACGTTCTTGACGTAAGCAGACAGCCGCCAGTCCATGGAGAGGAAGTTGTCCCACTCAGCACGGAGTGAAGTGTCGAGGTAGCCGGCCGGATCGGAGTCCGCAAGGCGACCAGGCCCGCAGTTGCGTTGCGGCCGAACAACGTGCCCTGCGCTCCACGCAAGATCTCCACCGCCTCCAGGTCGAAGTTGGCAACGTTGGAGCCCACGGCGTTGCCGAGGATGATGCCGTCGATCATGGTGCCGACAGGCAGCTCGTAAGACTTCTCGACCTCGATGATACCGATGCCTCGGATGGCGGTGGACAAGGCGCCAGGCGTCACCTGCGAGCCACCCTGGTTGGCGGTAAAACCGGGTGCCGCCCCGTTGAGATCAGACACGTCACGAATCGCACTGGACTCGAGCTGCTTCTCACTCAGGGCCGTGACGGCAACCGGGACCGACTGGATGTTCTCCTTGCGACGGCGCGCGGTGACGACCATCTCCCCGCTGTCCGTCGGCTCGGACACGAGCTCGACCTCGGCCTCTTCGGGCGACGCGAGCGGCACAGCGCCACCCTCCACCGTCGGCAGCAGCTCGATGGACGACGGAGCCGCTCCGGTGACAGGCGGCACGGCTGCCGGCATCAGCACCTCCGCGCTGGGTGACAGTGCGCCTGCGTCGGCTGGCAGGCCGCCATCTGGAGTGGGTCCCGCGTCCACTGCTGGCCCCGCATCGGAGGTCTGCCCCGCGTCGGGCACGGGCGATGTCACCGGGGC
>JBEGTL010000138.1:0-15593 GCA_041179425.1 Pseudomonadota bacterium | reverse complement strand
TTGGACAGGCGACCGCGGGACGCGCTCTCGCGGACCGTCAGCTTCAGCGCGCTTCCCCAAGCGCGTGCCTACCTGTTGAGGTCCGAAAGGAGATTTTTCACCATCTCGTTGGCGGGATCCAGCTTCGCGGCAGCGTCGAGCTCACGCCTAGCATTCAGCTTGAGACCGACAGTAAGGTAGGTCTGCGCGAGCAGAATACGCGAGTCGATGTCGTCGGGCGCAAGGTAGACTGCACGCTGTGCGTGGTTCTGTGCACCGCGCAGGTCACCGCCTGCCTTGAGCAAAGACAACGCCGCCTGACGGTGCGCGCTGGGATCGTCCGGTCGGCCGTCGCACACCTTGCCCCAGCTGACGGCAGCTGCGGCCCACTTGCCCTGCTTCGCCTCGAACTTGGCCTGCTCTTCGTAGTCGTCGGCCAGCTTCTGCGCGAGCATGCGGGTCAGACGGTCGTACTCGGTGTGTAGGTCGATGCGGTCGGGCGCGAGCGAGAATGCGCGTGCCATGTGCTGCACCGACGCCGCGATGTCGCCGCGCTCGAACGCGGCGCGCGCGCCGGTCACCGCACGTGTGACCTTGTCGGTGCTCCCTGTCATCCGACTCACGTCGATGAGCGTGCGCCCGAGCTGCCGCGCCAGCTCTTGGCGATCCATCGGCGGCGTGCTGAGTGGGTGCACACTCGGCGCCGACGGTGGCCTCATGCTCGGAGCGCCACTGGAGGTGGGCTTGTCCGCCGGTTTGGCGGAGTCGGACCCGGGTCGCTGCGGCAGACCGCGCAGCCGTCGCTCCATCAACTCGCGGGCAATGCGCCGCGCCTCGGGTGACACCTCTCGTGGCACTGTGGGTACGGGGAGCTCGCGTGCGATGCGCCGCGCCTCGGGCGAGACCTCGCGCGGCGCCGCCGGCACGGGCGTGGGGATCGGCAGCGTGTAGTCGGTGACCGGCAGCGGCGGCAGGCGCGGCACCTCGAGCACGTTGACGTCTGCGCGAGCGACATCGTCGGTGGCGAGTGCACGCTCGGCGTCCTGGATCGAACGCGTAGACCGGAGATAGGTGTCGTACTCCTCGCGCGCCTTCTTTTTGCTGAGCGTCTCGTACGCCTCGGTGAGCGCCTGGAACACGGTCGTCATCTTGGCTTTGAACGAGCCGAGCTCTTTGCGGAACATCGAGTCTGGATGGAACGCTTTGGACAGCGTGAAGTACGCCGTGCGCACCTCTTTTTTGTCGGCTCCGTAGACGATGCCGAGCACGCCGTAGTAGTCGAGCTTGGGGAGACGATAGAACAGCTCGAGCACCTGCTTGCGACGCGCGAGCGGCAGGTCGACTTCTTCGTCGAGCTCACGCACATCGTAGAGGGGCCGGTCGCTCGTCGTGCCTGCGGGGGTGCTGGAGTGCGCGGCAGCCGGATACGGACTGTCGCCGTTTGCCAGCGGCGGGCCGGCCGAGTCGCTGCGCACGGGGATCGCGTTGATGGGCGGCGTGCTCAGCAGGGGCGGCAGGGAGGGTGACGAGAGGGGCGGCAGCGAGACCGGCATGCTCGGGCGGCTCTGGCTACGCGGGCGCGTGGGCGGCGGTGTGGAGCTCGCACCGAGCGGCGGATCGGGGACCGGTGTGCGCGGCGTGGTCGGCGTGTTGGCGCGCGGCCGCTGCGAGATCGAGCGCATGTCGGGCGGAGGCGGCCCCGAGATGGAAGACTCGCTGAACAGCTTGCGCGGTTGCGAGCCGTACGAGGGCCGACGACGCGGCGGCAGCGAGGAGCTCTGCGGCGGCCCTCCGCTCGGACGCGGCGGCGGTGTGCGCGGCGGCCCCGAGCGCGGCGGCAACGAAGAACCTGGTGCACCCGGCATACGAATCGCACCGAGCTCGGCCAGTCTGTCGAGGATCGCCATGACCTGCTCGTTTCCGAGCCCGGTCATCGCCACGATCTCGCCGCAGCTCGAGAGCCCATCGATGCGCGAGAGGACGAACCCGTCCAGCGCGCTCAGAGGCAGCGTACGAATGTCGACGCCCCCGATGAGCTCAGGGACCCGTTGGTCCGATGCCGGCAATTTTCCCTCGCACGAGACGCCCCACAACGCCCGAGCCGACGAGATTACCAAGCACGGGGCGCCGACGTAACCCCCCGCAAACGTGACTAGGGACTAGGGACGGGAGAGGAGCAGCTCGAGCAGGGCCTTCTGGCTGTGCAGCCGATTCTCCGCTTCGTCCCACACGCGCGAGCGCGGCCCGTCGATGACGTCTGCGGCCACTTCTTCGCCACGGTGGGCAGGTAGGCAGTGGAGGAAGACCGCGTTGGGTTTGGCGCGCTTCATGCGCGCAGCGGTGACCGTGAAGTCGGTGAACACCGCGTTGCGCTCTCCGGACTCCCCCTCCTGGCCCATGCTGACCCAGACGTCGGTGGTGATGACGTCGGCGTCGCGGCAGGCGTCGTCGATGGCGCCCGCTCCGGTCAGCACGCGGACGGTCCCACGCGCACTTTGCTGTGCCGCCTGCACGATGGCCTGGTTGGGCTCGTAGCCGACCGGACACACCACGGTGAGATCGAAGCCGAGCAGGCTGGCGGCCTCGATCCAGGAGTGCGCCATGTTGTTGCCGTCGCCCACCCAGACCACGCGCACGCCCTCGAGGTGCCCGAGGTTTTCTTGCACGGTCTGCAGGTCGGCCAGCAGCTGCGTGGGATGGTGAAGGTCACACAGGCCGTTGATGACCGGCACCGAGCTGAACTGCGCCAGACGCGTGAGGCGCTCGTGGGTGGAGGTCCGAAACACGACCGCGTGTAAGAAGCGCGAGAACATGCGCGCCGAGTCTTCGATGGTCTCGCCGCGCCCGAGCTGGATGTCGCCCGGCTTGAGCGTGATGGGCAGGCCGCCCAGCTCGAACACGCCCACCTCGAACGAGATACGCGTGCGTGTAGAGCTCTTCTCGAGCAGGATGCCGACGCTCATGCCGGCCAGCGGCTTGGGGTGCGCAGGCTGGCCACGCAGCCGCTTGAGCTCGCTCGCGCGTGCGATGAGCTGCAGCAGCTCGTCGCGACTGAGGTCGCGCAGCGTGAGGAAGTGGCGCACGGGACTCTGAGGAGAACGCTCGGGCGAGCTGGCGGGGACGTTCATACGGCCTCTTGTTGCTTGGCGGCGAGTGCGGCAAAGGCAGCGCGCACGCGCGTGAGGCCGTCGCTGAGCTCGGCCTGCGTGATGGTGAGGGCGGGGCAGATGCGCAGCACATTGCCGCCCGCGAGTGTCGCCAGTGTGCCGTGCTCGCGAACACGCGCGAGCGTCTGCGCGGGGTCGACGCCCTTGCCGAGCACCAGCCCCTGCAGCAGCCCCATGCCACGGGCCTCGACCACGACGGCGGGGAACTCGCGCACGAGGCCCGAGAGCGCGCTGGCCAGCTCCTTGCCGCGCGCGTTGACGTTGTCGAGCACGTGCTCTTCGTCGAAGATGTCGAGCACCGCGAGCGCCGCAGCGGCCGCCAAAGGATTGCCGCCAAAGGTGCTGGCGTGCGTGCCCGGCGGCAGCGCGTCGGCGAACTTCTCGCGCACCAACATCGCGCCGAGCGGAAAGCCGCCTGCGATGCCCTTGGCGAGCGAGCAGGCGTCGGCGCGGACTCCCCACTGCTCGGCACCGAGGTAGGTGCCCGTGCGGCCCACACCCGTCTGCACTTCGTCGAGCAGCAGCAGCGCACCGCGCTGGTCGCACAGCGCGCGCAAACCCTGGAGGTAGTCGGGCGGCGGTACGTAGATGCCGCCCTCGGCCTGAATGGGCTCGACGATGATGGCGGCAGTGGTCTCGTCGACGACCGCGCGCATGGCGTCGAGGTCGCCGTACGGGACGTGCACGACACCGCCGACCAGAGGGCCCATGCCTTCGTGGTACTTGGGCTGACCGGTCAGCGTCAGCGAGCCCATGGTGCGGCCGTGAAAGCTGTGGATGGTGCTGATCACGCCCGTGCGCTTGGTGTCGCCGGCGCGGAAATGGAAGTAGCGCGCGAGCTTGAACAGCGCCTCATTGGCCTCGGTCCCGCTGTTGCAGAAGAACACGCGATCGAAGCCCGTGCGCGCGGTGAGACGCGCGGCCAGCTCGATGCCGCGGTCGTTGAAGAACAAGTTGGACACGTGCATCAAGCGGCCCGCTTGCTCGCCGATGGCCTGCGCAAGCTTGGGATGTCCGTGACCTACCGACGTCACGGCGAGACCGCCGGCGAGGTCGACGTACTCGTTGCCGTCGACGTCGCGCACACGGGCGCCCTTCCCTTCGCTCAGCACCACCGGTGCGGGCCGGTAGTTTTGCAGCTGAACGCGCTTGGCGGTGTCGATGAGCGTGTCTGTCTTGGTCTTGGTCATGGTCTCGCTCGAATCTCGGTGCCGACGCCTTTGTCCGTGAACACCTCGAGCAGCACCGCGTGACGCAGGCGACCGTCGATGATGTGTACTTTGGACGTGCCCGCGCGCAGCGCGTCGAGCGCGCAGTCGACCTTGGGGATCATCCCGCCGGAGATCACCCCCTCGGCCTTGAGCCGCTCGACGTCGCTCGCGGTGAGCGAGGGGATGAGCTTGCCATCCGCGCCTTTGACGCCTTCGATGTCGGTCATGAGCACCAGCTTGGCGGCGCCCAGCGCGTGCGAGACGGCGCCCGCCACGGTGTCGGCGTTGACGTTGAGGGAGCGGCCCTCGTGATCGACCGCCACCGGCGCGATGACCGGGATGAAGCTGCTGTTGACCAGGTGCTTGATCAGCTGCTCGCGCACGGCGGTCACCGCGCCCACGCGCCCCGGGTCGACCATGCGCCCTGCTTTGGTGCGCATCTCGGCGATCTTGGTGGCGCGAATGCAGCAGTCGTCGTGGCCGTTGAGGCCGACCGCGCGACCGCCCTGATTGTTGATGAGAGCGACGATGGAGTGATTGACGCGGCCGCCGAGCACCATCTCGACGACCTCCATGGTGCGCTCGTCGGTCACGCGCAGACCGTCGATGCGCTCGGAGACCACGCCCAACGCGGCCAGCTCCTTGTCGATCTGCGGGCCGCCGCCGTGCACCACCACGACCTGAATGCCGACCAGGCGCATCATGACGATGTCGCGGGCAAAGGTGCGCTGGAGCTCGGGGTCGATCATGGCGTGGCCGCCGTACTTGACGACGACGGTCTGCCCCGAGAAACGCTGGAAGTACGGCAGCGCCTCGTGCAGCGTGTCGGCCTTGGCGATCAGATCCTGATAGGGAACGGACATAGCCCCCCGGAGATAGCACCGAGTGTCGAGTGTCGCATGGGGGCTTCTTCGAGACGAGAGGAGTCCAGGAAAGCCGGCATTTCAGTTGTCGGCTGGGGCCCCGAACCGGGGTTGCTCCGGTCGAACACGAACACGTGCACGAGCACGAGAGTCAACGAGCACGTGCCCGAGCACGACCACGCCAGCCGAGCCAGCTCGGCTCCCTGCCAGCCAGCGGGGAGCGCGCGTGTTCGTGAGACGTGCACGGGCTCGTTGCCTCTCGTCCTCGTGATCGTGCTCGTGCACGTGTTCGTACTCGCCCCTAAAGGATGTACTTGGACAAATCTTCGCTGGCCATGATGGGGTCGAGGGTCGCCCTCACCTTCGCCGCGTCGATGATCACCTCGCGTTCGGTGAGCTCGCTCGCGCGAAAGCTCAAGTCGTCGAGCAGCGCCTCCATGATGGTGTGCAGGCGGCGGGCCCCGATGTTCTCGGCGCGGTCGTTGGCTTCGGCGGCGTACTCGGCCAGCGCTTCGACGGCGTCGTCGGTGAACGTGATGCTCAGGCCCTCGGTCTCGAGCAGCGCGCGGTACTGCCGGGTGAGCGCATTTTTGGGTTCGGTGAGGATGCGGACGAAGTCCTGCTTGGTCAGCGAGTCGAGCTCGACCCGCACAGGGAAGCGGCCCTGCAGCTCGGGGATGAGGTCGCTCACCTTGGAGACGTGGAACGCGCCGGCCGCGATGAACAGCACGTGGTCGGTGCGCACGGGACCATACTTGGTACTGACCGTGCTGCCTTCGACGATGGGCAAGAGGTCGCGCTGCACGCCCTCTCGAGAGACGTCGGGACCGTGCGAGCCGCCGCGCGAGGCGACTTTGTCGATCTCGTCGAGGAACACGATGCCACTTTGCTCGGTGCGCTCGACCGCGAGCCGCTTGACGGTGTCCATGTCGACCAGGCGGCCTGCCTCCTGCTCTTCGAGCACACGCCGCGCCTCTCCGACACGCACGCTACGGCGCCGCGTCTGCCCACCCTTGAGACCCGGGATGTTGCCCAGCATGTCCCCCATCTTGCGCTCGATGTCTTCCATCCCCGGACCGCCGAAGATAGATACGAGCGGCAAGCTCGGGCCTGCGTCTTCGACGTCGATGTCGACCTGACGGTCTTCGAGCTCGCCCGCGCGCAGACGTTTGCGCAGGTCGCTGAGCTCGGACTCGGGAATGCTCGGCTCTTGTACGGGCGGCTTGGGCAGCGCAAAACCAAAGGGATTAAAGGCCTGCGGCGCGCTACTCGCTGCCGGCTCTTCGCGTGGCTTGGGGCGCGCGATCAGCCGTAGCAAACGATCTTCGGCCTGCTGTGCCGCGCGCAGCTTGACCTCTTCCATCTGCTCTTTGCGAACCAGCTCGACGGCTTGCTCGACCAGGTCGCGCACGATGGACTCGACGTCGCGCCCCACGTAGCCCACCTCGGTGAACTTGGTGGCTTCGACCTTGACGAACGGCGCCTGCGCCAGCTTGGCGAGCCGACGCGCGAGCTCGGTCTTCCCCACGCCGGTGGGTCCGATCATGATGATGTTCTTGGGCGTGATCTCGTCGCGCAGCTCGGGGGCCACACGCTGCCTGCGAAACCGATTGCGCAGCGCGATGGCGATGGCGCGCTTGGCCTTGTGCTGGCCGACGATGTAGCGGTCGAGCTCGCTGACGATCTCGCGCGGCGTGAACGCATTGGCCTTGCTCATGCCTCCACCTCTTCGACCACGATCTCGCTGTTCGTGTACACACAGATCTCGCCCGCGACCTCGATGCTGCGCCGCGCAATCTCCAGCGCCGACAGCTCGGTGCTGCGCATCAAGGCGCGCCCCGCGGCGAGCGCGTACATGCCCCCCGAGCCGATGGCGATGATGCCGTCGTCGGGCTCGATGACGTCCCCCGTCCCGCTCAGCAGAAGCGTGTGGTTGGCATCCATCGCGATGATCATCGCCTCGAGCCGGCGCAGTGCACGATCGGTCCGCCAATCTTTGGCCAGCTCTACGGCGGCCCGCGACAGGCTGCCCCGGTGCTCTTTGAGCTTGGCCTCGAGCCGCTCCAGCAGCGCGAACGCATCCGCCGTGGCGCCCGCAAACCCCACCACCACCTTGCCATCCGCGATGCGCCGAACCTTCTTGGCTTTGTCCTTGAGAATGGTCTGTCCGAGCGAGACTTGACCATCTCCCGCCATCGCGGCGCGCCCATCGCGGCGGACCGCGACGATAGTGGTAGACCGAATACGAGGCTGCTGAGGCATAGGGAACAGGGGTAAGGATCCCGCTGGTAGGTGTCAACCTCTTCCCAGAGCGGTTCGTGATTCTGATCGGTGCATTCGAGCACGAACACGAGCACGAACACGAGAGGCAACGAGCGCGAGCACGTGGACGAACACGCCGGCCCTGGCAGTCGGTTCTTTCTGTTCCCGGGCCAGGCGACGCGCTGGCTTGCCCTGGAGCGGTCCAGGCGCGCGTGTTCGTGAGACGTGCTCGGGCTCGTTGTCTCTCGTGCTCGTGCTCGTGCTCGTCGATCTGACTCCCGAGCGAGCGAACCCTACCCCT
Organism: Pseudomonadota bacterium; assembly: GCA_041179425.1. GTDB lineage: Bacteria > Myxococcota_A > Polyangia > Polyangiales > DASUME01 > DASUME01. The sequence continues at coordinate 7,810 of JBEGTL010000138.1, read as the reverse complement.
TCGGCCGATTCGCCAGCGGGTGCGCCTTCGTGTAGACCGCTTGCAGCTGATCCATACTCACGTGCGTGTACCTCTGCGTCGTCGACAAGCTCACGTGTCCCAGTAATTCCTGGATACTGCGCAGGTCGGCTCCCGCATCGAGCAGGTGCGTGGCGCAGCTGTGACGGAGCGCGTGGGGATGGAGCGCGTTGCTGCCCGTGGCCAGCGCTCCGTAGCGCTTGGTGAGGAGCTGCACTTGGCGCACCCCCAGGCGCTCGCCGCGCACGCTCAAAAATAGCGCAGCGCTGTCTTGTGTTCCGCACGCGCTGTGGCGCAGCTGAGGCCGCATCGCCAGGTACTCGTGCAGGGCCTCACGCGTCGCGGCACCGAGCGGGACGATGCGCTGCTTGTTGCCCTTGCCGAGCACGCGCGCCGTGCCTCCTGCGAGGTCGAGGCTCGCGAGGTCGAGGCCCACCAGCTCGCTCACGCGCACGCCCGACCCGTACAGCACCTCGAGCAGCGCACGGTCTCGGTGGCGCGTCGCGTCGGTGCCGCCGTCAGTGGGCATCTCGACCGTCTCGCCCGCTTTTTCGACCGACAGGAACGTGGGCAGCTTGCGGCGGAGCTTGGGGGCAGACAGCGCGGCCGCCGGATTTTGTACGAGGCCCGCACGGCGCATCATGAACCGATAGAACGAACGCAGCGCGGCGATCTTACGGATGGTGGTGGCCGCCTGGTCGCCCTGTCCGGTGGCGGCGAGGAACGAGCGCAGGTCGCGCAGCTCGACGTGCTCGGCCGCGACCCGCAGAGAGACGCGGCCCTTTTGTTTTTGCAGCCACCGGTCGAGCGCGCGCAGGTCTCGGCCGTAGGTGCTCACCGTGCGCGGGGAAGCGCGGCGTTCGTCGGCGAGGTAACGCAGGAAGCGGTCGACTTGGTGCGTGAGCGGCGATGGAGTGCGCTCAGGGCGCGACAGGGGAGCCTTCTCGGCGCGAGGTGCCGCCCGCTTTGGCGGCGCCCCGTGCTTGCCAGGCTGCGCCCTGTGCGGGCTCACTGCCCCACCGCATCCTCCTCACGAAACTCACTCGAGACCTTGCCGTCGACCTTCAGCTTCAGCACGAGCAGACCCTTCTCGTCGTTGCTCAGATCCCACGAATAGCGTCGAGGGTCGAACCGATCAGGCGCCAGGCGTTTGATCGCAAGCTCGAACGGCGCTTTGCCTTCCCGCGCGACCAGATAACGACGCTCCGAGAACTGCTCCACGCACGCGCGCTGCTCCTCGATGACCCTTCCGCCCGCAAACGGGCGCTCGCTCACGGACGTGTACGGACACTCGTTGTGCTTGCTCTGCTGCCAGATGATCACGCCGAGGATGGTGACCATCAACAGCACCATGCATGCCGAGAGCGCCATGCCGATGTAGCGCAAGAGCTTGCGCCGCCTCTCGTGGATGGCGGCAGGCGGAAAGTGCGTCATGGGGCGGGTGCCTGACCGAGCGTCATACTGTGACCATCATCGCTCATGGCGGTGTCGTTGCGCCAGCTCTCGAGCCACCGCGTCAGGTCTCGCAGCGCACGCTCGGCCAGCAGCTTGCGACGCTCGCCCTTGTTCTTTTTGTGGGGCACGCCGTTTTCGTCGGCGATCTCCACGTCGGGGAACATGCTCCAGACCACGTTGGACGGCTGAAAACGATCGCTCGGCCGGCGCAGGTGGCGCAGCAGGGAGCCCAGCGCCGTGGTCTCGGGCGGCGGGACTGCCGGCCCACCGAGGAGGCGCGCTGCCAGCATGATGCCGATGCTCAGCCCGCAGGCGGCGCTCTCCACGTACCCCTCCACGCCCGCGATCTGCCCCGCCAGGTACAGCCCCTCGACCGCGCGCAGCTGGTAGCTGTCGTCGAGCGCCTGGGGAGAGTTGACGAAGGTGTTGCGGTGCACGCTGCCAAAGCGCATGAACTCCGCGTTCTCGAGGCCCGGGATCAGCGCGAACACCCGCTTTTGTTCGGCGAACTTCATGCGCGTCTGAAAGCCAACCATGTTGTACGCAGTCTGGGCGCCATCCTCGGTGCGCAGCTGCACCACGGCGTGCGGCCAGCGACCGGTCTTGGGGTTGGTGAGACCGGCCGGCTTCATCGGACCAAACGCGAGTGTGCGTGCGCCGCGCCGAGCGAGCTCTTCGATGGGCAGACAGCCCTCGAAATAACGAATCTCTTCGAACGCGCGCGGCTCGACCTTCTCGGCCGCGAGCACCGCGGCCACGAACGCCTCGTACTGCTCTTTGTCGAGCGGGCAGTTGATGTACGCCTCGTCGCCGCCCTTGTCCCAGCGCGAGGCACGAAACACCTTGTCGTGGTCGATGCTGTCGGCGCTGATGATGGGCGCGATGGCGTCGTAGTACGCGAGGTGTTCGTTGCCCACGCGCTCGGCCAGATCGCGCGCGAGTGCGTCTCCGGTGAGCGGGCCAGTCGCCAGCACGCACGGCCGGCGCTCGGGGATGCGCGTGACCTCGTCGCACACCACACGAATGCGCGGGTGCGCGTGCATGGTGCGCGTCAGCTCCAGGCCGAACAGCTCGCGATCGACGGCCAGCGCACCGCCCGCAGGCACGCGCGTGCGATCGGCGACCGCCATCACCAACGAGTTGGCGCGCCGCATCTCTTCTTTGAGCAGACCCACCGCGTTGGCGAGGTCGGCTCCTCGAAAGCTGTTGGAGCACACCAGCTCGGCAAAGAAGTCGAAGTGCTGCGCAGGCGTCCGCCGCGCGGGCTTCTGCTCGATCAGCGTGACGTCGACGCCACGCTCGGCGAGTTGAAAGGCGCACTCAGTGCCAGCCAGGCCGGCCCCAATCACCGTTGCTTCAGTCATGCGCCCTCCATCCTTCGGTCGCGCCCAGAGATCGGAACGCCAAGTCTGCGCACTCTTTTCGACCGCGGTAGCACGCGCGACACCGTGACCTGCACTGCAAAACAGTGACGGATGGAGTCGGAGCCGCGGTGCGAGGCGCCGCCGGTTGTGAGGAGCGCCCGGAGCGTACTCCTGTACGTGAGGACGCACCGGAGCAAGCGGTGGCGGATCGCGCCGCGGCTCCGACTCCAGGCGTTACTGTTTTTTTAGTCGTCGTCTTCGGTGCCGGTGGGGTCGAGCTTGGCCGCGGGGGCGACCGGGCTGCTAGCCGCTGTGCCGGTGTTGCGCAGGAACTCTTCCTGCGTCTCGTCGCGGGTGAACCCGCAACCTTCGGTCAGGCACTTGAGCGTGCCCGGCTCGTCGTTCTTGCCGGCGCGAACCACGAACTTGGCGTTGCAGTCGGGGCACGGGATCTCGACCGGTTTTTGCCACACGCGGAAGTCGCACTTGATGCTCTCCACGTTGTAGTTGCTGCAGCCGTAGAACACGCGGCCGCGGCCCTTGCTCTTGATCTCGATGATATCGCCCGTGGCACACTTGGGGCACTTGACGCCCAGCGGCATGGGACGCGTGCCCTTGCACTTGGGGTACGTGGAGCAACCCAAGAACCAGCCGTTGCGCCCCCAGCGCTTCATCATCTTGGAGCCGCACTCGTTGCACGTGTAGTCCGTCATCACGGGCTTACGGCTGTCGGCTTCTTCGCCGCTGATGCCCAGATCGCGGGTGTACTTGCAGTCTGGGTAGTCGGTGCAACCGATGAACGGACCGTTCTTGCCCCAGCGCTTGACGAGGGTCTTGCCGCACTCGGGACAAGGTTCTTCGAGCGGCTCGGGATCGGGCCACCACTTGCCCTTGTTCTCGAGTGCGTGCTCGATCTGTTTGGTGAGGCGGTCGTGGAACGGCCGCAGCACCGCGAGGCGCGTCATCTTGTCTTCGGCGATGGCGTCGAGGTCTTCTTCGAGCTTGCGCGTGAAGCTGATGTCGGCGAGGTCGAACTTGTCTTCGACCAGCTTGAGGATCACGAGCTTGCCGAGGTCGCTGGCGACCAGCTTGTTCTCGACCTTGACCACGTAGTCGCGCGCCAACACCTTGCTCAAGATCTCGGCGTACGTGCTGGGTCGGCCGATGCCCTCTTCTTCGAGCTTCTTCACCAAGCTCGCTTCGTTGAAGTACGGCGGCGGCTCGGTCTGCTTGTACGTGCTCACCACGCCGGGCGGGTCGACCAGCGCTAGCGCTTCGTTCTCGTCCATGGGCGGCAGCGTCTTGTCTTCGTCGCTGGGCGCGGCCTCTTCTTCGCCGGCCAGCTGCGTGTCGCCGGCACCGTAGACCTTACGCCAGCCGGCCTCGCGCAAGATGCTGCCGCTCACCCGCAGACCGTAGGCGCGGTCTTCGACCTTGCCCTCGATCTCGACGCTGGTCTGGTCGTACACGGCGGGCGTCATCTGGCTCGCCACGAACCGATCCCAGATCAGCTTGTAGAGCCGCAGCTGCTCTTCTTTGAGGTACTCGCCAGCGACGTCGGGCGGAAGATCCATACGCGTGGGGCGGATGGCTTCGTGCGCGTCTTGCACGTTCTGCTGGTTCTTGGCCTTGAAGACGTTGGGCACGTCCGGCAAGAACGACTTGCCGTAGGTGGTCTCGACGAAGCCGCGCACCTCGGTGACAGCATCGTCGGACACGCGCACGCTGTCGGTACGCATGTAGGTGATGAGGCCGACCAGCTCGGACTCTTTGCCCTTGCCGATCTGAATGCCTTCGTAGAGACCCTGCGCCACACGCATCGCGCGCTTGGGCTGCATGCCGAGACGCGTAGACGCATCTTGCTGCAGCTTGGACGTGGTGTACGGCGCGGGTGCTTTGCGCCGCGATTGCTTCTTGGTGATCGCCGCAATGCGGTACTTGGCGCGCTTGAGGTCGTTGACGTAGCGCTGCGCCTCGAGCTCGGAAGTAGCGGCAGGACGGGAGCTCACGCGCTCGAGCTTCTGGCCGTTGACGTTGTCGAGCAGCGCCGTGAAGCCGCGCTCGGCCTTGCCCTTGAGGGCAACGTCGACCAGCCAGTACGGCGTGGGCACGAAGGCGTCGATCTCGGTCTGACGGTCGACGATCAAACGCAGCGCAGGCGTCTGCACGCGGCCGGCCGAGAGCCCGAACGCCAGCTTGCGCCAGAGCAGGTTGGACAGCGGGTAGCCGCCGATACGATCGAGCACCCGGCGCGTACGCTGCGCCTCGTACAGGTGCAGATCGATGTCGCGCGGGTGGTCGAGCCCGTAGAACACACCCTTCTTCGTGATCTCGTTGAAGAGCACGCGGCGGATGGTCGCCTTGGTCTCGGTGGCCTTCACTTCCTCGTAGATGTGAGAAGCAATGGCCTCGCCTTCGCGATCCGGATCCATGGCGAGCAAAACTTGGTCGACCTTCTTGGCCTTGTCGCGGATGGCTTTGACGACTTCGCCTTTGCCCTTCTCCTCGATGACCTCGTAGGTCTCCTTGAAGTCATTCTCGAGGTCGACGCCCCCACGCTTGGGCAGATCTTTGATGTGCCCTTTCGAAGCCATGACCTCGTAGTCTTTACCGAGGTACTTCTGGATGGTCTTCGCTTTGGCGGGGGACTCGACGATGACTAGCGACTTGGCCATCTCGGCGGGGTCCTTTCAGAGGTCTCTGGGCGCGTAGGCCGGCGGGCCTCAAAACCGATCATCACGGGCGTAGCGCCCGCAACCTACTTCTTGGATGACCTTGGAAAGCAAGAGCATCAAGAGGGCTCGCTGGACTCGCGGTGCCGACAGACCCGTCCGATCGCATAGCTCGTCGGCGGACAGAACTGCTGTCGAAAGGGCCCGTAACACCCCCCGTTCATCCTCGTCAAGCCCTGGATAACTCTCCGCTTTTCTAGGTCCCTTACGACTCGACCGAGCGATCGGTAGACCGCTCGGAGCCGCTAGCGATAGGACATCCGAGCTAGTTCTGCAAACTCTTGCCCCGGCCGCCAGCAATGTGAGGTTGCCCCCACCCCGGCTTTCCCAGGGTGCGTAGGGCACCGCGAGCAGGGGCCGGCCGAGCTTGAGCGCGTGCTTGGCGGTGGACATTGCGCCTGACTTGAATGGGGCCTGGACGACCACTACCACGCTCGCCAGTGCAGCGATCAGGCGGTTACGGGCCAGAAACGCACTGGCGTATCCGGGCACGTCGTCGAGCGACTCGCTGAGCAGGGCACCCCGCTCGACGACCTGCCGAAACAGCTGCCCGTTGTCGGCAGGGTAAGGACGCTCGAGGCCGGTCGCAAGGATCGCCACGGTGAACCCGCCCCCGTCGAGCGCCCCCCGGTGGGCCGCGCTGTCGATGCCCAGCGCCCCTCCCGAGATGATGGGGCAGCCCGCCTCCGCGAGCTCGCGCGCCAGCGTGTGCGCGAACTGGCCCGCCAAGGCGTCGGGCTCGCGGGTGCCCACGATGGCGACCGCGTGCGTGAGCTCTGGCAGCTCGCCGGAGATGGCGAGCGAGAGCGGAGGGTCGCGCAGCTGGGAGAGCGCTTGGGGCCAGCGAGCATGAGAAGGAAGCACGACACGAGGCGTGGGGAGCGGTGGCAACGGCACAGGAAACTATCGGCCAGGCGGCCCCAGCAGTTGCGCGTGCGGACGGCCTCGCCACGCTGATTGGGCGAGAATTTGACGCTGGACCCAGTGCAGTGGGACGAGCGAGGGAAGGTGAACTCCTCCTCCCAGCTCGCCGCCGTAGGTGCGGTCTTCGTGGCCGTGCTGCTGGTCGGCGCCTGGCTCGAGACCAAGTGGCGCACCTACAAGACCAAAAAGGCCGCCAGCAAGCTCGCCAAGAAGGGCCTCAAGGCCGAAAAAGAGGCCGAGGTCTTGCTCAAAAAGCTGGGCTACAGCCTGCTGCAGCGTCAGCCTCCGGCGAGCTACTGGGCCGTGGTCGATGGCGAGCCGCAGAACGTAGCACTGAGCGGCGATCTGCTGGTGGCGCTCAACGGCAAGACGTTCTTGGCCGAGGTGAAGACCGGCAAAGCGGTCAAGCTCGACCACGCCGAGACGCGGCGTCAGCTGCTCGAGTATCAGCTCGCGTTCGGCGTCGACGGCCTCTTGCTGGTCGACATGGAAGCCAAGGCGGTCCGTAAGATCCGTTTTCCGCTGCCCAAGCCTCCGGCCAAGGCAGCGGCCGTGACCACCAAGCGCAAGCTGACGCGCTGGGCCGGTATCGCGGCGGTGGCGGGCGTCGCAGTGTGGGTCGCGCTGTTGGTGAAGTCGCAGCCGCACCACGCTGCACCTGGCGTCGATGATGGTGTGCTGGAGCATCCGCCGGTGGAAGCCGACCCGGCGCCCCCCAAACACTCAGACTCCAAATCGGCGGCCGAGCACTCGAACTCGCGCGGCAACCTGATCAAGGCGCCTGCGCCCGCCAAGAAGGCTCACGCGCACTGAACTGCGAGCGCGCCAAGCGTTGGCGGCCTGCGATGCCGATCGGCGAATCAAGCGCGGTTTGTCCCACACGCCCCTCTCGAATCGATCAATCGAACACTGGTACGAGCGCAGCTGGAGCGGCCATGTGCAGTCGGGTCGTCAACCGAACCGCCGTCTTCGACTAAGTCTGGCTGGTACACCACGCTTGCTCCCCGAGGACGCCACCGCCCGTGTAAGGCTCGTGCCAGCAGTAGCTCGCGTCCTCCCCATAACGCGCAGGCGGCACCACCTTGACTCTCCCTACGGAAGACGTCCGGACACGCTCACCAACGGGAACTCGTCGAGCGAAGAGACAGGGCGGCGTCGGCCCGCCACGTCTCGCGGTGCTAGTTGGACTACTCGCGGCGCTCCACTTCGTGGAGGCCGCCCAGCCGACCATGAGGTATGGTCAAGAGTTGTGGATCAGAAATCTGATCAAGCGGCGACCTTTGTCTGATGAACATGCTTCTTGGTCTTACTCTTGAC
>JBEGTL010000137.1:0-15598 GCA_041179425.1 Pseudomonadota bacterium | reverse complement strand
GGGGGGGGTGGTGGGGTGGGGCGGCCCACCGCCCTCCCCCCCCCCCCCCCCACTCCCCTCCCCGGAGCGTCAGTACACGTCTCAGCGCGAGGCGAAGCGAGCCGGAGAGCCGGAGAGCCGGAGAGCCGAAAGAACGACCCAGAAATAGACGAGAGACCCACATCGGTTCATGCCTTCAATCATGACCACTAGCTCGCGCGTGTTCTGGATAGCTTCGTTCTGCCTCGGTCTCATGCTCCTCCCCAGCAGCATCGTCCCCGGCTTGCGCTCGCCCGCCGACGCACAAGGCAGCTTCGAGATTCGTATGGCCACCATCGCGCCCAAGGGCAGCAAGGCCGAGCGCATCTTGCGCGCCTGGGACGGTTCCGTCCGTGAAAAGACAGGCGGCCGGGTCAAGTTCCGCTTCTACCCAGGCGGTATCGCCGGCGACGAGCGCGACGTGCTGCGCAAGATGAAGGTGAGCCAGCTCGACGCCACGACGCTCACCTCGGTCGGCCTCGGCCAGATCGTGCGGTCGGCCTCGGTGCTGCAGGTTCCCGGTCTGTTCAAGAGCTACAAAGACCTCAGCGCCGTGCGCACCGCGATGGACGTCGAGTGGCGCAAGTCGTTCGACGACTCGGGCTACCAGCTCCTCGGCTGGTTCGACATCGGCTTTGGCCACATCTTTTCCAACCAGGCCATCGCGCGGCCGAGCGACCTGAAGAAGGCCCGGCCCTGGGTCTGGCGCGACGACCCGGTCTTCCCCGAGCTGCTCAAGATCGTCGGTGCCAACGGCATCCCGCTCGCGCTGCCCGAGGTGTTCCCCGCGCTGCAGACCAAGATGGTCGACACCGTCATCGCATCGCCCACGGCCGCCCTCGGGCTGCAGTGGTTCAACAACGTCAAGTACATGACCAAGCAGGCCGACATCGCGTTGGTGGGGGCCACCCTGATCACCAACCAGCTGTTCAAGAGCCTGCCCCCCGACGCGCAGCAGGTGCTGGTCGAGACTGGCAAGCAAGCCCACGAAAAGGCTCTTCAGCTCATCGCGACCGAAGAGCAGACCGACTACAACACCCTGAAAACGCGGGGAATCCAGGAGATCGACACGAGCCCCTACGCCGCCGAGTGGGCCAAGAGCTACGGCGAGCTGCGCACCAAGCTGAGCGGCAAGCTGTTCAGCAAAGACCTGCTCGACCGCGTGCTGGCCGCGACCGCCAAGTCCCAGGGCAAGTGAGCGATTGAACCGCCGGCCCTTGTCAGGCACAACTTGGGCCATGCACCCGTCGTCTCCCAGTGCGGTCAGCCCGCACGTCGCAGATCCTCGCGTCGACACTGCGCTCCCGCTCCCGAGCGTGACCGACGCGAGCGATGTCGCCGTCATCCGAGCCACCGAAGCTGCGACCACACAGATCGCGCGCATCCTCGATGCCGAAGAGCTGACTGAGCAGGCCGTTCGTGTCGCCATTGCCGAGCGCAGCCCCACCGGCTTTCAGTATCAGCTCGAGTTTTGTGACCAGAGCGAGCGCAAGCCGACAGACCTGGTGCTCGAGCAAGATGCGCTCGTGTTCTTCATCGCGGGCGACAGCGTCGACGACCTGCGCGGCACCACGCTCGACTACGTCGACACGGGCTTCAGCGCGGGCTTCAAGTTCGACAACCCCAACCGCCCCAAGCTGCTCGAAGATCCCATCGCCGAGCGCGTGCACCGCGTGCTGCAAGATCAGATCAACCCCGGCGTGGCGTCGCACGGCGGCCACGTGCAGCTGCTCGACGTCAAAGAGGGCACCGTCTACGTGCGCCTCGGCGGCGGCTGTCAGGGCTGCGGTCAGGCCGATAGCACCGTCAAAGACGGCATCCAGACTGCGATCTGCGCGGCGGTCCCCGAGATCCACACCGTGCTCGACGTGACCGACCACGCGGCCGGTACCAACCCCTATTTTCAGGGCTGAGCCGCTTGCACGTGTCCGTAGCGGTGATGCTCTACGGAGATGCTCTGCTCGCTCAGGTAGTGCAGCAGCTCGAAGCGGCCCAGCGGTAACACGGGCTCGTCCGCAATGTGTGCGCCGACGGCAGCGGCGTACTGGTCGTGCAGCTCGTTGCGGGCGCCCAGCAGACGTAGGCGCGCGGCGGGTCGCGCGTGGTGCAGCAGGTCGGTCGTCGACTCGATGCGCATCGCAAAGCCAAACAACGCGGTGTCTTGATACGCGCGCGCCCGCGGGTCGACGGACATGGCGATGCGCGCGCCGACGAGCTCTGCGCCGAGGCAGCTGACCACGATGTCGATCGGCGCGGCGTCAGCCTCCACCCGCACGACCACGCCGTCGGCGGGTCGGTACCGAAAGTGGTTGAACTGGCCGTGCACTGCGCTGGGATCGTGCTCGCGCGAAAAGTGTTGCTGCCATGCCTGCACGTAGTCGCTCAGCCACGAACGCACACGCGCTACGTCGGCTTCGTCGAGCAAGCGGGCCAGCGCCGTGAAGCGTGCATCGAGGACGGCCGGCCACGAGACCTCGACGTCGTCTGCCCCCGATCGACGCGTCGCGCGCGGCATCACGTGCACCAGCTGCGCCACGTAGTTGGGGCCGCCGGCCTTGGCGCCCGGCCCAAAGCCCGACTTGCCGATGCCGCCGAACGGTTGGCGCTCGACGATGGCGCCCGTGATGGTGCGGTTGATGTACAGGTTGCCCGCGCGCATGTGTTCGCTGAAGAACGCTTGCTCGCGCTCGTCGAGGCTCGCCAGGCCCGCGGTCAGTCCGTAGCCCGTGGCGTTGGCCAGCTCGACTGCGTGAGCGACCGAGCGCGCGCGCATCACGCCCAGCACCGGACCAAACAGCTCGGTGCCGTGGGTGAAGCTGCCCGCTCGCACGCCGAGCTTCACGCCCGGGCTGACCAAGCGCGGGTTGGTCGCGGAGAAACGCGGCTCGACCAGCCACGTCTCGCCGGGCTCGAGGGTGGTGAGCGCGCGCGAGAGAGCTTCTTCAGGCTCGCGGATCAGCGGTGTCACGACGCTCTCGGCCGCCCACGCCGACCCTACGTGTTGGCTCTCGACTGCGTCGCGCAGCGTGGTGCGAAAGTGAGGGTCGTCGTACACCTCGTCTTCGAGGATGAGCAGGCTCGCGGCGCTGCACTTCTGGCCGGCGTGTCCAAACGCGGACAACACCACATCGCGGATCGCGAGCTCGCGATCACTCATCGCGCTGACCACGTAGGCGTTCTTGCCGCCCGTCTCGGCGAGCAGACGGAGCCCCGGACGCAGCTTGTGAAACAGACGTGCCGTGGCGGTGGCTCCGGTGAGGATGACGCTGTCGACGCGCGCGTCGCGCACCAGCGCACTGGCCACCTCGTCTTCACACGTCAGCAGCTGCAGCACCTCGCGAGGCACGCCTGCGTCGTGCAACAGCGTCGCCAAACGAAAGCCCACCAGCGCCGTCTCGAGGGCGGGCTTGAAGAGCACGCGGCAGCCGGCCATCAGCGCCGCGAGCACGCCGCCGGCCGCGATCGCGAGCGGGAAGTTCCACGGCGGCGTGACCAGCACCACGCCGCGCGGCACCACGTCGACTCGTTGTTCGCGCACCAGCTGCGCGAAGCTGCTGCGGTAGTACTCGGCGAAGTCGACCGCCTCCGACACCTCGACATCGGCCTCGACCACACGCTTGCCGCCGTCGCACACCATGGCGGCGATCAGCGCGCCACGCGCTTCGCGCAGGGCCGCCGCAGCGCGGAGCATGAGGTGAGCCCGCTCTTCGACCGACGTGCGCGAGAACTGGGTGGGGTCGGCGGCAGCACAAGCGAGCGCGCGCTCGATGACGTCGGGGCCGGCGAGCTCGATATGATATGGCACGACGCCCGGTCGAGAAGGGTCGACGCCATCGATTGACCGCGCGGCTCTGTCGTCGCGTCCCAACGCCGCGACCAAAGAGTGCACGAGTGGGGGCGGCGCATCGAGTGCGCGTGCGAGCTCGGCGCGTACCCAGTCTCGGTTCTGGGCCTGTGTGAAGTCGGTGTCTGCCTCGCCGCAGAAGTCCACGCGGCGCACGCCCTCGCGCGCGTGCCGTCGATCGAAGCCGGCGTCGTGGCTGCGGCGTGCCGACAGGTCGAGCTGATCGATCGTGGTCAGCGACGCCGTGAAGCGCTCGCGCTCGCGCTCGAAGGCAGCGCCACCGAGCTTGAGATCGAAGCTCGAGCGCAGGTAGTTTTCCTGCGCGGTGTTCTCGTCGAGTCGCCGCACCAAGTAGGCGATCCCGTTGTTGAGCTCGTCGTCCTTGCACACCGGGGCGTAGACCAGCACCGACGCGCCGACGGCAGACAACGCGCGTCGCACCGGCTCGGCCATGCCCTCGAGCAGCTCGAGCTCCACGCCGTCGTCGAGCTCGCCCTCGGCGCGCAACAACAGCGCGTACGCGAGGTCGAACAGGTTGTGGCTCGCGACGCCGATCGCCAGCGAGCGGATCGAGTCTTTGCGCAGTGCGCGCTCGAGCAGGACTTTGTAGTGGGCGTCGACCTCGCGTTTGCTCCCGAAGATGGGCACGCTGAGGCCCGACTTGGCGCTCTCTACCCGTTCGTGCGCGAGGTTGGCACCCTTCACGAGCCGCACGCGCAGCGGGGCGCCACCGCGTGCGACGCGCGCACTGGCGTAGGCCTGTACGCGGCTGAGCAGCGCGCTGGCGTCGGGTAGATAGGCCTGCAGCACCACGCCCGCACGCACGCGGTCGAGCGCCGGATCGTCGAGCGTGCGAAACAGCACCGCTAGCGTGAGCTCGACGTGCGCGTACGCCTCCATGTCGAGCATCACCAACGTGCGCTCGCGCTCGCGCCCCACGCTGAGCGTCGCTGCGTAGATGCGACGTAGCCGCTCGCGCAGGACCTCGACCGTCGACTCGAAGGCCAGCAGGTTGAGCTGACTACCGATGGAGGAGACCTTCACGCTGAGCGCGTCGATGTTGGGGCGCTCGGCCAGGGCCACGTACTTGGCGACGCGCTGCTCTGCCTCGCGTTCTCCGAGCAGCGCCTCGCCGAGCTGGTTGACGTTCACACGAACGCCCTCGCGATGGCGCTCGCCGATGTGCCGTGCGAGCGCGCGCTCGTCGGCATCGAGCAGCACGCTGCGCGCCTCGCCGCGCACGCGCGCGACGACGGCCGCTGCGACGGCTCCGCTCGCGAGCGGGACGGGGAGGGCAGACAGACCGCGCACTGCCAGCAGAGCCGCGCGCTCGTGCGCACGCATGTAGCGCGGCACGCCGTAGCGTTTGAGCACGTAGCCCACCTGGTCGAGCACGCGCTCCGGGTCGCGACTGCGGTACAGACGGTCGGTGAGCGCGTTGGTCAGCTGCTGCCCGCGTGCGTCGTCCATCAGGCGCCCCAGCATGCGGGCGCGTGCTCGGTCGTCGGGACGCGTGTGCTCCTGGCTCAGCGCGAGCAGCAGGCCGGCCAGCTCGCTGGCGCGTGCTGCGCGCTCAGTCCGCGTGAGGGCGTGGCCGCGAGTGGCGAGCAGCAACTGCTTGGCGCGAGAGCCGACGGAGGTGGAGGGCACCCCTCATTCTGCCGGGACCATCGCTGCGGGCGCACTTTCGGGGTGCGCTCGGGGTGGTTCGAGGGGAGGAACCATCCTTCGCTTTCGCTTCTGTGCGTAAGGAGCGGTAGCTTCGGTTTGTCTGCGATCGGCGGCCCTGCCCGCTCCCCGCTCGCCCGCTAGCGCGCGCACTTTGATAGCTGGTCCTCTGAACTGTGCCGATGTGTGACGCACCAGTTCCCTGTGGTGAGACGCCAACCACAGCCCGAGACCTGCTCACTCCGCGCTCCGACCTCTGAAAGCGCGTCGAGTTTCCGGCCAACGCAGCAAAGCTTGCTCATGGGCTAGGCAAGTCTTGCCTAGCTACGCAAGCATTGGCCGAACGAGGTCAGAAAAGCGCTGTAATTTAGCTGGCATGAGCCTTGCTGAGGGGGTTGTTGTGTCCGGTGGTGGCTGAACCTCCCCCCAAACTGAGCCGGTGCCTCATGTTCCAGCGTGGCTTCTTTCTCCTGATTGCTCGTGACGACGGCCTCGCCCTGACCTTGGGCGAGCCACTGCAGCGGTACAGCGTCGTTCGACGCGCCAAGTGCTACCGCGAGGCTGCTGCGATGCTGCTGCCCAACTCGCGTTGGTCAGGGGTCGTGGTCGACCTCGACGGCTTCGACGCCGACCCCCTCGAGACCATGAAGCGGCTGCGCGAGGCGCATCCGTTGGTTCCCGTCCTGGCGCTCGCCTCCCAGGCCAGTGCCGAGCTCGTCAACGGTCTGCACGCCTGGCGTGCCGAGCTGGTGCTCAAGCCGGTGGGCGAAGTGAACCTGGTCAGCTTCGTGCAGCGTTCGCTGGTCAGCGGCTGGCTGCCCGACGAGCGAGTGGCTGCATGGGTCGACGAGCTGGCACGTGCTCGCGGCCTCACGCCGCGCGAAGTGCAGCTGATGGCGTACGCACTCGGCAACGAGTCGCGTCAGAAGGTCATGCGCAGGCTCGGCATCACCGAGAACACGCTCAAGACACAGGTTCGGTCGTTACTGCGCAAGTGCAACGCACGCTCGATGGACGGTCTCGCGAAGACCGTGCTGCGCGACGCGCTGGTGTTCGAGACGCAGCCCGTCGACCTCGACGCGGACGAGACGAGCGACCCCACGAACGAAGACGAGACCCTCGAGGTCTCCATTGAAGTTGGACCCAAAGGGAGAATGTACGCATGAAAAACGTCGAGAGCACGTTCGTGGTTGTCAGTGAGGACGAGGGCCTTGTCGACATCGTCCGCGCTGCCGTCGGAGACCTTGCCCTGCTGCAGGTCGTGCGTAGTTTCGCCGAGGCGCTGCCGCTCGTGACGACGCCGCCCGCGTGTGGGGTCATCGTCGACGGCGCGGTGCTGCGCGGGCAGCCTGTTCCGCAGCTCGCGCGGCTTCGTTCGCAGAGTCCGCTGGTCAACATCTTGTTCGTCGCGGTCGAGCTGCGCAGCAGCCTGCTCAACGACATTCAGCCTCTGCGCGTCGAGCTGCTGGCGCGTCCTCTGCCGGGGCAGGCCGTCGAACGCTTCGTCAAGCGCACGCTCTCGTCGGGTCGGCTGTCCGATCTGCAGGTGGGCAACTGGATCGAGCACCTCACCACCGAACACAAGCTCAGCAACAACGACGTTGCTCTGTTCCCGCTCGTGCTCGACCGCGAGACGCCCGAGCACCTGTGCGCTCGCCTCAACATCGACCAGGCCGCCCTGTCGCGGGGACTGCGCCGCTTGGTCAAGAAGTGCCGCGTGCGCAATACCGACCGCCTGGCCAAGAACTTGATGCGCGACGCTCTGTTGTTCGGCTCCTCCGCGCACGCGATGGGCTACGGGCACACGACCATGAGCGGAGACACAGGCGCCTCGGCTTTCTGAAGGGGGATCGCGCTATAGTCCGGCGCCATGACCCTCAAGCCCGACGCGGCGCACTCCACGGGAGCCATCCTCTTCTTCTGTGCGGTGCTACTCGCGGCTCTGGCGGGCTTTTTTTACGTGCTGGGCGAGTTCATCACCGACGTGGTGCTGGGCCTCTTGATCGCCGGCACGGCTCGCCCCCTCTATTTGCGGGTCAGCCGTAGGCTCAAGGGCAAGCCCATCCTGTCCGCGAGTTTGGTCACTGGGCTGGTCACCTTCTCGGTGACGGTGCCGGCCATCTTGCTCATCGCCAGCCTGTCGCAGCAGGCGGCCAGCGCCTATCAAATCATCCACGACGCACTCTCGGCCGACAACCCGAGCTCGGCGCTGCAGAGCGACGGCTGGTTCGGTAGTCGGGCCAGCGAGGTGTTTCGTCTGGTCGGGGTGCAGTACAGCCCGTCCAAGATTCGCAGTGCTGCACTCGATGGTGCCGGCGCCATCGCGGGCTACCTCACCACCCAGCTCAACACGCTGGTGACCAACGTCATCTCGGCCATCTACCACTTCGCGATGATCGTGATCGTGGTGTTTTACGGGCTCATCGACGGGCCCGCATTCAAGCGACGCATCTTCGATCTGTCTCCGCTGCCCGACGAAGAAGAAGAGCTCATCGTCAGCAAGTTCAAAGATGTGGGCGCGGCCATCTTGTTCGGCAGCGGTACGGCCGCTGCGCTGCAGGGCACCCTCGGCGGTCTCGCGATGTGGGTTGCGGGCATCCCGTCGCCGCTGTTCTGGGGCTCGGTGCTGGCCATCTTTGCGTTCTTGCCGCTGGTGGGGACCAACCTCGTCGTGGTGCCGGCGACTGCCTATCTGTTTTTTTCGCAGCGCTGGGGCGCGGCGCTCGCCTTCTTTTTGTTCTGCAACGTGCAGGGCCTGTTGATCGACAACCTGCTCACGCCGCGGCTCGTGGGTGGCCGCATGCAGATGCACAGCCTGGTCATCTTCTTGTCGCTGATCGGCGGCATCTCCACATTCGGCATGGGCGGTTTGTTGTACGGACCTTTGGTCGCTGCATTTCTGCTGACTGTCTTGGATCTGTACGAGCGCGTGTATCGGCAGCGGTTGTTCTCGGCTCCTATCGGATGGCCTTGAGCTGACGCTGCTGGCGGGGGAGTGCTCGGCGAAACGTGCGGCGGGCCCTGGTTAGCGGACCCAGCTGAACATGATGGTTCCCGGGGCCGCTGAGACTGTGGGCATACGGTCGTCTGCTCCGTGGCGGTGCAGCCAGGGGATCAACACGCCAATGGCTGAGCCCACGAGTGCGCCCGTGAGCACATCGGTGAAGTAGTGTCTGTCGGCGGCGATACTCAGGTAGCCGGTGAGGGCGGCCAGCGGGACACCGACACCCCAGACGACGTTTGCGTATTTGTAGCCGCGGAAGCTGGCCGTTGCGCCTGCCGCCACGGCGAGCGCGAACGTGGTGCTGGTGTGGCCCGAGAAGAACGAGATGTTGTCTTCTTGCGGGCCGGTGAGCACATCGCGCTGGGCTTCACTGCCGGCCTTGACGAACGGACGGCGGCGGGCCGTGCTGAACTTGGCGAGCAGCGTCACGTTGGCCGTCAGCAAGAACGACTCGAACATCACCATCGCGTCGACCATGGTGTCGTGGCGCGAGGCCTGTCCGACCGAGAGCGCCATCAGGCCGCCCACGCTGACCACGGGTACCACGCCAAACAACAGTGCGTGCGCGGTGCGCTGGGCACGCACCACGTTGTCCCAGCGCGCTCTCTTGCGGACACTCAGATCAAGGGGGTTGTTGCCACACAACCGACAGTGTTTGGGCGCCAGCACCGGCTTGAGCAGCTCGGCGCCGATGAACGCAGCTGCGCCCACGCCGGCGAGCGTACCCTCGAGCCGCGCATCGAACCGAAACGCCCGCGGCGCTTCGTCGTCAGCGCGCGCCGTCGACGCACACAGAACGAAGACCAGCAAGAGAGACAACCATGCCCGCCGCACAAATTCTCTTCGCATCGAACCCACGGAAAGCAGGCTCGCATGGGGCGCGCGGTGTGTCGCGGACCAGGCGCGTCTGTTTTAGGAAAAGATACGAGCTGGGTCGACGCCTTCGGGGAGGCGGCCGGTCTTGAACAGCGTGAACCATGCTCCCAACTTGTCTGCCGGCATGGCTTGGAGCTCTGCGATCACCTCGCGGGCGAACTCGACGGGCGCGGTACCGGGTGCCGTGATCAAGCCGTCTTGACGCACGACCAGCTCGTTGCGGTACAGGTCGCGTCCGGGATAGTCCGGGGCGATCGACTTGAGCCACTGCGGATCGTTGCTGGTGTGCGCGCGACCTTCGAACGCACCGGCACGCGCGAGGCCGACCGTTGCGCCGCAGATCGCGGCGACCGGCACCTTGGCTTCGAGCAGTTTTTTGAGCGTGCTCTCGAACGCAGCCGTGGGGTACTCGCTGCGCTGCCACGCGTCGCCACCAGGCAGGACGAGCAGCTTGACCTTGGCGATGCGCACTTCTTCCCACGACAGGTCGGGCACGACGCGCAGACCGGCGGCGGTAGTGACGACGTCACGCGTGAAGCCGACCGTCGTGATGGGCAGGCCGTTGTCGCGCAGCACGGCGAGTGCGAGTGCGGGCTCCCAGTCTGCGAGACCGTCAAATACGAGTACGTGAACCGATTGTTCCATTGGGGGGCCTCCAAGCGTCGAAGCGCACCCCTTGGGCGCGCGAGCGATGAAAGCTGAGAGACGATGCCTTCTCAGCTGGCGCCGCAGTGTCGCTCATGTGCACCCAAGTGCGCACTTTCTGCGCAAGCTGGCCTGCACGCTCCCATGCGCGGCCCACGTCGCCCCTCGCCTCATGTCAGAGGGTGGAACGCATCCTGCACGAGCTCGCTGCCGTCGTCACAGGAGCGAAGCCATGAGAGCCAAGACGCTTTGGGAAATCTTGAAGGAAACGGGTAGCGACTGGTCCAAGGACGACGCCACACGACTGGCCGCTGCGCTCGCGTATTACACCGTGCTGTCGATTGCGCCGCTCCTCGTGGTCGCCGTCTCGGTGGCCGGGCTGGTGTTCGGAGAAGAGGCCGCGCGAGGACAGATCGCGGGCCAGCTCTCCTCCGTGGTCGGCCCCGAGGCGGGCAAAGGCATTCAGACCTTACTCAGCAACGCCAAGTCGCCCGACGACGGGACGATCGGCTCCATCGTGGGCATCGTGGTGCTGTTGTTTGGCGCATCGGGTGTGTTTGGCGAGCTTCAGGCCTCGATGAACAGCATCTGGAAGGTGGAACCCAAGCCTGGCCTCGGCGTGTGGGGCTGGCTGCGAGCTCGCTTTTTCTCCTTCTCGATGGTGCTGGGCGTGGCCTTCTTGCTGCTCGTGTCGCTGCTGCTCAGCGCAGTCTTGGCCGGCATCGGCGGCGCGTTCTCGAACGCACTGCCAGGCGGCGCGTGGGTCTGGGAGATCGTGAACTTCGTGGTGTCTTTGGGTGTCATCACGGTGCTGTTCGCGCTCATCTTCAAGGTCGTGCCCGACGTCGAGATCCAGTGGAAGGACGTGTGGATCGGCGCTGCGGTCACGGCCCTCTTGTTCACGCTGGGCAAGTTCGGGCTCGGCCTGTACCTCGGTCGCGCGTCGGTCGC
The DNA here is from genome assembly GCA_041179425.1 of Pseudomonadota bacterium. Lineage (GTDB taxonomy): Bacteria > Myxococcota_A > Polyangia > Polyangiales > DASUME01 > DASUME01. The sequence goes on along the minus strand of JBEGTL010000137.1, from coordinate 4,592 downwards.
GTCGCCGTACGGTGCGGCGGGCTCGCTGATTGTGCTGGTGATCTGGATGTACTACGCGGCGCAGATCTTGTTCATGGGTGCCGAGTTCACGCAGGTCTACGCGCGGCACCGTGGGTCGCGCATCGCGCCGAGCGATCACGCGCAGCCGATCGAGCTGGTGAAGAAGGTGATCGACGAGAACGGCGACAAACAAACGACGCAAGTGAGCCGCCCGCGCACCGCGTGAGCCGCCCCGCAGCGCTGAGCCGCCCGCGCACCGCGTGATGTCGAAGCGCGCCCTCGGCCGCGCGAGCGAAGCGTGGCCGCTCAGCGTGCGTCGACGCGGGTCCAGTGAGCGCGCAGCGCGGCGTTGACCGGCTCGGGGGCTTGCTGCTGCACGAAGTGTCCCATGCCCTCGATCAGCACCGCGTCGACCTCGTCGACGAAGCTCGCGTAAGTCGCGGGCTCGCGAAAGAAGTCGCCCACCCACGGATCGTTCTGGCCCCAGACCAGGCGCACCGGCATGTGCACCGGCTTGAGACGCAGCGTGGGAAACACCGCGCACGCGCGGTAGTAGTTGACCGCAGGTACGCCGCGGCGACGGATGTGTTTGGCGTAGGCCTCGATCACGTCGGGGGTGAACACACGCTCGTGATCTGCGTCGCGGTGGAACGCATCGCGCAGCATGAACTCGGGGTCGCGCTGGGCGTAGTTGCTGAAGTAGTAAGGCATCAGCATGCGCCACACGTACGAAGAGGGGCCCGCCTGTTTGGCCGCGTTGCGGAACATGAGTGGCAAGCAGGGTCCGTTGACGATGGCGAGGCTGCGAAACGAGCTCGCGAAGTTCTGCGCCGCTTCCCACGCGATGGCGGTGCCCATGTCGTGGCCGACGAGGTGTGCACTCTTTACGCCGATCAGCTCAAGCAGCTGGGCCGCGTCGCGTGCCACGCGGCGCAGCGTGTACTGCCAGAACCAAAACGGAGCATCGGTACCGCCGTACCCGCGCATGTCGGGTGCGATCAACCGATAGCTGTCGGACAGGCCGGCGAACTGATGGGTCCAGCTGACAGCCAGCTCGGGAAAGCCGTGGATGAACAGAGCCGCAGGCTTGTCGGGGTTGCCGATCTCGTACCAGCGCATACGAAGTCCGGAGTGTAAGTGGCCCTCGTGAAGCGTGGTCCCGGGGGGAAACAGCGACAGCTCGTTGGGTGGGCTCGGGGGTGATAAGACCAAGGATTCGGCGCGGCTCATGGGCGGTGCGAACCTTAGCCTCGGCCCGGGTGGCCAGGCTAGTGCCTCGTCCCTCGCGCCTGCTCGTGAGGCACTCCACAGAGTGAGCCGCTTGTTGACCCGCAAGACGGCACTTTTCCGTAGATTGAGCGCTCCTGCCCAAGGAACCCCCCTGGCACGGCAATGACAAGGCTGCGGAGGCCTGAGTGAAATCGAAGCACGTGGTGATCGCGGTGTTGGGCCTAGTGGCCGCTTGCAGCTCGGACCCCGAACGCGACTGGAATGCCGCCGAGAACGGCGGCTCTGGGAGTGGCTCCACGGGTGGCGCCGACGGTGGCGTCAAGGGCGGCAAGGTCAACGGCGGCGACAAAGACGTCTGTGGCAAGCACACGCTTCGCGGCGATAAAGCCACCGCAGACATCCTCATCGTGCTCGATCGCTCGGGCAGCATGGCGCCCGGCGGCAACGAGACGCGCACCGACCGCTGGACCGGCTCTCGCGATGCGGTGGTCGCGGTCACGAGCGAGTTCGGCGACAGCATCAACTTTGGCTTGATGACCTTCCCTGCGAACAACGGCGGCGGGGGAGGCGGCCGCAACGACCAGCTCGACGTCGCGACTTCCTGCGGCGCCGGCACCATCAACGTCGACATCGAGCCCAACGCGGGCGACGACATTCGCAACGCGCTGCAGCCCATGCGTGCGGCCGGCTTTACGCCCACGGCGGCCACGCTCGATGCGGCGCTGGCCATCATCGGGACCCCGGCGAGTGCGGACCAGGGCAGTACCTCGGGCAAGTACATCGTACTGGTCACCGACGGCGATCCGAACTGCTCGGCGGACTTTCGCGGAGTCGGTGGAGGTGGTGGTGGTGGAGGTGGCACCGCTCCGGTCGACCCTCGTGCGCGCGCCGAGACCATCGCGGCCATCGAGAAGCTCACCAAAGAAGGAGTGCAGACCTTCGTCGTCGGATTCCAGACCGGTCAAAGCAGCTTCGCCGATCAGCTCGACAAGATGGCGACCGCTGGCGGCACCGGCGATACCAAGCACCACTCGGTAGAGAGCGGAGCCGACCTCTCGCAGGTGTTCACCGAGCTCGCGGGCAGGGCGCAGTCGTGTTCGTTCGAGCTCTCGGCGACGGTCGACCCCTCCTTCGTGCTGGTGACGGTGGGCAAGAAGGGCCGCAAGTACAACAACCAGCCCGATGGTTGGGTGCTTGGCAAGGACAAGAAGTCGGTGACGCTGACGGGGACGGCTTGTACGGATGCGCAGCACGGGCAGATCTTCCAGGTCGAAGTCCAGTGCGAGCCGGTGATGGTGATTTGAGCCGAGCGGGCCCCGGCGACGAGCACGAGCACGAGCACGAGCACGAGCACGTTGCACGATCACGGGAGGTCGAGGACGTGCACGTGCGCGTGCACGAGTCCGGCTTTCGGCTCGCTACATCAGTTCGTAGCGAGGGGGGGGGCACCGAGGCGCTCTCGTCCTTCCGTCCCATGCGCCGCCACCTGCTGCGCCAACGCCAGCGGTATCAAGGCGTGATCGTAAACGCGCACGTGCACGTGCTCGCCCTCGAGTAATCGTCGTCGTGTAGCGTGCTCGTGCTCGTGCTCGGTTCTCCGGACGGCGACCTCCGCGTAGCCGCCCGGGTGGTCCGCTCCTTCTGAGCCCGTGGGGCCGGCGGAGCCGGAGGCCGGCATTTCTGCCCCATTGCGGGGTAGCCGGAGGAGCGCGGGCGTCCGCATCTGCATGCACTTTGAGTGGTCTGGGTGCGATTTCTGGACTACACGCTCGCACCATCCATTCGCCTGCTCGCCTCATCCGCGGCGGGTGTGCCTGCGTCTGAGGGGCGTCCTACTCATGTCCACCGAACCTGTCGTGATCCCCACGCTCGATGATCCGCTGCTGGGTCTCGAAAAGAAAGACACGTCCTCCGAGTCCTCCACGCTCGGGGTCGTAGGTGCCGGCCCGTACGACGATGCGCTGGCGCAGGGCGAAGAGCTTCGCGCTCGCCCTCACAGTGCAGCGGGCCCGGTGCAGATCCTGCGGCAGCACGCCAAGGACCGCATGACGGTCTGGGAGCGCATCGAGGTGCTGCAAGATCCGGGCACGCGCCCGCAGATCCTCTACCAAAACTGGGGCAAAAACCTCGACGGCGCGTCGATCGTGACGGCGCTGGTCAAGGTGAACGGTCGCGACGTAGCCCTGTACGGGCACGACTTCACGGTGCGTGCCGGCTCCATGGACGCCACCAACGGTCGCAAGCTGGCCAACTTGTTTCGCTTCGCGGCCGACAAGGGCGTGCCGGTCGTCGGCATGAACGACAGCGCGGGCGCCTACGTGCCGGCTGGCGTAGGTGGCCTCGACGGCTACTCCGAAGCATTCACGGCGCTGCGCAAGATCAGCGGCGTGGTGCCCAGCATCATGTGCATGTTCGGCTACAACGCTGGCGGCGGCTCGTACCTGCCGCGCCAGGGTAGCTTCGTCATCCAGCCGGCCGATACCTTCTTTGGTCTCACTGGCGCGGGCGTCGTCAAGAGCGTGCTCGGCGAGGACGTCACGCCAGACGAGCTCGGCGGTCCCAAGGTGCACGGCGGAAGCGGCGTGGCCGACCTGACGGTGGCCGATGAAGTCGGCGCGCTGCGCACGGTGCAGCGCCTGCTCTCGTACATCCCGAACAACAGCCGCGAAGCCCCTTCCTACGAGAACACCAACGACCCCCTCGATCGGCGCACCACCGAGATCGACACCTTGCTGCGCAAGGCGTTCAACTCGCCGACCGGCTTCAACACGCCGATCGACGCGTCGATCATCATCCAGCAGCTGGTCGATCACGGCGACTACTTCGAGCTGCAGCCCGAGCGCGCCAAGAATGCCATCACTGCGTTTGGTCGCCTGGGCGGCAACGTGGTCGGCTTCGTCGCCAACAACTCGGCGGTGTCCAGCGGTCAGATCGACATCGACGCGTCGTACAAGATCGCGCGCTTCGTTCGTTTCTGCAACCTGTACAACATCCCGCTGATCTTCCTCGAAGACACCACGGGCTTCTTGCCCGGGCGCGATCAAGAGAGCCGCGGCATCGTGCAGGCCGGCCGCGCCATGCTCGACTCCATCATCGACGTGCGCACGCCGCGCATCTTGTTGATCATCCGCAACGCCTTTGGTGGCGCGTACGCAGCGTTCAACCCGTACGCCACGGGCGCCGACCTGGTGCTCGCCCTACCCACCACACGCGTCGCGGTGATGGGCCCCGCCGGCAAGGAGTACGTCTACAAAGACGAGCTCCGTGCGGTCCGTGCACAGGCCAAGCTGCGCGCCAAAGAGAGCGGCGAAAAAGAAGCTGCCGATTGGCTCAAGGCCGAGGAGCTCAAGTTCAACCAGCGC
>JBEGTL010000136.1:0-15601 GCA_041179425.1 Pseudomonadota bacterium | reverse complement strand
TGATGCCGTTGACGCCGCCCGTGTAGCCCTGCTGGCCGATGATGAGGATGGACAAGATGGCCGCGACCGCCTGCGTGATGATGGCGAAGTACACACCGCCGACGCGTCGTTTGAACATGGCCAGGCCGATGATGCCCGCCAGCACGCCGGGGATGATGGGCACCGCCAGCAAGGTGAACAGCAGACTCTTGAACGGCACCCACAAGAGCGGCAGCTCGGTGAGCTGGTTCCAGTCCATGAAGTCGGGGATGCCGGGTGTGGACTGGATGGCGGTGCTGACCGGATCGGACGCCTCGAGCTTGAGGAACATCGCCATACAGTAGCCGCCGAGCCCAAAAAACACGCCCTGCCCGAGGCTCAAGATGCCGCCGTAGCCCCAGCACAACACCAGGCCGAGCGCGACGAACGCGTAGGTCAGGTACTTGCCGATCAGGCCCAGGCGAAACGCGCTCATGGTGGCGGGGAAGATCACCAGGATGAGGACTGCCATGGCGATGTACGCGATACGCTCGGCGCGCTGCTTCGCGTCGTCGCGCGGGCCTCCCCACAGTAGCCAGCTCGCACGTTGCAGAAGCTGCATGGTCTATCTCCTGACCCGGATGGAGAACAGACCCTGAGGGCGCACCATCAGGATCAGGATGACGGTGAGCAGCGTGAGCACCTTGGCGATCGAGCCGCTCAAGAAAAACTCCATGGTGGCCTGTGCCTGCGCGATGCTGAACGCGGCGGCGATGGCGCCCACCAAGCTCTCGGCACCACCGAACACCACCACCAAGAAGGTGTCCACGATGTACATCGAGCCACTGGTCGGGCCGGTGGAGCCGATGGTGGTGAACGCTGCACCCGCGATGCCTGCGAGGCCGCAGCCGAGCCCAAACGTGATGCGATCGACGCGTCGGGTGTCGATGCCCGCGGCGCTCGCCATCACGCGGTTCTGGGTGGTCGCGCGCACCCGCACGCCCCAGCGCGAACGCAGCAGCGCAAAAAAGATGGCGCTGGTCAGCACCAGCGTCAGAGCCATGATGACCAGACCGTTGATGGGGATGTCGATGGCCTCGCTCGGCTTGACCGACCCCATCAGCCAGTCGGGCAGCGTCGCGCTCACCTCGCGCGCACCAAACACCGAACGAAAACACTGCTGCATGATCAGACTGAGGCCCCAGGTCGCGAGCAGTGTGTCGAGCGGTCGTTTGTACAGGTGCCTGATCATCAGGTGCTCCACCAACAACCCCACCGCCGCGGCGAGCACGAAGGCGACCGCGATGGCGATGAAGAAGTAAGAGTTGACCAACCAGGCCGGGCCGCCGCGAGCGAGCGTGGACATGCCGTAGGTCGTGTAAGCGCCGATGGTCAAGAACTCGCCGTGCGCCATGTTGATGACGCCCATCTGGCCGAACACGATGGCGAGACCGAGCGCCATAAGCAGGAGGACGCAGAAGTTACTCAGTCCGTTGAACCCCTGCATCGCGAAGATCGCGAAGAAGTCGCCCATCGATTCCATTCAAACCTCGCTCTCGGCGCGCGCCTCGGCGACGCCTCTCGGTTCGGGGTGGCGTCGTCTGTGGCCTTACTGATAGCCCTCGGGGAACGGGTTGGGCTCGATCAGCTCCGACTCGTACAGCACGTCGAACTGGCCATCCAAGCGCGCCTTGCCCACGCGCAGCTTGCTCCACAGGTGGTGGTTTTTGTGCAGCTTGACGTAGCCCTCGGGGGCCGTCTTGAGCTCGATGTCGGGCGAGGCGGCGACCACCTTGTCGACCTCGAAGCTGCCGGCCTTCTCGACCGCGGCCTTCCACAACCACGGGCCCAAGTAGCCCGCCTGCGTGACGTCGCCGATGACCGACTTGTCGCCCCACTTGGCCTTGAACGCCTTGACGAAGGCCTTGTTGTTCTCGTTGTCGAGGCTCTGGAAGTACTTCATGGCCGAGTAGAAGCCGACCATGTTCTCGCCGCCGATGCCGAGCAGCTCGTCCTCGGTGACCGAGATGGTGAGCAAGGTCTGCTTGTCAGACGTGACGCCCGCCGCCTTGAGCTGCTTGTAGAACGACACGTTGCTGCCGCCGACGACGACCGCGTACACCACGTCGGGTTTGGCGAGCTTGATCTTGTTGATGAGCGAGCCGAACTGGGTGTGGCCGAGCGGGTAGTACTCCTCGCCGACGACCTTGCCGGCCAGGTTCTTCTCGATGTGTTTGCGCGCGATCTTGTTGGAGGTGCGCGGCCAGATGTAGTCCGAGCCGATCAAAAAAAAGCTCTTGGCCTTCTTCTCTTTGGCGATCCAGTCGAGGCCGGCGATGATTTGTTGGGTCGCCTCTTGGCCTGTGTAAAAGACGTTTTTGGACTGCTCTAGGCCTTCGTAGAACGTTGGATAGTAGAGGAGACCATTCTCACGCTCGAACACGGGCAAGACGGCCTTGCGCGACGCGGAGGTCCAGCACCCGAACACGGCAGCGACACGGTCGTTGACCAGCAACTTCTTCGCCTTCTCGGCAAAGGTGGGCCAGTCGCTGGCGCCGTCCTCTTGGATGATCTTGATCTTGCGACCGAGGATGCCGCCCATGGCATTGATCTGTTCGATGGCGAGCTGCTCGGCCTGGATCGAGCCCGTCTCGCTGATCGCCATCGTGCCGGTGGCGCTGTGCAGCTGACCGACCGTGACCTCGGTGTCGGTGACGGCCAGCGCCTTGGGCGCGGCGGGTGCTGCTGCTTTTTCGGTCTCCGCGGCGGTCGTTTTGGTCGCTGTCGCGCCTCCGCCGCCATCCGACTTTCCGCAGCCCGTCATGGACAGACAAACAGCCAGGGCGATCTTACTGATGTCTCTCGAGAACCTCGGTGACACGACCTCTGCGAGCAGAGTCTTGGCCATGCTTCTGCCTCCTCTGCGAACGATCGAAACGACTCGCTCTCGAAAGCGAAAACTGTCTCGCCCGACCATTCGTGAATACGAACTCTTCGTTCGCAGCTGGGTCGTACGCTGAGGTCGTTTCCGGTCCGTATTCCGTGCGTGCTGGCGGCGTAAATTAGATGCCGCCCTCGAAACTCACGCGCGCGCCACTTGATCCTGCCCGAGTGCGTTCAGCAAGAGTGCCTTGACTTGGTCTGTGCGCGCGCCTGGCTCGACCTTTGTTCCGTCACTCTCCGTGACATAAAACACGTCGATCACGCGCGTGCCCTCGGTGCTGATCTTGGCGACGCTGATGGTCAGACCGAGCGCGTGCAGGGCCTCGGCCAGGTTGAACAACAACATGGGTCGATCTTCGGTCAGCACTTCGATGATCGTGTGACAGCTCGATGCGTGGTGCTCCACTACGACCTCGGTCTGCACCGGCGGCGCGGGGCGCACACTCCAGCGCGAGCTTCGCCGCGGTCGCAGCAGATCGCGCGGCGCGAGCTTGCCTGTGATGAGCGCGTTGAGGTCGTGCTCGAGCTTGATCATGCGCTCGCTCAGCGTGAGCTCGTCTTCTTGCGCCAGGTGCACCCAAAACAAGTCCACGGCCTGCACGCCGCCGCTGGCGAGCGGGCGCGAGTGGATCTGCGCGGCCTGGATGCGCAACCGGTTGGCGGAGATGGCAGCGGAGATGGACGCGAGCAGGCCGGGCCTATCGCCTGCGACCACGCACAGTCCGGTGCTGCTCGCACGACCGTCGGTGACGACGCACAGCTCCATCACGTCTTCGAGCTTGGACGGCACCAACGTGGCCGCCACCGGGGCCTCGCGCGGCTGCGTGGCCACCAGCGCGTGCGCGACGATCTCGGCCGGCGTGTTGGCGAGCAGGTAGCGCTCTGGCATGGTGTCGAGGTACTCGTCGAGGGCCTGCTGGTCGCGCCCGAGCGGCCACTCCTCGCGCGCACTCGCGCGACCCGCGCCGGCTCCGCATGGCTCTTTCCTGACAGCAGTGCGTCCGTGGCACGCCACAGCGCGTCGACCATGCCCGCCTTCCACTTGGTCATGGCGCTGGGGCTGGTGGTCGACAGGTCGGCGACCGTCAACAAGTACAGGTCGCGCAGGCCCTCCCGACCGCGCACCTCGCGCGAAAAGTCTTCGATGGTGGCCGGGTCGCCCAGGTCGCGCCGCGCCGCCACGACGTACAGCGCCAGGTGTTTGAGGATGAGGTGGCACGCGTCGTCCACATCCTCGGCAGACAGACCCAGGCGCTCCAGGATGGGACGCGCCATCTCGGCGCCGCGCTGGGCGTGGTTGTGCCCGCCGATCGCCTTGCCCACATCGTGCAGCAGCGTCGCCAGCGCCAGCATGCGCGGGCGCGCGATCTCGGCCGCCAGCCGGCAGCCGAGCGGATGTTCGGTGGCGAGCTCACCACGCGTGAGCGAGTGAAGGCGATCGACCGCGGCCACCGAGTGCACGTCCACCGTGTACACGTGGTAGATGTCGTGGTGCACGCGGCCGACCACCGGCGAAAACTCCGGAACCATCGCCAGCAGCAGCCCCACGTCGTGCAGCTCGCTCACGATCGAGCGAGACTTGAACGCGCTCTGGCGGCAGCTGCCCACCAGCTGTACGAACAGGGCACACGCCTCACGGCTCTGGCGTAGGCGTTCGCCGAACACGGGCTCGGCGGCCGCCTGCGACACGGCGTCGCGCGATCGTGCGAGCACAGGCTTGTCGCGCGCCACCGCGCTGGCGTACATCCGAAGCGCGAGAGCCGGCTGCGCGAGCAGCTCTGTGGGGTCCGACAGGCCGATGCCGCCCTCGCACGTCAGCAGGCCCTCCCCCAGCTGCTGCTCTCGCGGGCACGGACGATCGGTGCGCCGCTTGGCGTGCCCCAAGATCTGATCACTCAGGTGCGTGATGACGCGGGCGTGCCGGTAGTAGTCGGACATGAACGCCTCGACCATCGCGCCGGTGTGTTGCAGCGCGGACTCGGCGGGGTCCACGTCGATGCGCGCGCCATAGCCGAGTGCACGCGCCACGGACTCTTGCTCCAAGAACGTGAGTCGGTCCGACCGCCGGCCGGCGCACTCGTGCAGGTGGTTGCGGACGGACCACACGAAGTCGTGCGCGCGCTCGATCTCGTCGATGCGCTGTGCGGGCACGACGCCCAGTGCCGACAGCGCGGCGAGGTCGCTCGTGTGGAAACGCGCGCGCGCGGCCCACAACGAGAAGTCGAGGTCGCGCAGGCCGCCCGTCCCGTTCTTGACGTCGGGCTCGAGCAAGTACACCGAGTCGCCAAACCGTTTGTGGCGCGCTTCGGTGTGCTCCTCGAGACGGGCGATGAAGTCGTGCACCTTACCGTCTGCAAACACACTGCCGAGCAACGTCGAGGAGAGCTCCTCGGACAGCGCGCGGTCGCCCGCGAGCATCCGAAAGTCGAGCAGCTCGGTGGCGGTCGGCAGGTCTTCTAGCGCCGAGGCCACTGCGTCGCGCACGGTGATGACCTGGTGGCCCACGCTGACGCCGGCGTCCCACAGCGGATAGAGCATCTCGTCGACCAGACTGGTCAGCGCCTCGGGCGTCTCCCGCGTGACGAAGCAGACGTCCACGTCACTCTTCCAGCCGAGCAACCTGCGTCCGTAGCCGCCCACGGCGCCCACCAAGAGCGGGGGCGCGTCGTGGTCGAACCGCGCTGCCGCGTAGAGCATGCGCAGGATCTCGTCCATGACTTGGGCGTGACGGCGCGCGAGCACAACACCCGCCGTCTCGGGGCGGTCGAGCATGGCGCGGAGCTCTGCGCGTTGCTTCTCCAAGTACAGCTTGATGCTGCTGGGCGTGGTCGAGCTTGGTGCCGAAGTGTGCGGCTGTTCCGCGCGCGAGCTTGAAATGGACACTTGAGACTCGTTTGCTGGGACCCGGCAAGAAGTGTCTCAAGCGTTTGTGGTCATCCTGTTTCTGCGGAGTGGTCGTTCTTGTTTCGTGGATGGCGGCGCGTGCGGATTCTGGCGGACGCTCGGCTCGTCGGTCGTGGCGACCGGCTGTTGGGCGAGCCGCGCGCTGCCCAGCCCCGATGGTTTCGTTCCCGCCGGCCATGATCTCGGGAGTACGCTTATGGTACCAACAGCTTCTAACGTATGGCACGCTAGGCCACCATGAAGAAGACCACCATGTACCTCGACGCGGCCGAGCTCGAGGAGGCCAAGGCGGAGCTGGGCGCCTCCAGCGATGCGGAGACCGTGCGCTTGGCGCTCCAGGCCGTGCTACGGATGGCCGCCTCCAAGCGCATGAAGACGTTCGCAGGCACCGAGAGGGGTCCGCTCATGGATGTACCGCGGAGGCGCGAGCCCGCGCGCAAGGGCGCCCGCGCGCCGGTGCGCGCCAAGCGGAGGGCCTGAATGGTTCTGATCGACACCTCCGCGTGGGTGAGGATGTTCCATGGCCGACAGCCCTACCGCCGCGCGATCGAGGAGCTGCTCGACGAGGGAGAAGTCCTAGGCCACGAGCTGGTGTACGGGGAGCTGATGATTGGAGACGCGGGAGCGCGCGCCAAGCCTCTGCTCACTTATTCTCGGCTCAGCTATGCCGCGACCGTCCCCCACGTCGAGGTAGCGCAGCTGGTGCGCGCGCGTCGCTTGTTCGGACGCGGCATCGGTTGGATCGACGCGCATCTGCTGGCTGCGACGATGGCCGCCAAGGCCACCCTCTACACGGCTGACGGTCCCCTGCAGGAGCTCGCTGCAGAGCTCGGCGTGGCCCACCTCGCTGCTGCGCGTTAGACAACCCCAGGCATGCCTGCTGAGCGAGCGTGCGACGACGTCCTCATGGATTGCTAGCACGCGCGACGACGGCGAGCTCGACGCGGCAGCGCCCAGCGCACCCTGACCGCCACCCAGCTCACCAGGCCGTCTGCACGTTGCCCTTGCGCAGCTGTTGGCTGATCACCATCTGCTGCACCTCGCTCGAGCCGTCGTAGATGCGGGCCACGCGCAGGTCGCGCCAGATGCGCTCGATCATGTACTCGCCGTGGATGTACGCGTTGCCGCCGAAGATCTGAAAACACTCGTCCACCGTCTGCCAGGACCACTCGCCGCCGAGCAGCTTGGCGGTGGACGACTCGCGAATGGCGGGCAGGCCCTGGTCGAGCAGCCACGCCGAGCGGTACACGCACAGGCGCGCGGCTTCGGTGCGCGCACTCATCTGCGCAAACCGGAAGGCGAGCACCTGGTGCTCGTTCAGCGGCAGCCCAAAGGTCTTGCGCACGGCGCCGTACTCGAGCGCGAGCTCCATCGCCTTCTGCGCAGCGCCGACCGAACGCGCCGCGAGGCCCGTGCGCCCCTCGGCAAGGCAGCGCTTGGCGTAGTCGAAGCCCTTGCCTTCTTCGCCGATTAGGGCGTGCCTGGGGATGCGGCAGTCTTCCATCACGACCTCGGACGGATTGCTGCCCTTGTGGCCGATGGTCTCGTACACCTGACCGATGTGCACGCCCGGCGCGTCGTGGTCGACGATGAACGCGCTGATGCCGCGCTCGGTCTTGGCAAACACCATGAAGTGGTGCGCCTTGGGTGCGTTGGTGATGAAGGTCTTGGTGCCGTTCAAGACCCACTCGTCGCCCTTGAGCACCGCGCTGCTGGTCATGGCCCCCGCGTCGGAGCCAGCGTTGGGCTCGGTCAGCGCGAAGGAGCCGATCCACTCACCGGACGCCATCTTGGGCAGGTACTTCTTTTTCTGCTCCTCGTTGCCGAACTTGACCAGACCGACGCAGCCGATGCCGGTGTGGACACTGATGAACGTGGCCAGGCCCCAGGGACCACGGCCCAGCATCTCGTGGACGAGCGCCTTCTGCACGACCGAGAAGCCGACGCCGCCGTACTCTTCGGGGATGCTCAGGCCCAGGAGGCCCAGCTCCTTGGCCTCGGTGACCAACGCGTCGGGCAGGCTGCCCGTTTTCTCGATCTCGTGCGACGCCGGGTTGGCGCTGTTTTCGACGTAGTCCTTGACGGATTGCTGCAGCAATCGGTCTTCTTCGGCGAGGCTGAAATCCATGTTTGAGCGTGCTCCGGGGGGCGAGGCGCGAGTCTACTCGATCCGTTCCCCACCGACACGGCCCCGAGACGAGCTTCAGATCACGGTGACGTTGCGGCAGGCGGAGCCGCAGAAATCGCCGTCCACATTGTTGCCGTCGTCGCAGTCCTCGGGGGGCTGTACGATGCCGTCGCCGCACGAGGGCCCGAGCACGCAGCCCGGGTCGCACTCGCCGTAGCCGCCGTCGTTGGTCCCGTCGTCGCACTCCTCGCCCGCCGTCACCACGCCGTCGCCACACAACGGCGTGCACAAGCTGCGCGCCGTGTTGAAGCCGTCGAGCGTCAGCTTGAACGACGACCCCTCGGCCTTGCGCTCCGCCTGGAACACGCGGATAGGGTAGACCTTACCCTTTTGCAGACCAAACTTGCTGGCACTCGCGGCATCGAGTGTGACCGAGCCGTCGGTGGGCACGTGCGCGCCACCGAGGTCGACCGCGAGCTTGTCGTTCACGAACACCCACAGATCGTCGTCGCCCGTGAAGTCGAGCTTGGCCACCTTGGCCGGGTCGTACTGAAACCAATACACGACCTCGGTCGTGAAGCTGAAGTTGTGTAGGCCCGCGCCCTTCACTACCGTGTCCTCCCACGGCCAGCCGTTGTAGCCGTACTGCTCGGGAATCTTGGCGCGCAGACGCTCGTCTTTTTTGGCCTTGGGCGAGCTGTCCACCGGGAAAAACAGCGGCGACCCATCGTAGGCGAGCTGGGACTGCTCGGCGCAGCAAGCGGAGGTGTTGCCGGTGCCCCACGGCGTACACGGATCGAAGCAGCGACCCGTGGCCGACGGCGTGCACATGGCGCAGCCTGTCCCGCCGTTGCCTCCCCACACCACGTTGGCGAAGATCTCTTGGCCGAGCCAGGGCTCGCCGTGCTTGCCGTAGCGGTTGACGAAGCCGCCCTTGCCGTTGTCGTAGAGCACGATGTCCGCGACGATGGCCGTGTTTTTGCTGTTGGAGGTGTACCACTCGGCAAAGCTGCTGGCGGACTCGATGCACGCCTCTCTGCCGTTGGCCAACACGGGCTTGCCCTTGGCGTCGAGCTCGCTCTTTGGTACGCCCGTGGTCAGGTTGCCGCAGCCGATCTGAAAGTCCGGATGATCCGCGTTGAAGTCGCGGAAGATGGCGGGCACCGCGATGCTGCACTGCCCATCGCGTTGGGTGCACGATGTGTTGTTCGTACACATGAAGCCCATCTCGGTGGTGCACGTCGCCGAGCAGCCGTCTCCGCTCTTCGTGTTGCCGTCGTCGCACAACTCGTCGATCACGAGCCCGTCGCCACAGCTCGACTTGCACCCGCCGGCTCCGCACTTGGGCTCGGCCTGACAGTGCGATGAACAACCGTCGAAGGGCTCGTCGTTCTTGTCGTCACACGCCTCGGCGCCCTCGATCTTGCCGTCTCCGCACGTCGTCGGCACGCAGCGCGAGGGCAGCCCATCACACTTGAAGTCGATCTCCACCTGACAGTGCGCAGAGCAGCCGTCGCCCTCCGCCTTATTTTTGTCGTCGCACTGCTCGGGCACCACGACGATGCCGTCGCCGCAGCGCGCCACCACCCGGCACGCTGCGCCCGGCGTGGTGCATGCAAAGCCTGCCTCCACGCGCAGGCAGTTGCCCGCACAGCCGTCGCCGCCGAGCAGGTTGCCGTCGTCGCACGCCTCGTCCTTGGTCAGCAGGCCGTCGCCACAGTGAGGCGGCGAGTCGGCACAGCCGCCGGGGGGGCACGTGACCACCGGCTCACGTGGGGTGGTGGTCCCGCCCGGGTCCGTGGGCGTGCCCGCGCCGCTCGCGTCACCTTTGGACGTGAGGGCGGGCGCCTCGGCACAACCGGCGCACAGCCCCAGCGAGACAACAAAGATGGCAAAAGCACGCATGCGCGTAGAGGGGTGTCGACAGCGCCGATCGGGTCAATGTCGACCGACGATTACGGCCTCCGTTCGCGCGCCCGAGGGCACACGACGAGCCGAGCGTAGCCCTGGACACTGTTCCGGTCGCTCGTCAGACCTTTGGGCGCCGAGTGGGCCCGCTCTCTGCTGCGCTCTCGACGAACGTGGGTGAGCCCGTGAGCAACCCTCGATACGACTTGAGCGAGTCGCCGATGACCACTTTGCCGTCTTTGCCGATCACGTACTCGCGCAGCTCCTTGCTGTGGTCGCTGCCGCGTACTTTGACGACCGAGAGCGCGCGCCGCAGCTCGCCCCCGATCTCGAGGTAGCGCTGCATCACGATCACGTCGCTCAAGAAGGCGATGCCGTGCGGGCTGAACTGCAGCACGGTAAAAGAATCTGGGAGCTCGACGGTGGACATCACCGTGACACCCATCCCCGTCAGCGCGCTCACCATGCGGTAGAGAGACTCGCGGAAGTCTTCTCGGAAGGTTGGCGCGAGGGCCAGCTCCAGGCCGGACAACGAGTCGATCACCGCGCGCTTGGCGCCGATGCGTCGGACCGCGTCTTGGATCTCGTACAGCGTCTCGTCGATGGACAGGTCGAGCGGCCGCACGTAGACCACCTCGAGCTTTTTTTCGCGGATGAGCCGCTGAAAGTCGGGGCCATGCGGCGTGGTGTGCAGGTAGTCGGTCGGCCGTTTTTCGAACACCGCGATGACGCCCGGCTCGCCGCGCTCGATGCCTTCGAGGATGAACCCATTGGACAGCACCGTCTTGCCCGCGCCCGAGGGGCCGGCAAGCAACGCGGAGTAGCCTCGTGGGATGCCTCCGCCCATCATCTCGTCGAGCGTCGGTACGCCCGTCGTAACGCGGTTTTCGAGCGGACCTTGCTGCGCATCAATCCCTTCCCTCCAAAGCAGACTCGCCGATTGTGGGGAACGCCCCCCTAACAATTTGCTCGACCAGAGCTTCACCAATCATTTTGGTCATCAGCGAGTAAAATGAGGCGTAGATGTTTGCCGCCAACTCCGACGCAGTGTCGGGCTCGAGCTTCGCCAAGCTGTCGAGCACATGAGTCAGCACCGGGTCCGCCTGTGGCGCCGGGGCGACAGGCGTCGGGATCGTCCCCAAGAGCGGGTAGTCGGCCGCGGTCAGCTTGACGCTTCTCGCAAAGATTGCCCGAAATCCCGAGCCGCCGAGAATGGGCGCCAGAGCGGACGAGAGCGCTTCATACACCCGTGTGGCCGCCACCGGATCGCCCGGGCGGGTCTCTTCTGCAGACGATCGCTCACACGATCGCGCCAGAAGTCCTCTCGCGACTTCGATGTGCGCCCCGCTCGGTCTCGCCATTGCGCCTCGGCCAGCCACCTACCACAACAACCACCACACCTTAGTCGTTGGCAGCGCGAGCGTCGAGTGAGAGCAGCAACGTCTGCTGAATCACGTCGAACAGTTGGTGACGAGAGAACGGCTTGGCGATGACCGGCCGGTCGATGCGCTTCAGAAAGATGCGCGCCCGCTCCGTGAAGGCCCCGCCCGTGAGGAAGATGAAGCGACTGGCGAGCTCGGGACGCTCGCGCACCAGACGCTCGTACAGGTCGATGCCGCTCAGGTCAGGCATCATGACGTCGCACAGGATGAGCTCGACGTCTCCCTCGAGCATGGCGGCCAAAGCGGCCCGCGGCGACGTGAATGCGGAGACTTCGTAGTCACTCGAGAGCATCGCCGCCAACACCTCGCACATGAGCGGGTCATCATCGACCACCATGATGCACACGCGATCTCTCGGGCGCAGGAGGAGCCGATGGGTCGCCGGCGGAGCGAGCCGCTCGGACGAGTAGCTCGGCAGCTCGATACAAAAGCTCGCGCCCCGCGGATGATTGTTGCGTACCTCGATGCGCCCGCCCATCGCCTGGACAATCTCCCGACTGACTGCCAGCCCAAAGTGCAGACCCAACCTGGCTTCGCTGATCGACGTCAGGGGGTCGAACAGCGCACTTTGCGCTGCGTCGAGCACCGTGGCGCTGTCCGAGATGGTCACCGACAGCCGTCCGGCGGTGGCACGTGTCTTGACGCTGATCAGGTGCTCGAACTGACTCATCGCTCGAATCGCACGCACTGCGTTGAGGATGACGTTGAGAAACACCTGGCCGAGCTTGGCGGGGTTGCCGTGCGCCAACGGGATAGCTTGGTAGTTCCGCTCGACCAACGCGCAATGGCGAATCTCGTTTCGAGCCACCTGCAAGCTCGACTCGAGCACATCGTGAACATTCAGAGGCGCATCGGTCGTCTGGTCCGCGGAAGCAAACAGCGACACGCAGCGAACCACATCGGCAATTCGCTCGACGCCAACCTTCGCTCGCTCGAGGGCACGCAGCGCGCTCGCCACGGCAAGGCGCTCGCCGGGGCCCGAGGGATCGATGAGCGCGACAAGCTGCCGCTGCAGCAGCTCGAGACTCCCATCGATGAACGCCAACGGGTTGTTGATCTCGTGCGCGACGCCCCCGATCAGGGAGCCGAGGGAGATGAGCCGCTGGAGCTCGCCCGCACGCGCTAGCGCCCGATTCTCGTGAAGGTCTTTGGCAAGCCGACCTACGGCGTCGAGAAAGGCGACGTCCTCCACCGGCTTGCCCAAGTACGCACTGGCGTCGATCGCCTTGGCCTGTGGCGAGTGATCTCCGGACATCGCAAGCACCGGGATGCTCGCCCAGGACGGCTGCTTTTTCTGCTCGATTCGAAACTCCCATCCCGTCATCTCGGGCATGACGAGATCGAGCACGATCAGGTCTGGAAGTGGAGCGTCTCGCAGACCATCGAGTGCGGCGACCGCACTACTGCACAGCCGGACGCCGTAACCGGCAGACTCGAGCAACAGTCCCATGGCCTCGCGAGCGTTCTGGTCGTCGTCCACAACCATGACCTGCATGCTGTCGCCTACGTCGAGCATCGACGATTCCTTGCTTGACTCCCCAGCCTGAGCGCTGCACGTGAGCGGGAAGCCTGCCACGGCAACTCGACGCCGACACCTTGCACGGTCGGCGCCCCCCGGACTGATTCGCGATATAACAACAGTATAGACGCCGCCGTACAGCTAGAAGGGCGGGCCGACGTGACTGCGCATACTGAAGACGTGTCCACCGACGCCGACGTGATGCTGCGCCTCGCGCGAGCCACGGATCGTTCGCATGTGCCAGGGGCCGTGGTTCGAGGCGACGCGCACTTGGTTCACCACGTCAACGCAGCGCTCGCGCGCTTTCTGGGTCGTACTCCCCAGCAGCTCGAGGGTCTTACCTTCCAGACCCTGACGCAAGAGCCTGAGCGTGCCGAGGCGCTCTTCGGACGGGCTCTGCACAGCGGCGCGCTCGAGTGCGCCACAGACCTCGCCTACGCGGGGCAGGCCGACGCCACACTCTATGGCGCCACGCTGATACGACGCGTGGAAGAAACACAGGAGCTCGTGAGTGTTGTCCATATCGTCGACACGACGCTGATCACGCGCAATCGCCCCGATCTCGCCACGACACCACGCTTGCTGATGTTGGCCAACGAGCAGCTGGTGCTGGGCAGCCTGCGTGAGCGAGAGCTCGCGGACGTTGCCGCCCAAGCGTCCCTAGAAATGGAGCGCCGGTTAAGACGCCAGAGCTTGCTAGCCGAGGCCAACGCACTGCTGAGTACGTCGCTCAGCCTCGCTGATACACTGCGCGCCGCAGCCGGCCTTGCGTTGCCTGAGCTTGCCGAGTGCTGCGTCGTCAGACTGCTGGCAAGTAGTGCCTCGCCTCGCATAGCCGTTGCGCACGTCGATCTGGAAACTGAAAGGCGGCTCGCGGGCCTCCACCAAGAGCTGGCGAGCGACCCCGAGCTTGCGGTCCTCGAAGCGGGGGTGCTCCAGAAGCAGTCGCCCTTTCGTATCCGCCTCGTCTCCGAGCTGCCGCCCGTGAGTAGCCCGGTCGGACGCACTGTGCGTCACGTTCTCTGCGAACTGGGCGCGCAAAGCGGACTTGCCGTCCCACTCACGGCACGCGGCGCCGTCATTGGCGTACTGTTTCTCGTGGCACTCAGCAGTCGTGCCTTCGAGCCTTCGGATGACGAGTTTGCACTGGAGCTAGGCAAACGTGTCTCGCGGGCTTTGGACAACGCACAGCTCTTCCACGAAGCCAAACAAGCTTCCCGCATGCGCGAAGACGTGCTCGCAATCGTGTCGCACGACCTGCGTAGCCCCCTCAACGCCGTCACCATGACCGTGCAGCACCTACTCCGGACCATGAAAAGCGGCGAGCCACTCGCGACACGCAAGGCCCTGGAGCTCATGGGGCGCTCGAGCGAACACATGCGGCGGCTGATCGACGAGCTGCTCGAGGTGGCGAACATTCAGACCGGGCACCTGGTCCTGCACTGCGCGCCCGCGAGCCTCGACGACCTTGTCGGTTGCGCCCTGGAGCTCGTGCAGGGGTCGAGCAGCCAGAAGGAGGTGCGCCTCACCTGTCGGTCCGACCCTCCTGGTACATGGCTCACGTGCGACGCAGACAAGGTCGTGCGCGTGGTCATCAACCTGCTGTCCAACGCCATCAAGTTCACGCCTCGCGGAGGCGCCGTCGAGCTCTCGACCTCCCTCGCTGAAGGAGAGGTCCGCATCGCAGTGTCTGACAACGGGCCTGGCATCGCGAGCGAAGAACAGCCCAAGTTGTTCGAGCAATACTGGAAGGGCGATCAAACCGGGCGCATCGGCATGGGCCTCGGCCTGTACATCGCGCGCGGCATCGTCGAGGCACACGGCGGGCGCATCTGGGTAAAGAGTGAGCTTACGCGCGGCAGTACGTTTGTCTTCGCTCTGCCGCTCGCGCCTCAAGCCTGAGGGACCGCCGCTCGATGCGGTGATCGGGACGACGCGCCAAGCATCTCGCACGATGTCGGCACGACGTTGGTAGGTCTACGACAGCTCGCCGACTTTAGGTGCAAGCGCTCCTACCTTTTCGTCATCGACGGGAGCAAGGCTCTGCGCAAGGCGAACCGAGGCTCTGCGCGCACCCTGACGACCAGACGGCGTGGACGCGGCGGAGGTCGCCGCGTAGACACTCAGATCAACCGGGTCCGCTGCTTCGAGATCATCAGCGACCGAGACATCCCCTCCGGACTCGGCATGATCCGCGACTAAGGACCCGCGCGGGGTCGGGGCGACGCCGCAGGCGGGGCAAGCCGGAAACGTACCCTGTTCAGGACATACGAAACAGTGACAGCGCCCAATATTAGTCGGGGAACTGCTGGCGTTAGTTCGAGGCACGCTCGCACGTCCGCCCTTTGGAGCCTTAGAGTCAACACGCTACGATCGGTCTGATCGACACGCTGGTCGCACGCCCTACGCCTCGCAAGGCGTGTTGAGTTGGAGGTCTTCGTGGACAAAGCTGGTGTAGTCGCGCGCGCGGCTGGCCTAGTTGCGCAAGCGGCACAGGCCGATGGTCGAGGCGAGCCGTGGCCCGTTCGACAGGTCATGGTCATCGAAGGCGATGACGACCGGCGGTGCTCGATAGCAGAGTTGTTCGAAGCGAAGGGCTATCGTTGCGACGTGTGCCGCGACGGCCACGATGGACTCGTGCTGTTGCGCGACGGTGCGCGGCCGAATGCCATTCTGCTCGACTCGATGGCGCCGGACCTCTCTGACTCAAGTTTCGCCGTTTATGCGACACGCTTGAGTGTCATCGGGCCTTGATTTCGCAGGTCATCCCGAAGCGTTCGTAAGTTGTGGATATCACGA
>JBEGTL010000135.1:0-15677 GCA_041179425.1 Pseudomonadota bacterium | reverse complement strand
GTGGGGACCCGCCAAGGGCCTGCACACGGTCGGCAACAACCTGACGAGCCCCACGTACAGCCGCGACAACGCCACCGAGGCGACGTTCGGCGCGCGCGCCAAGCAGAAGATCAAGATCTTCGACTACCGCACGGAGCTCGGCGTCCAGGCTGGTTCGCGTCCGCGCAGTGCGCCTCTGGCGACCGCGACCGCGCCCGTGCCCTCCGTCGAGAACGTCAACGTCCTGGCCTACCAGGCCGACCTCGAGCTCGGCGTGAGCTTCCTCGAGGACAAGTACCGCGTCTCGGTCGAGGGCCTCTACGCCTCGGGCGACAAGGCAAACACCAAGAACAAAAGCGAGGGCTGGGACGAGCTCTTCCCCACCGGCCACAAGTTCTTGGGCTTGAGCGATGCCTTCGCGCAGGGCGGCCAAAAGCGCACCAACGTCGCGAGCGGCGTGCTGCACCTGACCGCGGTCGCGCTCAAGCAGCTGACCTTCCAGATCGACGGCCACGTGTTCGCGCGCCCCGAAAAGAACGCGCAGTTCTTCAACGAGAAGGGCTTCGCGGGCGGCGAGCTCGACGTCGGAGCGGTGCTGCTCTTGGCCAAGGGACTCAAGCTGCGTGGAACGTACGCGGTGTTCGTGCCCAACAGCGAGCTGTACCACGACGTCCTGCCCAGCCAGGCGGTGTCGAAGAGTGCAGACCCCGTGCACTGGGCGGAGCTCGAGCTGCGCTACGACCTCATGCCCTGAGGCTAGACGGGCGGATCGATGTAGTCGACCAGCTCCCCCCGGAACGTGCGCAGTGTGGTGACTCCCTCCGCGCGAGTCACCACGTAGTCAGGCCCCACGGGGACCTTGCCGCGACCGTTGGGCGTGTCGACGATGAACTTGGGTAGCGCGATTCCGCTCAGCCGCCCTTGCAGCTGCTCCATGATCGTGAGCCCCGTCGCGAGCGGGGTGCGCAGGTGACCCGTCCCGCGCACCGGGTCGGCTTGGAGCAGATAGTAAGGTCGCGCTCGTGCACGCACGAGACCCCGGAACAACGCCTCGAGCGTGTCGGCGTCGTCGTTGACTCCGCGCAGCAGCACGGTGTGGTTCATGACCGGGATTCCGTGATCGACCAAGAGTGCGATCGCGCGCCTCGACTCCACGCTGAGCTCGCGCGGGTGGTTGAAGTGCGTCATCAACCAGACGCTCGGAAACGAGCGCAGCGCGCGGCACAGCTCTGCCGTGATGCGCTGCGGCAAGGTGACTGGAGTTCGCGACGCGACGCGCACGTTGCCGAGGCTCTCGATCTCGGAGAGGCGCTCGAGCAAACTCGCGATGCGCTCGCTCTTCATGACCAGAGGGTCCCCCCCGGATACGATCACCTCCTGGACTTCGGGGTGCGCGCGTAGGTAGGCGAACGCAGGCTCGAGGCTGGCCAGCGAGCGTGCCCCGCCGCCGTTGCCGACCATGCGCGAGCGGGTGCAAAACCGGCAGTACACCGAGCAGCGATCGGTGGCGATCAGCAGCGCGCGGTCGGGGTAGCGCTGGACCAGGTGGGGCGCCACTTCGTTGGCCTCCTCACCGAGTGGGTCGCGCAGGTCGCCAGGCACCTCCACCGCCTCGTCCGCCTGTGGGATGCACTGCCGACGGATCGGACAGTGCTCGTCGTCGGGGGCAATCAGGCCTGCGTAGTACGGCGTGATCGACAGCGGGAAGCCGCCCGATAGCGCGCGCTCGACACCACGTCGCTCGCTCGCGGTGAGGGCAAACTGACGCTCGAGGCCGGCCAGGTCAGTAATCGCGTGCGCGAGCTGTGCACGCCAGCCTGCATCCTCGCTCGTCGAGCCCTGCGTTGGGGCGGTCGCGTCGATGCGCGCCCTCGGGCGCACGAGCGACGAATCGCCCGGTTGTTCCGCGCACGAGCCGAGATTTGTCGAGGCCGCGCCGGCCAGCGGGAGCTTGTGCATCCGCGCGCAGGATAACGGGCGCTTTACTGGCAGCAAGCCAGCATGTTTTTACTGCCAGAAAGCTTACCAGTGAAGACGGCGGGCGACGTGCTCTCGGGAAATAGAAGTAGGCGCCCTCGGCGTATTCCCGACTGTGAGATGTACGACCGGCGATCGAGCCGCCTCGGCGATCCGCGGCATTGGATTCGTCGCTCGCGCGCGGAAGACCCGCGCGCTTCGACCACGGCGTAGACTCACCAAATCTTGCGAGCGGTTCGCTGGACAGATGCGTTCGATGAGCGGACGCGCTAAACACCCAAGGTCGCCAGCTGCGTGCCCGCGCGACACGTGCTGGAACACTCTTCTCCAACGGGACAAGCGTGCCGTCCCGGCTGGGATGCCGACCCTTCAACCAGGGGGGCATACCCAAGGCCGAGTCCCCCAACCGAGAGCCTAGACGCGATGACCACGACGCAACTCACGAAGAATCCCCACCTGCTGACGTGGGTCGATGAGATGGCCAAGCTGACCAAGCCCGACCGGATCGTCTGGGTCGACGGCAGCGAAGAAGAGCACAAGCGCCTGACCGACGTGGCCCTGGCCGAAGGCGCCATCGAGCCGCTCAATCAGGAGAAGCTGCCCGGCTGCTACTCCAGCCGCAGTGCCGCCAATGACGTCGCGCGCGTCGAGCACCTCACGTTCATCTGCACGCCCACGAAGGACGAGGCCGGCCCCACCAACAACTGGATGGCCCCGGACGAAGCCTACAAGAAGATGCGCGGCCTGTTCGACGGCTCCATGAAGGGCCGCACGATGTACGCCATCCCGTACGTCATGGGTCCTCTCGGTTCGCCCATGTCCAAGGTCGGCGTCGAGCTCACGGACAGCGTCTACGTGGTCCTCAACATGCGCATCATGACGCGCATGGGCAAAGGCGCGCTCGACCACCTGGGCAACAGCAACGACTTCAATCGCGGTCTGCACTCCACGCTCGACGTCAATCCCGAGCGCCGCTTCATTATGCACTTCCCGCAAGACAACACCATCTGGTCGGTCGGGTCGGGCTACGGCGGCAACGTTCTGCTCGGTAAGAAGTGCCTCGCGCTGCGCATCGGTAGCTACCTCGGCAAGAAGGAAGGCTGGCTCGCGGAGCACATGCTCATCCTCGGCGTCGAGAGCCCCAAGGGCGAGAAGCACTACATCGCGGCCGCGTTCCCCAGCGCATGCGGCAAGACCAACTTCGCCATGTTGATCCCGCCCCAGCACTACAAGGGCTGGAAGGTGACCACGGTCGGCGACGACATCGCGTGGATGCGCGTGGGCGACGACGGGCGGCTCTGGGCCATCAACCCCGAGGCTGGTTACTTCGGCGTCGCGCCCGGCACCAGCAACAAGTCCAACCCCAACGCGATGCAGACCGTCCTGAAGAACACCATCTTCACGAACGTCGCCATCACCGAGGACAAGGACGTGTGGTGGGAGGGCAAGGACGGCGAGGTCCCCGCGCGCCTGACCGACTGGCAGGGCAAGCCCTGGGTCAAGGGCGAGTCGAAGGAGAAGGCGGCGCACCCCAACTCTCGCTTCACCGCGCCCTCGCAGAACAACCCCGCGCTTTCGCCCGAGTGGAACGACCCCAAGGGCGTGCCGATCAGCGCGATCATCTTCGGGGGTCGTCGCGCGACCACCGTGCCGCTCGTCATGCAGTCGTTCAACTGGGCGCACGGCGTGTACTTCGGAGCCACCATGGGCTCCGAGACCACCGCGGCCGCGACCGGTCAGGTCGGTATCGTGCGCCGTGACCCCATGGCCATGCTGCCCTTCTGCGGATACAACGTCGGCGAGTACTTCAATCACTGGCTCGGCATGCAGTCGAGGATCAAGAGCCCGCCGAAGATCTTCATGGTCAACTGGTTCCGCCAGAACAAAGAAGGCCGCTTCGTGTGGCCCGGCTTCGGCGACAACATGCGCGTCCTCAAGTGGATCATCGATCGCGTCGACGGCAAGGTCGCGGCGCAAGAGACGGTGGTCGGCTGGGTCCCGAAGGAGGGCGAGCTCGACACGCAGAGCCTCGACGCCACGCCAGCCGATCTCGAGGCTGCGATGAAGATCGACCTCAACGAGTGGAAGCAGGAGCTCGAGGGCCAGGCCGAGTGGTTCGACAAGGTCGGTCCCACGCTGCCGCGCGCACTCAAGCTTCAGCGCGAGCTGCTGATCGAGCGCGTGAACCAGGCGGCTCTGACCCCGGCGTGATCGCCGTCGGTCGCCCGCCTGCGGGGTGAGCGAACGCTCTGCACCTCGAGTCCCCGTTTGCCCCGGCACGCGGGGATTTTTGTTTGGGACTGGCGGAGCACGCGCGCGATCGCGGCTCGACCTCGTGGCTGGGTCGTTCGGACGAAGCGATGCCACCGAGGGAGCGCGTGAGGGCACGCAGACGGTGTCGGGTCGCGGCCGTCCGCGTCGCGGGCGCCCAACAGTAGCGCACCGAGGCAGCGCCCGGAGCGACCTGCCTGCGCCCTGACGGGAGCCGACCAGAGCGGCGCTCAGACGGTCAGCGCAACGCGCCAAGCGACGGCTACGGGCACAACGCGAGATGTTGCTCGAACGCGAAGAAGCGAGGCCCCACGCGCGGAGATCTGCTCAGTTGGGAACAGGGCATTGGACCCCTGTTTGGCCGTACCAAAAGCCATTCGTAATTCTTTGTCGCGTGCGGTCGATCGATGTCCACGCGCCCAGCGCGGAGCGACGAAAACAAAACTTGAGCGAATCGACGTGCTGGCGATACAACCGGTGTCGGCGGGGGGCGTCGGTTGG
Organism: Pseudomonadota bacterium; assembly: GCA_041179425.1. Lineage (GTDB taxonomy): Bacteria > Myxococcota_A > Polyangia > Polyangiales > DASUME01 > DASUME01. Next base: position 10,949 of record JBEGTL010000135.1, on the reverse strand, counting down.
GGTAGGACCTGCGCGCCCAAAGCACAACGGCAAGGGGATGGGCGTGTGCCGGTCGCTGAAGAGGGGAGCGTCGACCCGAATAAATCTTCGCGCAACGTGTGTCGCGTTGCCATCTCCGCATCGATGTCAGGAACACTCGCTCGTGTCGCAGACGTTCTGGATTCATACGCGCCGCGTGACTGCAGCGCGTACTGATCTCGCGGAAGGTGATGTCCAAGCGTGCTCAAGCGCGGAAGATAAGCCGTCTGCATCGTCGATTAAGCCTGTCCAATCTCGCTGTGTGCTCGACATCGGTTGAGCATGCACAAATCACTCAGGTCTGTTTTTTTGTCTTCTTACCCTGCTATACGATGGCCACTCCGGCGCGGCCCCCGGGCCGGATACAGAGCGTTTCGCGCGGTGCGGAGCGACTCTGAATCAAGGTGCGAGTGGGCGCAGCATGCGACACGAGGCTCGGCAGACGACGAGTGACTTCGTTCGCGAGGGCTCGTCAGAAGAGGCTGACGAACCGGCATGAAGGGCGCGACTTCGGGGGGTGTTGTGCAGGTGGGGAGCGGAGGGTGCACGCACTCGACGCGAGCGTCGTGCCCTCGCACGTCGCCTGACTCGGAGTGGGGGAGACGGCGCGCGTCGTCGACTTGGTGCTCGCCGTAGTGCGGGGCGCCAACGGTGTACGGGGCGCATCGGTCTGTTTTTCGATTCTTCGCAAGCGTGCGCAAGAACCGCGCGCTTGGTGGGCGCCTCGCGGGGCGCGCCCGAGTCGGTCCTCGACTCTTACTGTCTTCGACTCGCGATCGCGACGCGAGTCTTGGTTTGTCGGTCCTTGGTCACGCTTGCAAGCCTTTGTCGCAAGCTGCGCACAGCAGCGCGCGGCTTTCTTGAAATACAGCGTTTACACGCTGATCCAGCGCGGTTCTCACGCGCTCGCTGCCGCGCTCACCACGAACGCGTCGCCGTGCGTTGGAGTGTCCGCGTGTTCGCCAACCGCTCCGTCGCACGCGTTCACACTTGAGTGTTTTGCGGCTGAGCAGTATTTCCCTGTCGGGCTTTCGCACTCTGTGTAAGATGCTCGCCAGTCAATCACCCTGCAGCTGCAGGCAAGGCGCAGACGAGTTCTGCGGTGAGTAAAGAGGCTCCATGTTTTTCAACTCCAAGTTCGCTCGTATCCCTTCTGCATTGATGGTCTTGGGCGTGCTCGCCGTTGGCTGCGGTGACGACGACGACGACAAGGTCACCCCCAAGCCCGACGGCGGCACGCTCCTCGACGCCAGCTTGGGCGACGCTGGCGGCGGCGACGCTGGCGGCGGCGGCGGCGGCACGGCAGCGCCTGCCCCCCTCACGCCTTACACCGGCACGTTGGTTCCGATCTTGGCTACCGACACGAGCGCGCCCATCGCGGTCCCGCACACGCTCGAGCTGCTCAACCCGAAGACGGGCAAGCCGTACAGCCCGGCGGTCACGGCCATGACGACCGCTGTCACGGGCACCGTCACGTTCAATGCACCGGCCGATCCGATCTACATCTGGATCAAGGGCGTTGGTGCCGACACGTACGATACCGTCATCGCCAACGCGTCGCGCCTCAATGGCGACAAGCTCCTGCGCATCTCCAGCTCCGGTACGCTCTCGCTCGCCAACATGACGGGCGGCTACACCAACAAGCCCGACCGCGCGGCAGTCGCCGGCATCGTGTACTGGTCGCCCGGCGGCGTGCGCAAGGGCGCGATCGGCTGCGCGAAGATCTTCATCGACGGCAAGACCGCCAACGATACGGATCAAGATCAGCTGTACAACGCGGCCAGCGGTCTGCCGACCACCATCGACAAGCAGTCGCAGACGCTCAAGGCTGGCCGGTACTACATCGCCAACATGACGGTGGGTCAGCACTCGCTCCGCGCGTCGCTGGACAACGGCGCGACCTTCCTCGGCACCGCCCCGAGCACGTTCTTGGTGCCGTTCCCGCGCTCCGAGGCGTCCAGCACCACCAAGGCCGTGCTCGTCCAGGCGTCCATCGACGTCGACGTGCCCGCCAACCCCACGCCCGCGACCTGCGTCGACCCGGCCTGATCTCTTAAGCGACCCCGCCACCATCCAGGAGCCAGTTGATGAAAACGTTTGGCGTTCAGGCGCAGTCCACGAAGTGCTCGTGGATGGCGCGCTTGGGGTTGTTGTATTGCTCTATCGCTTCTTTCGGTCTTTCTTCCACGGTGTTTGCGCAGCCAGCGGAGCAGGCACCTGCCTCGCCGGTCGCGCAGCCCGCGGTACCGCCTGCTGAAGCAGCACCCGACGGTACGGTGCCCATTCCCAGTGCGGAGCAGGCAGCGGAGGCGTCCTACGATTCGTCCGCGCCAACCTCGTACGAAGGGACGACCGAACCCTCTTCGTACGAGTCTTCGGACACTTCCTCCTCCTACGAGGAGTCGGAGTCGTCCGAAGACGAGTCGTCCTTCACCGTCAACGCCATGATGAAGATGCAGGGCGGTCTGTTCGTTCCCCTCGTTTCTGACGGCTTCAAGGCTCACGAGAACGAGGCCTACCGCAAGGACCAGTTCGGCTACGACCGAACCGCGCCTTGTGATCAGGTGGCCAATCCCAACGTGGGCTCCAATGGCTGTTTTCCCGTCGATCACGGCAAAAAGGCGGGGTCGCCCTCGCTCGCCCGCGCAACGCTGCAGATCGAGGCGCACTGGGACTTCACCAGCAAGTTTGCGCTGCACACCATCATTCGTGGCGTGCGTATGGCCAAGGTCGCGGCCGATCAGTACGCACAGGTTCCGAGCCCTCCGGATGACGTCAACCTGCGCCGGGAGTACGCGGAAAACTGGGTCCACGACCAGTACAATCGTTTCGAGCTGCGCGAGTTCTACCTCGACGCGCTTCCCCTCAGCTGGCTTACCTTCCGTATCGGTCGGCAGCAGGTCGCGTGGGGCGAGACGGGTCAGTTCCGCCTGCTCGACGTGGTCAATCCCATCGACAGCACCTGGCACTTCGGCCCGCTCGAGAGCTTCGAAGATCAGCGCATCCCCCTGTGGATGCTGCTGACCACGATCGACGTGCCCAAGCTCCACGCGGCATTGGAGATGTTGTGGATCCCGGGCCTCGATAAGAAGCGCGACTTCGTCAGCCCGCCGCTCTCCAACGCGGGTGCCTGGGGTGTCCCCTACAGCAATCAGCCCGGCACCTACCGTATCCGCAACAAGAACTTCCGCTATCCGGGCAACAAAGACCTGAGCGACTCGCGCTTTGGCGCACGCTGGAAGGGCGACCTCGGCGATCACGGCAGCTACTCGTTCGTCTACATGTACACGCACATGCAGGTGCCGGTGCTCAAGGAGATCGACCTTACGCCCACCGGCATGACGGCCGCGGGCCAGGCGCTGTTCTCGCCCGACACGGCCGACCGCGCATCGCTCGTGTTTCCTCGCCAGCACATCGCGGGGATGAGCGCGGAGTACGTGCTCGACGATCCGTTCGGCATGACCCTCCGCTTCGAGGGTGCGGTCGAGCCCAACCGCAGCTACTCGCAGCGCACCGACACGGGTGGCGACAGCCTGTCGAAGCCCGGCCACATCATCTACGCGCCCAGCAAAGAGGTCGCGGTCAGCTACGCGCTCGTGGTCCAGCGGCCCACGATGATCCGCTTCCTCAACCCTGTGCAGAACTTCCTGCTCGTGGGCCAGTTCATGCACACGGCGGTGCCGACGCTCGACCCGCTCAAGGACGCCAACGCGGTGCAGGTCGTGGGCTACAACGACTGGTCGGCGCAGAAGCACTCGTACACGGTTGTCGCCTACGCCACGACTACCTACTTGAACGGCATCTTTACGCCTCGTCTGACCGGTGTCTGGATCATCAATCCTTACTACAAGGACAGCGGATACTACTCAATCGACCTGGGTTTCCGAGTCGGTCCGCACTACCGAGTGAATGTCATGGCCACCGACTTCATCGGAAAGAACCCGTATCGCGACATTGGCTTGTTCCGCGACCGTGACGAGCTGCACGCGTCTGTCACGGTTCTCTTCTAAGGGAGGTATCTCGATGAAACGACGAAAGCTTTTGCAGACTGCACTGCTCTCTACGGCAGCAGTCGTTGGCCTCGGCACGAGTGGGCTGTTGATGTCGGCGCAGGCAGACGGCGCCACGATCACGGCGCAGAACTGGGGCGAGTCCGTAAGCTTCAAGCCCGATCTGACTGCGCTCAAGATTCCTGTGGGAACCATGATCACCAAGGCCAACGTCGATCAGGTCAAGGCGCTGCTGCCGCCCGGACTCGATACGCTCGTGCGCAAGTACGAGCTCAAGATGAAGATCGCGGCCTACACGCCCATCCGCCCGTCGCTGTCCTACATCAAGGCCACCAACGACAACATGGGCAAGACCAAGGCCTGGGATGTGGGCAAGGACTACCGCAAGGCTGGCTGGAGCGGCTACATCGGCGGTCTGCCCTTTCCCAAGCCCAAGGACGGCTTGCAGCTCGCGTACAACTTCCTCAATACGTACACCGGGGACGACGCCGACCGCTTCTACGACGTGACCTGGATCTCCGGCAAGCGTGGCATCGAGACCACCGAGTACTGGCACTGGCTGAGCATGCGCACGGCCAACCGTACCGACATCGACCCCAGGCCCACCATCCCCGAGTTCGCCGCCGAACGCACGCGCGCCGTGTCCATCACGCTCGCGCTCGAGCCGTACGACAAGCAGGGCTTTGGTGCGCTGTACTTCAACTCGCTCGACCCGGTCGACCTCACCGGCCACGTGTACGTGCCCGCGATGCGTCGTGTCCTGCGCCAGAGCTTCGGCACCCGTGGTGACTCGTGGAACGCGACCGACTTCCTCTACGAGGACGTCGGCGGCTACCTCGGTGCGGCCGAGTGGATGAACTGGAAGATCGTCGGCCAGAAGACCATGTTGTTGCCCACGGTCGCGAACGCGAAGTACGGCAAAGACGTGAAGGCGGTGTTTGACGTCGACAACGCGCCGCACTGGAACCCCAAGGTCGACTGGCAGCCCCGGCCGGTCTACCTGCTCGAGGTCACGCCCAAGATCCCCGACTACCCCTACAGCCGCATGCTGCTGATGGTCGACGCGGAGACGTTTTCCATCCCGTACAAGGAGGCGTACGACAAGAAGGGTGAGCTCTGGAAGATCATCCTTGGCGGCGGCAACCCCTCCACCGATGCCAACAGCAAGCCCATGATGCCGGGCTTCGCTCTGGCCATCGACCTGCAGGCAGAGCACGCCTCGGCCGTGACGATGCGCAAGGTCACGATCAACGGCAAGCTCGACCCAGCTCAGTTCTCCGTTAGCAACCTCAAGAAGCGCGGTCACTGAGGTCGACTCTCGCCCTCGCGCCGCCGGCTCCGCATCGACGCGCAGCCGGCGCGCTTTTGTCATTCGTCCAGGAGCAAAGCATGCGACCTCATGTCGTCGCCACGTTCGTGTTGGGTCTGTTGAGCCTCGGGTCCTCCGCCATCACGCCGGCACGGGCGGAGCAGAAGCTGCGTATGCTCTCGCATCGCGATCGCCTCTACGACGTGACCTCGGTGGGAGACCGCTTGTTCGTCGTGGGTCATCCCGGCCGCGTGCTGCGCTCGCGCGATATCGGCAAGACGTTCGAGAGCATGAACGTGGTCAAGCACGACGAGGCGCTGTTCTCCGTGGCCTTCAATGCAAAAGGCGAAGGCGCCATCGTGGGTCGTTCGGGCGTCGTGTTGATGAGCGCCGACAAGGGGGACACCTGGACGTCGACAGTGGTCGACGTCGATAAGGAGAAGCCCAGTCTGTTCAGCGTGGATGTGCTCGGTGATGGCACCATCGTCGCTGTTGGCGACTTCGGAATCATCGTGCGCAGCACGGATCACGGCAAGACCTGGTCGCGCTCCAGCTACGCAGCGGAGCTGCCGGCTGACGCGCCCACGTGCACGGGCGGTCCCGCTGGCGGGGGCGACAATGCGGACTCCATCGGTGAGGCGCGCCTGACCGACGTCGAGTTCGTGAACGACCAGCAAGGCTACCTGGTGGGCGAGTTCGGACTGGTCGCGCGCACGGACGATGGCGGCCTGACCTTCAAGCGCCAGAACAGCTGCACCGACCGACTGCTCTACAGCGTGGCGGTCGTGACTCCGACGCGCCTCTTGGCCGTAGGCGCAGACGGTACCGCGATCGAGTCGACCGACGGTGGCACCACGTGGGCGGCCCTCCCGACAGGCACCATCGAACACCTGTTCGGCGTGTTCGCCGACGCGCAGCGGGCCGTCGTGGTCGGTGCGGCCGGTACGGTGTTGGCACGCAGCGGCGAGGGTCCGCTGAGCCTCGCAAAGACAGACGTACACTCGTGGCTCGCTGGCGCGTGGCTGGATGGCAAGGGACAAGGTGTGATTGTCGGCGGAAGAGCATTCGTGCTCAGCACCCGCGATGGCGCCAAAACGCAGACGCTGATTTCGGGGGAGTGACGACGTGACCGAAGCATTTTGCAGCTTTATTCTCCGCCAGCGCTGGCTCGTGCTCGCCGGCTTGCTGGCGGTCGCCGTGTTCATGGGAGCCAAGGCGCGCCAAGTGGTGGTCGAGAGCCGGACCACGGACGTCTTCCCCTCGACGCATCCCTACGTGGAGACGTTCGCGAAATACAGCGACATCTTCGGAGGTGCGAGCCGGGTCCTCGTCTCTGTCGAGGTCAAAGACGGCACCATCTGGAACCAGAAGACGCTGGAGAAGGTGCAGCGCATCAGCCGCGCGATGGAGCTGCTGCCTGGCGTGAACAACTACCAGGTGATCTCGCTCGCCCAGCGCAAGGTCAAGGTGCAGAAGATCGATGCCGTCGCCGGCATCCGATCGGTGCCCGTGATGTGGCCCGAGGTGCCCAGCGACCAAGCGGGCATCGACGACCTTCAGCGCACCATTCTCGGGAGCCGACGTTACTACGGCTCGCTGGTGTCCCTCGATCAGAAGGCCACCATCATCGCAGCCGGTTTCTTCGAGAACAACCTGCAGCCCAAGGCCATCTACCAGGCCATCGACGCGCTGGTGAAGAAGGAGTCGGACGCAAACACTGTGATCAACGTGATCGGTCGACCCATTCTGCTCGGTGACATCGCCGTCCAGTCGCCTCGGCTCGGCGTGATCATGTTGGTCACCATCGTCTCCATGCTGATGGTGTTGTTCATCTACTTCCGCAACCTGGTGGGCGTTGTGGCGCCGACGATTGCGGCGCTGTTCTCTGCAATCATGGGCTTCGGCTTCTTGGGGCTGATCAAGCAGAACTTCGACCCGCTGGTGTTGGTGATTCCGTTCATCATCACCGCTCGCGCGCTGTCGCACACGGTGCAGTTCGTGAGTCGATTTCTTGACGAGCACGAGAAGGTGCAAGACCGGACCGAGGCGGCGCGAATGACGGCCATCGCGCTGTTCAAGCCCGGCACCATTGCCATCCTCACCGACATCCTCGGCATCGCCCTGGTCTACATCGCGCCGATCCCGCTGCTCCAGAAGCTCGCGCTGATGGGCTCGTTTTGGCTGATGTCTATCTTCTTCAGCGGCATGGTGCTCTCCCCCATCTTGCTTTCGCTGTTGCCCGTGCCGGAACACAAGAAGGTGAAGAAGGTGTCCGTCGTAGACAGCTTCTTGGCCAAGCTGAGCGACTTCTGCACCGGCCCGGCGCGGCGCTGGATTTTTTTGGTGGTCCTCGGTGTGATGGGAGCTTCGTTCTTTCTCGCGCGTAACCTGGTCGTCGGCGACGTCCACCCCGGCACGCCGATGCTCTGGCCCGACTCGCGCTACAACCTCGACACCGACGCCATCGCCAAACGTTTTGCCAACACCGAAGAGCTCACCGTGGTGGTCGAGGGCGAGTCCCACGACACCACCAAGAAGCCCGAGGTGCTGGGCAACATCGAAGCGTTTCAACGCCACATGGAGGCGCTCGACGAGGTCGGCGCCACATCGTCCATCGCCGACCTGTTGCCTGGCGTGGTGTCGCTTTATCACGGAGATGACCCCAAGTTCGAGCTTATTCCGGACGATCGCGAGCAGTCCGCGTTCTTCCTCGAGATGATCTTCACGGCCGGCCAGCCGGGCGACCTAACGCGCTACATCACACCCGACAGCAAAAACGCTAACATCAGCCTGTTCTTGCGCGACCACAAGGGCGAGACGCTGCGCAAGGTGATCGCGCACGCCAAGCAGTTCATCGACTCGCATCCGATGAAGGGCGCCAAGTTCCGGCTCGCCGGCGGCTACGGCGGCTTGCTCGCGGCGATCAACGAAGAAGTGGCGACCCTGGACGCCCGCATCACGTTCGCCGCGTTTGGCGCGGTGTTCTTGTGCTGTTTCTTGGCGTACCGTTCGGTGCTCGGCGGTCTGATGTTCCTCCTGCCGCTGGTCTGCTCCAACTACATGACCTACGCCCTCATGGGCGGTCTCCACATCGGTCTCGACGTCAACGCGCTTCCGGTCGTGGCGCTCGGCGTCGGTCTCGGGGTGGACTACGGACTGTACGTGGTGGAGAACATCCAAGAGGCCTATCACCGCGGGCTCGGCGTGGTGGACTCGGTGCGTGAAGGCGTGCAGGGCGCCGGCAAGGGTGTGCTCGTTACAGGGCTCACCATGGCGTTTGGCCTGGCGTTCTGGCGTTTTTCGTTCCTGCGCTTTCAGGCCGAGATGGGCATGCTGCTCTTGTTCTGGATGACCATGAGTATGCTCGGCGGGCTGATCTTGCTTCCGGCGTTGCTGGTGCAGTTCAAGCCAAAGTTCGTGTTCGGCGACAAGCCCGCCACACACGCCCACGCCCCCGTCCCCGCCTGAAACAGGGGCGCCTGGGCCGCGAGGCGCCACCGCTTCCTGCGCTCCGTCCTCACGTGCAGGAGTACGCTCCGGGCGGTGCTCAGAACCGGCAGCGCCTCGCGACGCGCCTCGCGACCCATGCACCCCTGTTTCCAATCCTGGCGAGCTCTGGACTTGAGCGCGCGCTTAAGACGGAGCAGAGCCCACTTGGAACTGCAGCGCCGCGAGGCGGGCGTAGAGGCCGCCTCTGGCTGTGAGCTCGGCGTGTGTGCCGCTGTCGATGATCTCGCCTGCTTCCATGACCACGATTCGGTCTGCTTTTTGGACCGTGGCCAGGCGGTGGGCGATCACGATCGTGGTGCGGCCCAACATCGCGGACTCCAAGGCCAGCTGCACTGCTCGCTCGCTCTCTGCGTCCAGCGCGCTGGTCGCTTCGTCGAGCAAGAGTAAGGGTGGGTTCTTGAGGATGGCTCGCGCGATGCTGATGCGTTGGCGCTGGCCGCCTGAGAGGCGGACGCCCCGCTCGCCCAGGTAGGTGCGGTAACCCTCGGGGAGGCGCTCGAGGAAGTCGTGGGCGTGGGCGGCCTTGGCAGCGGCGATGACACGTTCGTCGCTCGCGCTGGGGTCGCCGTAGCGGATGTTGTCGAACGCGTTGGCAGAGAAGATGACGCTGTCTTGCGGGACGATGGCGATGCGCTCGCGCAGCTGGGCGAGCGACGCCTGGGTGACCGGTACACCGTCGACGCGCACCTCGCCGCGTGTGGTGTCGTAGAAGCGTAGGAGCAGCTGCAGGACGGTGCTCTTGCCCGCGCCACTCGGGCCTACCAGCGCCACCGTCTCGCCCGGCGCGACCTTCAGGCTGAAGCGCAAGAGCGCGGGGTGCTGTGGGCGGGATGGGTAGCGGAAGTCGACGTCGACGAGCTCGACCGACGAGCCTGACACCACGCTGGGCAGGGCTCGTGGGTGTTCGGGCTCCTGGATCGGCGAGCGTGCGGCGAGCAGCTCGAGCAGGCGCTCGCTCGCACCCGCGGCGCGCAAGAAGTCACCGTACGTCTCGGACAGCACGGCGACGCTGTTGACCAGGATGATCATGTAGATGACCGTCTCGCCGAGCCTGCCTGCACTCAGGTCGCCGCGCAGCACGGCCTGCGTGCCCGAGTACAGGCTCCACAGCAGCGCCCCGAAGGTGGCGGTGACCATGAACGCAACCAAGAACGAGCGCACGCGCGTGCGGCGCAGCGCGGTGCGTACGGCGCGCTCGGTGGACGCGTCGAAGCGGTCGGCCTCGCGCGCTTCTTGTGCGTAGCTCTGGACTACCGGGATGGCGTTGAGGATCTCGGCGGCCATCGCGCTCGAGTCGGCGACACGATCCTGACTGTCTCGACTCAGCTTGCGCACGCGGCGGCCGAAGTAGGTCGAGGGAAACAGGATCAGAATGATCAGCCCCCACAGCTCCGCGGTCAGCGACAGGTTGGTGACCGTGAGCATGACCAAGGCACCGATGCCCGTGACCGCGCTGCGTAGGCCCATACTCAGACTCACGCCCGCCACGGTCTGCACGAGCGTGGTGTCGGTGGTGAGCCGCGAGAGCACCTCACCACTCTGGGCACTCTCGAAGAACGCAGGGCTCTGCGCGACGACGTGACGGTAGACCGCATTGCGCAGGTCGGCCGTGATGCGCTCGCCGATCCAGGTGACGGTGTACAAACGCGCGGCGGCAAACACGGCGAAGGCGACGGCGACCGTAAACAGTCCGACGAAGTGCTCGCGCAGCGCCATCACACGCGCGCCGGGGTCGTCGCCGGCAGGCGCGACAAAACCTTTGTCGATGAGCGTGCGCAGCGCAAACGGGAAGGCCAGCGTGGTGAGCGCCGACAGCACGAGGAAGATGGCCGCCAGCAAAAGGCGCCCGCGGTAGGGGCGAAAGAAGCGGGACAGACCCAGCAGCGATGTGACCTTGCCGCGCGGTTTGTCCACGGAACGTACTTCAGTGTTGTCTGGCACTCGCCTCGAGCTTAGCTCGAACTCGATGGCCCCTCGAAGATGGCGCCATTTCTGCCGGGGCCTACGTGCGCCCTCGAGCGATAGGTGCGGCTACCACACGCCGGGCACCAGTCGGCGCGGAGTCTTGTCCATGTAGGTCGCGTAGCCAGGAAGCTCGACCT
>JBEGTL010000134.1:0-15757 GCA_041179425.1 Pseudomonadota bacterium | reverse complement strand
AAGAAGATTGTGAGCTCGCTGTCTCGCCGCCCGGGCGAAAGATCACGCAGGACGGCGTAACCATGTCCATCAACATCTTGCGTGGAGGCTCCGATCCGCAGTGGTTCTTGGAGGTCGAGAACCAAGACCGCTGCCCCAGCCCGGCACGTTGCCAGCACCGGGCGCGCCCGCGACGCGGACGTGGCTGAACAACACCTTGTTGCCTGGTGGCTGTGCACCCAGCTGCGCCCACTTCAGCGCCGTCGCACTGGCCGGGTCCTACGTCTGCGGCTGGTTGCCCGGATTGTTGCTCGGGTACCAGTCGGTCTCGCTGGTGGACACGCCACAGTACTGACCAAAGTCTGCTCGACAAGACTCATGGTGCGCCTCGATCTCGCTCAGAAAGCCGACCGCCTCGGACGTCTTGGACTTGTAGACGTAGCTGATGTACTTGGGGATCGCGACGACGGCCAAGATGCCGAGGGTCGCGACAACCATCATCAGCGCGATCAAGGTGAACCCGAGCGGGCGGGTGCCTCGGGCGCGCGCACGAAAAACAGACAGCATGCGTTGACCTCAACGAAGACCACGTGGCTCGATGTGCGCCGTCACGACGGGCGAACACCTCGGCCTACGCTCGCTCCGGGTCGTCTCCAGCAAGCGAGACGAACTCTTCGTCGAGCATCGGCGACACGCACCTGACCACGCTTGGTGGCCTGCTCGAGGACTTCCAGGCAGCGGGCGACTTCGTGCTCGTCGACAATCGACCCGGCCACACCCGTGCTGGCCGTCGAGCTGTAGTGCGCGAGCGGGGCGAAGCGAGCGGGACCCGAGACTCTGATCGGCGACTCGGCAGCCTGCTCGAGCTCACTCGCAGCCGATGCGGCTCTCGTCCAGGGCGAGATCGTCGAACCAGCCCTCGTACGGCGTGACGGGCATCTGATAGCCGATGAAGCCGAGTGCGATGTTGGTGAACATACCGAGATGCGCTCCGGCCTGATCGCTGAAGGCGATGGACGTGACCTCCTTGCCTTCGAAGAAGAAGCGATAGGACTTGGCGGCTGCGTCGACGTACCACTCGGCGCAGTGCCAAGCGCCGTCGTAGGAGTGGTAGTCGTAGTTCGTGCCCTTGCCGAAGCTGTCATCCGGGATGTTGTAGAGAAACTGGTGGGCGCCGGCGGTGTTGATCACGGTGTCGACCACGCGCGACTCGTCGGTACCGCGCAGCGCGACCAGCGTGTTGTGCAGCACGCCCGAGCTCGGCGGAGGCGCCGGTGTCTTCGCCTTGTAGAAGATGCGGCCCCAGTGCTTGTTCGCAGCGGCGCCGAGTGCGGACAAGCTGTGCTGCACGCGACTCTGACCAGTGGACGCGATGCCGGTCTCGAGGGCGTACGCGCCGCTGTGGCGCTCCGCGGACACCACCTTCGGCGGCGAGCCGCCACCCCAGCCGGACAGGACCGTCCAGCCGGACGGCAGCGCGCCATCGGTTGCGCCCTCGAAGTCTTCACAGAGCAGAAAGCCCGCGCCCGTGCAGCCTCCACTCGCGCTCGTACCTGCGTCGCTCGCAGCGTCCGCATACGCGCTGGCGCCGTCGCCGGGCGCGGCAGCATCTGGCGCGCCGGCTTCGACCACGCGTGCATCCAACGTCGAGGCATCTGCACGGGATGGCGGAAGCCCGGAGGTTGCATCGGGTCCGGCGTCTGCTTGCTGCGCCGGAGCGGACGCATCGCTCGCGTCGGAGCCCTGCTCGGGAGCGCTGTCCGTGCAAGCAGCGAGGCAGCAGGCGCAACACACGAGCCAAGTCTTCGACACCACGACTACCTCTCCTGCATGAAACCATGACCTACGCCATGCACCAACCGTTCGACGGTAGCGAACGCCGTTCGCGCTGACAACGACGGCGTGTGCAGCCGCGCGTGTTCTGGATGCTCCACTACAACCAGCTGGGCTTCGGCAGCGTGCCATAGAATGCTTGCAGACGATGGCGGTTGCGACTCTCGAGCGGCTTGTCATCGTCGTCGATCAGGCCGAGGAAGCGGCGCGCGTTGTGGCTGAAGCCCGAGCCAGCTGACCGGTCGGGGTGGTTCGGTGCTGTCGAGGCGCGTGTATGGCACTACGCTGCGCACATGAGAGCTAGCCTGCACGTTCGAGCTGGCGCGCTGCTGCTGGTCGCCGCCGGTTGCAGTGAGCGCGCCAAGGTCCCGGTGGCGCAAGATGCCGGCGCCATGGTGGTCACGCGCGATGTCGAGGGCGAGCCCGGGGCGGTCTTGGAGCCGGTGGACCCCGCGCGGCTGCGCGCCGATGCCGAGAAGCTCGTCGCACGCTGGCTGGAGACTCAGAACAAGGGCGATCTGGAGGGCTATCTGAGCCTCTACGACCCCAAACACTTCATCGGTGTCAAGCGCAGCCATCGTCAAGACAAGGCACGCGAGCTGCGGCTACCCGGCTGGAAGCGAGAGCGTGCAGGGCTGTTCGCGCTGTCTCCCGCGCCAACGGTCAAGGTCGAACGCACAACCGTCACCAGCTGGCTCGACGTGGGCGCACGACTCAAGCCCGGCGTGGTCGAGGTGCGCTTTCTGCAGCGCTGGCGCGGCGGGGACTACGGCGACCACGGCAGCAAGCTGCTCAAGCTGTGGCGCGACGGGCAGGGCGTGCTGCGCATCGTGCGCGAGGACATGCTCGACAGTCAGGTGGGCTGGGACGACGCGCCCAGCGAGGGCACACTCGCCGCCGAAGGCTTTCGGCCTCCCGCCACCCGCGACGACGCGCTCGCACTCTGGCGGGCACTCGCGCCGACGGGCTCGAACTACACCAAGGTGCTCGCGGCGATCCCCGACGACCCTGCGATCCGCATTCCGATGAGCCGCGCGCTGGTCGCCGATGGCAACCTCGCGTGCTCGACGTTCGACGTTGACTACGAGTGCGGCGTCGACGTGCCACGCTTTCGCGCGCTCGACGCGGCGGCCACGTTCGCGGACCCGTGCCTGCGCAGGCAGCTGTTGGAGTGGGCACTGGACGTGCTGGTTGCCGGCAAGACCTCTCCCACCCGGCGTGAGCTGCGTATGCTGCTCGAGCTGCCGATGCCGGTGGCCAAGCGCGACACACAGCGCCTCCCGCTCGAGACGAGCGACCTTCCACACAAGGTCCTCACGCTGTCCGAGAGCGGATCGCCCAAGGGCCGGGTCGGCCTGTTGCTGGAGGCCGGTCGGCGTTTTCCGGAGATCGCGCGGACGCACCTCACAGGGCTCGGCAATGCCGAGCTCATCACGGTCTACGAGAAGCTGAAGCTCCCTGAGGCACTCCAGCACATGGACCCGGCGCTCGACCACGCGTACCTACTCCGCGCTGTGGCCGAAGACGAGTTCCCGACCAGCGAGCTGGGCGAAGCCCCCGAGACCATCCGCCGCGACATCTTTACCAAGCTCTATCCCGCTCCGTCGGAGGGCACGCTATCGGAGAGCGAGCTGAGCATCCTCGCCAAGCTCAGCAACGACGACGACTGCTACGTGGGGCGGCTGGCCGATCGAGTGCTGAGCGCGCACGGCGAGCAGGCACGGATCGAAAACCTCGAACTGATGGATACGCGCGCGCACGCCTTGCACACGCTGTGCAAGCTCGGGCAGAGCGCCGATCGATTGCCGCTCGCCGCCTGGGTCAAGGACGCGAAGCGCTACCACGAGCACGAGCTACGCGAGGACGTCTCGGAGGTCTTCCAGGATGAAGACGGGAACATGACGCCGACCCCGCCGGAGAACATCCAGCGCGAAAAGCGGGTCGGGGACAAGGCGATGCCGCCCACCATACCGTTCTCACATCGCCACGAGATCGCGTGTCAGGGCGACACGTGTGAAGTGTCGAGCGACGACGGAAACACGAGCTGCGTGTACACGGTCGGGCTGGTGCAGACCACGCTGGGCCTGCGGCTCGAGAGCATGCGCACCAAGTGCAGGTCGCAGTTCTACTGCCCGTGCTGAGGGACAGCCTGCTGCCTGGACCCGACGCTTGCGCGCAGGAAGTCCGCGATCAGCGAGCTCACTCGCTGAGTCGGTGGATTCGTAGCGCATGCTGCGAGAACGCCTCACTACCCTCACTGACCCGTGACGACTACGAGGTCGACCCCTTGTTCCGCACCCTGAGTCGCACCCCAGCCTGCGCCCTGCACGGTGAAGCTGCCCTGCATTCGTTCGCTCGCCTTCACCGTCTTCGTGCTCAGCATCATATTCGTGTTCGCAGAGTCGACGCGGTACGTCTCTACGGTGACGTCACCCCAGGAATCTGGGATGTTCTTGATCGTGAGCTCGTAGCCCTTCGTGCTCGGATACATGATTGTTCGGCGCGGTAGATAGGACATGATCGTCACGCTGATGTCTTCCTCCAGCGTGCTAGGACCCATCAAGTTCGCGGGAACGCGGTAGCTCGCGATAGCGACTTGTAGCTTGTGGTCGGTCTCGCCGCGGCCGGCCAGGACTGCGAATCCGTTGTCCTCACCCGCCTGAGTCTTGTGGCATAGCTTGCGAGGAGTGGCGTTCAGCTTCGAGATCTGGGAGAACGCCTCACCGAGCTTGGTCTTTCCACTACTGACACGGCCGTAGTGCATCGACTTGGCGACAACTGGTTGCTGGTAAATCAGCGATTGTGCCAGGAAGGCCGCTTGACCAGCTTGTCCGCCGATGACCGAGTCGCCGATCAGAGAAGTCCAAAACTCCGAGTTCACGATCACCGTCTTTGTCAGATCATACTTCGCGAGCTCGGCGATGAGATCCTCCGCCATGCGCTTGAACTCGTACGGGTCGTTGGTGTGATTCGTGTACTTGTGGAAGCTGAAGAAGTCGAGCGGCAGCTTGTTGTCGACCACGTACTTCATCAGCGAGCCGCGCGTGCTCCGCATGTCGTTGAACGAAGCATTCGCGGGTCCGCCGATGAGCACCTCGCTGTCCGCCTCCCTGATCGCGCGGGCAACCTTTCCGTAAAGTTCGAGGTACTGCGCGCCAGTGCCCGACCAGAAAGGCGTGAAGTCGGGTTCGTTCCAGATCTCCCACCACTTGATGCCGTACCGAAAGCCGTTGGCCCAACCCTTGTTGTAGTGCATGACGATGTGCTTCACGAACTCGGCATACTTGTCGAAGTTCGGCGGCACGGTACCGCTGCCCGAAATATTGCTGCGGCCCACGCGGAAGAAGACCTCCGCACCGGTGTCGACGATGTTCTTGATCATCGCGTCGCTGGCCGCGAACGAATAGCTCGCTTCCAGCGCAGGATCGGCCATCAGGTTCGGGACCATCTTTCCGCGTCCGGGCCCATCGACGTCGCCGCAGCCTGAGCCCTGAATACCGCACGCGTCGTGCGTACGGATCATGTCCACGCCGATGTCCTTGTAGGTCTTGCTCAATG
The DNA here is from genome assembly GCA_041179425.1 of Pseudomonadota bacterium. GTDB lineage: Bacteria > Myxococcota_A > Polyangia > Polyangiales > DASUME01 > DASUME01. The sequence goes on along the minus strand of JBEGTL010000134.1, from coordinate 10,387 downwards.
CACCGCTCGCGGCGCCCGGGTCCCAGTGAGCGCCCTGGATGGAGTGGATCATGCCGGACACTTGCGCCGCGTCGACGACGACCGCACGTGCGCTGCCGGCACCCTTGGGTTCCGGCAGTGCCGCACAGTCCGCGACCGTCATCGTGCCGTCGTTCGGCGTCGCCGGCGTCTCCGGCGTCGCTGGCGTCTCTGGCGTTGTCGGAGTGGTGGGGGTCGTGGCGTCGGGGCCGCGTTGCGACGACGCATCACCGCGAGTGCCCGTCGGACGCGTGCCAGCCGCGTCGGCCACGGTTCCGGGGCGAGTCCCCGCTTCCGCGGTGGTCTGGCTGGGCGGGTCGTCCTGAGCGTTTCCGCTCATCATGCCGGTGTTGTTGCCGTTGTCAGCACAACCTGCGGCGGCCAATGTCGTCGATATCGTGCATACAACTGCGGCCAATGCCCTTCGCATGAGTCTCCTACCTTCTTCGAACAGCAACGACGGATTCTGAGAGGCAACGACGGATTCTGAGAGGCACCGGCCATCGCAGATCATAGGCCGCACAAAGGTCGGTTCGTCAGTCATGTCTGGCATGCGATGAAGTTGTCAGACGGGCTGCCGGCGGGTTGCCCACTGACTACCGGGGGTAGGTCTGCACACCCTCCTTCGAGTCAGCAGATTCGCCCTGTCTGCGAAATCGTTCGGTGCGGCGGTGGCGATAGCGGCCCTCGGGAAACACTGGTGACGGAAAAGGATGGGCCCCGGTACGCTTTGCGCGCACGGGGCCATCCAGACCTCTCAGGTCCGGGTCAGTTTTGCTCGGGGGCCGCTGAGGACGCGAGTTGACGTGCTCGCTCGCGCTACTTGCATCGAGGACGCGAAACAGTCAGCTCTGGCTGCGTGGACGACGACGAGACAGAGCCGCCGTTCGGCCCTTTGGGTCTGCGCTGACGCCTTGGGGGGAGATCGCTGAAGACGCGTTACGTTTCGCTGCGGGGTAAGGTGCCGTCTGTACGGACTATCCTCCAAGTCATGAGCGCGCACCTACGTCCAAGTGCGAAGGAATCAGCCCGCGTCGCCAGCGGCAGGCGTGCCCGCGTCGGTCGCGGTGGTGGTGCCGCCGCCCGCGTCGGTCGTGCCGCCGTCCGTGCCGCCCTTCGGGCCTGCGCCGCGCGATCACGGACTTCGCTGAAGAAGTGTTACGTTGCGCTGCGGGGTAGGGCGCCGTCTTGATCGAGCAGCTCCAACGCCCTGCGAACGTGTGGATCGTCGAAGCAATCTTGAGAAACATCGGAACATCGACGACGCGCAATTTCACGCGCGACCTCGAAAGATGTCGTCGGCATGTGACCGAGCTGCTTCTTGAGCTCGTCATCGGTTGGCAATCGATCCAACGACTGAAAGGAATGGAAAACGAAGGAGAGCCTTTTGATCCTCTCCAAGCCGATCGAGAGCATGAACATCGCGGAGAAGAAGCTACCTTTGTCGGCGAAGTTGTAGCCCCGCAGTGAGGAAAGGCCGGACCGCAGCGCATGTTCGGCTAACGAAACCTCCAACTCGATGAAGCGGCGGTAGTCCTCGATGTTGATCTTTTGGAACGTCATGTGCGCGCCGATCCCGACTCGATTTGTCGAGCTTCAAGTTCCAGCAACGACTGGTTCGCCATCTTCCCGAACGCGCGCCTCGATGAGCTGTTCGCGGCGCTGTACCGAGTACTACGTCGCGACTCTCATCTGTACCTGCTCTGTGATCAGGAAACGATGTTTGTGGCGAAGCCGGCAGGCGAGCGCGCCGGGTTCCGTTTCTGGAAGCCGCTCGTCTGGGACAAGAAGCAGATCGGAATGGGCTACCACTACCGCTCGCGCTACGAGTTTGTGCTCTTCTTCGAGAAGGGGAAGCGCAAGCTGAACGACCTCGGTGTGGCCGATGTGATCGAGGCTCCGCGCGTTCATCGTGGGTGCCCGACCGAAAAGCCCGTCGCTCTCAGCGACACGCGCGCTGGTCTTTCTCTTGTCGTTCCCTCTCCAGCTCGTCAGCGGCGCGATGCTCCGCAGCACGCTTCGCAAGCTCGCCGTCACGAAGCGTGATCACCCACTCGGAGTAAAGCGTGCAGACCAGCGCCGGCTCGACCCTGGTGCTGATCACTAGCTAGAGCAGCTCGCAAGCGAGCTCGTCGATCGGCTGCGTGCCAGACGTGAATGCTCGAATCAAAAACAGGCGGCCGGCCTCGCCTGACAGCGCGATGGCGGACCCGAGGTCGGCGGCCAGCACGCGCGTGGTGCCGGCCGTGGAGACGTGCAGCATGCGCAGCGTGCGCGCCTCGGTGCCCTCGAGCCATAGCAAGCCCCCCTCGGTCGTCTTACGGATCCAGCGTGGGGTCCCGGTGGGCGCGGACGGAGCAGGCAGCTCGTGCACCTGCCCTGCCGACAGCTCGACGACCTGAAAGGAGCCGTCGGCACGGGGCAGTGCGACCACGACCGCGGTGGGTGACGAGACCACGAGCGGACAGCCCGCGCCGTGGGCGGCCGGGTGGACGATCGTCTGTACCGCTGCGCCGTCCGCGCCGAGCTCCACCAGCCGCAGGACGTCGCCGCTGTCGCTGTCGATCACGCTGACGACGGCGCCGTGATCCGTGGGAGTGACCCTCAGACAGTCAAAATGCGCAGAGTCGTTCTCGAATCCGAAGCTCGTGACCTCCCCGATTCGTTTGCCGTCGAGGCCGACCATGATTGCCTCTGGCTGGTCGACAACCACGTGCCCGCTCGTGACTACGGCGCGCTTGCCGTCGAAGGAAGACGCGCCGTCGTGCTGAACGGTGCCGCGAAAGTAGGCCTCGCCGATCGTCTGCGAAGCGCCGGAAGCAGGCGGTGTGTCGCGCCACACCGTGGCCGTTAGCAGATCCAGCCGATCCGTCCCCGGGGGGCACGGACACCCAGGTCGTGGCAATCACTGCGGGGTGATTGCTGTCGTCCGCGACAGGGACCGAGCACAACCCAACGCCATTCATCGAGGGAACCTGAAGCCGTGACGCGCTGCCGGGGGCGAGCGAGAACAGCACATCGTGATCCTGGTTGCAGCGCTGCCCGGCGCTCACCACGAAGCCTCCGAGCATGCGCCGGATCGTGGGGAACGACGATTCGAAGTCGCTAGGGATTGCGATCCGGGAGCTGGCAATCACAGCGCAGGCACCGGAGGCGATGGCCGCCGAGTCCGAGCCCACGGACGCTTCCGAGGGCCCAATGTTCGGAGTCGCGTCGTTCAGCGTCGAGTCGAGCGCCGTGGCGGCGTCGAGATCGTGCCGGGCAGCGCCGCCGTCGTCGCCGCAAGCGAGCACGCTCAGACACCAGAAGAGGAGGGCCCAAGGCAGAGCTCGTCGCGGCCATGCGAAATGTTCGTTCATGAGAGAGACCTTTCTCGGCACATCTCGTGTGTGTGGGTCGAGCGCGCCAAAATTTGGGGATCCCTCGGGAGCGGCGGACGCGCGGTGTTTGCGAAGCAGCCCTCGCGGGCCACGGCGTCTACAAGGCGGGCGCCTGCCCCTGAGACCACGAGCTCTTCTCGATGCCCTCAGCGGAGACGGAACACTCAGCTTCGAGGCCATCATCCAGTCAGCCTCGCGCTTTCCTGACACCGCGCCGGGCGCGAGCGCGCTATCGAGTCGTAGCAGTGCTGGTGCGGCGGGTGCGGCCTCGGTTGCTTGCGCGGATGACTATCGCCTACTTGACGCGCTCGACCGAGTCGCTCGTGCCGCCACCTCGCAGCTTTCTGGCGTCAAGCGGTAAGTCGTCGACTGTTGCGCCGCCGAGTGTTCCGTCGGCTGCGTTGCCGAGCGTTGTGCAGTCGCCTCCGAGCAGTCTGTCGTAGTGGGGATTTAACCCTCGTTTGCGGCGATTTTCGCTCGCACGCGAGCGCGCTGAGCGCTCCGACGAGCAACGAACAGACCGACCGCTTTGTGCACATAGTCAGACCCAGATGCTCGCGGCGGAGATCTGCCGTGTTGCTGCGGCGTGGCTGCGCAGGGTCAGAGAATGGCTCCGTTGTCGATAGCTCGACCTCGTAGCAGGTTGCGACAGTTGGCCTCGCCAGCACGACCCTTCCTCAATCGTGTGCTGGCGCAGGTGGATCATGGGCTGCTGCACACATAGATTCTCTTCCTTTCAGCACCGCACCGTTTTCGGGCTGGCGCTGTTGTTGTCCGATCTGACAGGTGGCTGCGGCTCCGACGCAGGCGTCTCCTCCAGCAAGTCGCCGTCCGCCGAAGACGATGCGGACGAGGACACCGCGAGCGACGAAGAGGCAGAGGACGAAGGCGCGAGCGAAGACGACGAAGACTCGCCTGCACCCATCGACGCCGGCAAGAGGCGCGATGCAGGCACGACCCCCACGTCTCCGGGCGTCGACGCAGGCGTCAAAGACGCGGGCTCCAAGCCGACGACCCCCGACAGCGGCGTGAAGCCGATCGTGGACACGGGCGTGCCCGAGATGACGCCTGTAAGCCCAACGGCACCACGCCCGACGAGAGCAAGCTGCCCAAGGCAAAGGGCGCCTGCCCGACGCTCAAGAACGGCTCGTTCAACATCGCGGGTACGAGCGGCACGATGTGGGTAGGCAGCAAGCCAGGACCGCTCCTGTTCTACTGGCACGGCACGGGTTCGAGCGCGAGCGAGGTCGACACTCTTCCCACCGGGTTCCCCAAGTACTGTCAGATCGTTGAGTAAGACTCGCGGGCCCCTGTCGTTTGGGACGGTCCGACACGCTCACTGCTGCGTGCGCTGGGCGTACGCATACCCCAAAAAACAGCCCACCACCGCGAGCGCGAGCACGGCATAGGCCGCGACAAAGCACCACTGTGCCGGCGCCGAATGACCGATCGACTCGATTCCCAGCCTCTGCTCGACCCAACTCCACAGGGGCCACAACACAAAGGTCGTGACCAAGCTGATTGGGATGGCTACCACGAGCGAGGCAACGACCGCCAGACCGCGAAGCATGACTTTGCGCATGCGCGACGGTAGCGCGCGCCGTTCTGTCAGTCCCTACACACGACTACGTTTGGCACTGCAGCCGGCTGCGCCTGAATTGCCGCGATCATCCTCGATGATACCGCAAGCTCGGTCGCGATCCCGGCCGAGTGCGAGCGAGGAGGCGCGCGGCGGCGTGTAGGCGCGCGCGTTGGGTGCGATCGCGAGGCCGCTCTGGATCCGCTCCGTTCACTTACCCACGAGGGCTGCAAAACTGGCCGGATAGCGGTCGCCCGTGACCTCGACCGACTGTCCAGGCCGGCCCTGGCGTTGCCGTCCTTGAAGCCGAACTTGGTAGCGATCACCACGTCGTCTCGAAACGATGCTACGGCCTCGCCAACCAGCTCTTCGTTGGTGAACGGTCCGTACGCCTCCGCGGTATCGAAGAACGTCACGCCGCGCTCGAAGGCCTGCCTGAGGAGCGCGACCGCGGCCTGCTTTTCTTGCGCCGGGCCATAACCAAAGCTCAGGCCCATGCAGCCGAACCCGAGGGCCGAGACTTCGAATCCGTGACTTCCCAAAGTTCGTTTCTTCATACGCGTTCTCCCGGACGTCTTGGCGGTGTCGGCCGCGTCCGGCCTCTTCTTTCAGCGAACTATGCTCTGCGACTCTCTTGCTCAGGCGCTAGCGCAGGCGGGCTCCGGCGACTGCCGGAGCGCGTCTACCACTTGACCTGGGAGCACAGCCCCGAGCCCGAGAGCGAGCGCCCAGGTGAGGATGTGCACGCCGATCTGCACGGCCATGTGCAGGTCGTGCGGCAGCCGCGGAAACAAGAGCGAGAACATCACGCCGTAGGAGATGGCGATCAAGAGGCCGTACAGCACAATTGCGTACCTGCGCGCGGCTCCGGTCTCACGACACCAAAAAAAACACTGAGGCGCGAGCAGCACCAGAAACGAAAGGCGGTACGCCCAATTGGTACCGAGCGCAAACGTGCCGAGGTAGACCGCAGTGCCGGTGAGAAAGCCGAGTGAGGCGCGAGAGTCGAGCGCGAGTCTCGGCGCTTGGAGCGCGGGCGCGGCGCGCGCACCGACCAGCGCGATGAGCAACACGGTCACCAGATAGACTACGCGCGACGGTCCGCCCTCGGCGCTGCCGAGTGCGCTGAGTGCGATCGCCGGCGCACCATAGGAAACGTAGCCGCTCTGCGGGACCGTCTTTTGGATCAGCGCAAGGTCGTCGAGGGTAAGCCAGCAGTAGGCAACGAAGCCGAGACACGCGACGATCGGCAGGGCGAGCGTGGAGCGGTGCGGACGGGGTCGCAGCGCAACGAGCGGCAGTGCGAAAGCAGGAAAGAGCTTCAGCATGGCGGCAAGCAACATGATGAGCGTCCCGAGTCGGCGCGCGACGCGACCGCGCGCGAGTAGGGCAGTGGAGCCCATGAGCAACATCAGCACGACCCCGTCGACGTTCCCGCGCTCGACCAGCAGCATGAAGCAGGGGGAGCACATGAGCAGGGCGAGCAGTGCGCCTTCGCGCGCGCGGAGCCGACCCACCCAAAACATGGTCGCGCCGATCAGGGCGACCCCGAGCCCGATGCCGATCGCGGTGGTGTCTCTGACGCCGATGTCGAGCGCCGTGAGCGCGAGCCAAATGCGCGGGTAGTTCATGGGGCGCGCGCCGAAGTCGCATGGGTTGTTGCGCAGTGGATCGAACCCGGCGCGCGCGCAGTCGAGCGCCGAGGTCACGTTGTAGAGGTCGCGAAACGCGGGAGAGGCCTGCGGCACCCCCAGGTGGCTCCAGGGCTTGTCCGTGACGAAGAGCGAGAGCAGAGCGAGCCCGGCGAAGTAGAGGAGCAGCGCGACCAGCGTGAGGCGCCGGCCATCGGCATACGGCTCTCTCCTCGACTTGCACTCGCAAGGTCACGCGCGGCCCCCGTCTGCCAAGCGGCGCCGGGTGTAGGGCCGGGATCGTCCGCAAAAAATGAGGAGCATGTCGGTGCCGAGCTCCGTTCGGCTCGGTCCACGATATCAGATGTTGTCATGTCTGCGTGAAGGCTCGATCCGCTCGTCGCTCAGGAAGCGCGCAGTGCCTGCGAAGACTTCGGCGTCAACTCCTCGTGGCTGTACGAGGCTGTCAAGCTCGCCAAGAAGAGCAATGGACTGCTTCGCGTCACCGCCAAGCAGCGCAGCGCGAAGACCTTGCTCTACGTCCCGATGACCTTCTGGTCTGTTGGTCGTCGACGCTCCGGTTCAGTGGTAGCCGCTGTCGCTCAGGACCACGCCTCCATCGCTGGAGAGCTCGCCGGGCAGCTCGACGAAAATTTGGATGGCAAGATCGGCATAGCGAAAGTCGATCGCCGTACCATCGACACCAAAACGGAATCCGATCAGGGTGTCGGAGTAGAGATTGACGTACTGAGTCGGGTCCGTCAGCAACGCGGACTGCGCGACGCGCTCTGGACCCGAGAGCCCCCAACGCTCGATGTACCAGTCACCGCCAAGCGTGACGCTGTAGAGGTTGGGCTGGAGTCGCGTGGTGATCAGGTAGGCATTCGGATCGGACTCGGTCGAGGCGACGGTCACGAAGGAAGACGTTCCTCCGTCGAAATTGTAGTAGGGAGTTTGGATGGTGAAGGTCGCATTGCGCAACCGATACTGCCTGCCCTGACTATCGACGGCGGTCAGCGCCATGGTCAGGCCCCGAAGCTGGTCGTTGCCGTCGCTCATCGGCGCTGTGTGCCCGGCCTGTTGCGACTCGTCCGCGCAGCCCACGCCAGCCACTGTCAGCGCCAAGATGATCCAGATTGTTTTCATGGCTCTCTCCTCGCGAGCGCTCGACCACACCGGTCTGAGCTTTGCTCGCCCTGGCCATGGATGTTGGGGCAGGCAACCATCCGTTCACACCTGCGAAGCTTTGCGCTAACGCTCCTCGCAGGTGCGACAGCCTGCGAGCTCGGTCGACTTCGACCGGTCGGTCACCAACAAGAATCGCGCTGGCGAGCTGAGGGTCTTCTGGACGGTTACGCTTGGTCACCGTGGGTCGTCGGTCAGGTAGGCTGGGACGTATCCCTCTGACGATGGCGTCGCGTTGCAGCCGTCTTGGCTCGCACTCACCGAAAGCACGACGGGCGAACCGGCGTCGGCTCCCATGCTCCACTTCAGATACAGGTCAACTCTCACATTCGCGCCGCTCGGCCGCTCCGTGCCGAGCGGCAGCACGACCGTTCCGCGCGCCGCTTGCTCCGGGCAGAGGGTGTCGAGGCGGCGGCAGGCGTAGCAGACCGTGGTGGCGGAGGAGCACGTGCTGAGAGACTCGACGCGCAGCTGGATGCCCATGCCACCTTTGGCATCCGTCACGCGGACAGTGCGTTCGGCAGGGTATGAGAGGAGGGTGTCTGGGTCGACCATCAAGTGTCGGTCTGTCGAGCAGACGTTGATGGTGGCGCCTGTCTCGCCGTCGTCCCACACGAAAGCATAGGGTTTGCTTCCCCCCGCCACGTCGACTCGTAGTTGGGCGCAGCCCGCATCGCAACCGGGCATGAGTGCCACCACTGGACCACGTTCGAAGAACGCGAGCTGCGCGGTGAGCGCGGACATTGGGTCCGCCCGAGCGTCCAGCATCGAGTCCACCTGCGCGTCGAGCTGGACGCGCTCACGGGCTGCATCGAGATCGTCAGAAAGGGTGCCGGCATCACGGCTCTCTGCTCTGGCGTCTTTTGCCTCGTAAGGTGCGCCGATCACCAGATGTCGCTGGTCGCACGCGCTGGTCGTGCTGAGTAGAACGGCCGTTCCCAAGAGCTTGGGCAGCGACCTCTTGGCCTGTCCGCGGTCGGTCATGGCTTCAACACAGCGCCGCACGCGCGCAGCACGGCGCGGCGTAGCGCGGACGGCGTGCCGAGTAGCTCGAGCTCTCGGTAGCGTGCGCGAGCGCCCACGCGATCACCGGCCAGGCAGCGCACGCGCGTCTCGATCGCAACGCGCTCGGTGAGCAGTTGACCCGCGGGAAACTCCGCCACATGTCGCGCCAGCGCGCGCTCGGCGTCGACGAGGTCTCGTCGATCGACCGCGCGTCGGGCGCTCGCGATCAAGCTGACCTCGTCCGCTAGCCGATCTTCGGGCTGAGCTTGTGAGCGTCGAAAGACTGTCGGCGACTCCGAGCCGACCGACTCGGCATGCGGCAGCTCGGCTGTCTCTGCACGGGCTGCCACAGAGCTCGTGGTCGCCCGCCTCGAGCCGCTCGCGGCGACCGCGATGGCGTCGTCGTGCCGGGCGCGTGTCGGCTTCGTGGGCGCGCGCACGATCGGGGACGATGGGGGGCGTGTGGCGGCCGGCTGTGCAGGCGAAACGAGGTCGAGCGCTACCACCGCCGGCGAGTGCGCGTCTTGGGCTCCAGACGGAGCGGCGCGCGAGCCAGCGCGCGCGCTGTCGGCACTGTGGAGCGATCCGCGGTCGGCACGGGCAGGGAGCACAGCTGCATCGGCGCTCGGGGCGATGGCAGCACTTCGCGCCGCTTTGGTCGCCTCGTCGGGTGGCTCGCTGCCGCGCAGCCCTAGCAGGCCCGCGCACACGGCGAACACCGACAACACGCTCCACTTCCAGATCGCTCCTCGTCGATACAGAGGTCCGCGCGCGTGCGCGGAGTACTGCGCAGTCTCCGACCCAGCGGCGGCGATCCGTGCATGGATCGCCACGCGATTGCGCTCGAGGCGTTCTCTGCTCGGTTCGTGACCTTGGCCAGCAGTTTTGAACAGCTGCTGCGCAGCTTTGGGAAGCTCACTCGTCATGCGTCTGCCTGTGCGTCTGCCAGAGTGCCCCGAACGCGGCGCGCGCGCGGCGCAAGCGTGTGTACACGGTGTTGAGCGGGGTGTTGGTGAGGTCCGCGATCTCGGGCACCGTCATCTCTTCGAGGTCAGCCAGCACCAGCAGCGCGCGCTTGTCGTCCCCGAGCTCGCTCAACAAGGCCGACAGCTCCACGCTCTGCTGCGATGTCTGTGCTGCAGCGAGGGGAGAGGGCCGCGGGTCGAGCAGCTCGTTCGTCAGCGGGGTGTGCGCTTGGGCGCGCTTGTTCTTGCGACGGTAGTTCGACGCTACGTGCAGAGCGATCTGAAACAACCAGGTTGTGACACGGGCGTGCTGGTCGAACTCGTTGAGCCGTTGGTAAACGACCACGAAGACATCCTGGAGCGCGTCATCGACGTGCGCTTCTGGCACGCCCATTCCACGCAGCACGCGAAAGACGAAACGCGCGTGCTGAGAATACACGTCATCGAAAAGCAAAGCAGCCAAGCCGGGCGAGCTTGGCGTAGATGGGGTCGATCATCCTCGCCCCGCCTGCATACGCTGCGCCGCCTTGCGTGCTGCGCGCTGGAACAGCTCACGGTAGTGACGCTCGTCGTCGTAGCGGCGTCCGATCATCACCTCGAGCCTGACCCGCTCGCCTGGGTCTC